>NZ_SACN01000001.1:1216648-1520811 GCF_004005865.1 Sphingomonas crocodyli
ACGTCCTCGCGCATATGAGCGGACCGAGCCTGCGCAAGGATCTGACGCGCATGTGCCGCGAGGCCGCGGCCGAGCGGAAATCGAGCGCGGCGGGTTAGGGCGGGCGGTCGGCGATGGAGCGGGGTCAGACCCGCTCCACCTCGTCGGCCACCGCATCGCACGTCTTGCCGGTCTCGCCCGTCTCGGCGATCTGATCGTAGAGTTCGGCCTGCCGCGCGCGCAATTCCTCGCCCAGCGCGTCGAGATCGACCTTACCCTTTTCGTGCGCTTCCTTGGCGTCCTCGAACAGATCCTCGTCCTCCTCGTCGATATGGTGGACGGTCTCCTCGCCCAGCACATGGACCTTGGACGCGAACAATTCCTCGGTGCCGTCCAGCTGCTCCAGTTCAGCGCAGATGCGCTTCCCCGATTGATGTTCGACAATGCCCTCGTCGACCTCGTCGGCGCCGATCACGGGCTTGAGTGCGGGATAGAGGATCTCCTCCTCGATCGTCATGTGCACCGACAGGCGCATGCACAATTCGCGCGCGATCTGAAGCAGCCGATCCTCGCCAGCATGGTTCGCCTCGTCGAACAGACGGCGGAAGATGTGATGTTCTTCCTTGAGGACGCGCAGGGCATGCGGGTCGTCCTTGGCGATCACATGTTTGCCCTGCTCGTTGCGCGGCGCATATTTTCCGGACATTCGTCGCACTCCTCTCTTCGCCTGATATCCGGCAAAGAACGAGACTCGGCGCACGGATGTTCCGAAGCGGGACAGTCCGTGGCAACCGGCCGGCAACTTCCTCCATTTTCGAGCAATCGGGCTGACATGTCCGATATGGCTGCTATTCTGGAACGAAAGCCGAACAGGGATGTCAGTACGGATCGGGGGCGATCCGCTGGCTTCGGCGGAGAAGAAGCATGGCCGATTGGGATGATTCGCCGACCGTTCTGATATTTGGCGACAGCGACGCCGGCATCGCCGCCGCGACGCGCAGCGCCACGCATGCAGGCGCGCGCGTCGCCGCCGCTTTGCCGATCGCGGCGGCGATCGACCGGCTCAATATCCAGGTGTCGACCGATCTGGTCGTCGTCGATGTCACCGCCGATCATGGCGACGCGCTCGATCGCCTGCTCGACCGGCTCGATGCCGAGGCGGAGATGGGCCACCATGCCAGCGTCGTCACGGTCGCGCCGGCCCTGATCGATCTGGCGGCGGCGCGGATCAAACAGCCGGGCGTCGCTCTGCTCGCGACCCCGCAACCGGCCGAACGCGCGCTGGCGGTGGCCGAAATGCTCGCGCGGCCGCGCACCGTGCTGCACGACGTCAAATCGGACGGCGGGCAGGCGCGGCTCCAGAAATTGAGCGAGGAGGTGGGCCGCATCGCGCGCACCCTCGCGCGGCTGTCGGACGAGGTGCAGCCGACGGGTGTGCGCGAACGCGCCTCGCCGCCGCCGATCCCGGCGGAGGATGGCGCGACGATCGAACCGGCCGATGCCCCTGCGATCCGCGCGATGATCCGCGCCCGCCGCCTGCGCGATCAGTTTTTCGGCAACGAACTGTTCGCCGATCCCGCGTGGGACATGCTGCTCGATCTCACCGCATCGCGGATCGAACAGCGCCCGGTCGCCGTCTCCAGCCTGTGCATCGCCTCCGCCGTCCCCGCGACGACCGCGCTGCGCTGGATCCGCCAGCTGACCGACGCGGGCCTCTTCAAACGCATCGCCGACCCCCTCGACGGCCGCCGCGTCTTCATCGAACTCACCGACCGCGCGGCACAGGGCATGCGCGGCTACCTGACGGCGGCGGCGCGGCTGGGGACGGTGGTGGTTTAGGGGGGCGGTACTTAGACCACAGGCTCGCTGCCGTCCCCGAGATGCAGCTTCCCGTCTCGAACGCTGAACCAGCGTGATGGACCGCTTCGTCGGTCCACCAAGTGCCATTTGGGCTGCCCGTCTGTGGTTGAGAAAGACAGAAAACGAGTGCCGCGATCGTTGGTGATCACGATCTCGGGTAACGCGCCGAACAACTCACATCGGGCAATGCGTGTGTTTCGCAGCGTATCGAAGGCTGGCTCCCAAAGGTCTTCTTCACTCCAGCTTCCGCATCGGATCGCGTTCTCGTCCTCGATGCGCCAACTCCATTCGACGGCTAACGAGACATCGCCTTCAGGATGACCCGGCGACCCAACCCGATTGAGGAGAGGATGCAATTCGCCGCACTCTACGAAAAGTGCAGAGCCGTAGCCGCGCCAGATATAGCTGATCGGCAGGCCGATGAGCGAAAGAGAGAGGCTTTCGAACGCTTCGGATGGTGTCATGGATGCACGTTCGACCGGCCAAGGGTTCGCACGATGTTGGCAAGCAGAAGCCGACCGTCGATTTCCGTAGTCCAGCACCACACATTGTCCAAGCCATCTAGCGGCGTTGGGGGCTCGTCTTCGTCGAATGCGGCATCGGCAATGATCTCGGCCCGGTCGCCCATCGGGCGGCTATGCCGAAGCGACTTTCCCCATTCCATCAAAGCATGATGGGCATTGAGTGCCTGAACCTGCGAGGCATAAGTGCCACCTTCGAACTCGCAAATGAATGTGAAGAGATGATCGGTCATTAGCGCATGCTAATCTTCGTCTCCGGTCTGCGCTATTGCCCAATCAGGCTCCAATCCACCTCCTAAAATCACTCATGCCTTATCCATTGGTGGAGGTTCGCCCCGTTCCGCGCCGCCGGTCCACCAATCCTTAGGGAGACGGAGGCACCGCCGGGTGAAGTTGAGGGACTTCGCCATGCAGACTGCCAGCGTTCACACATCGCCGGATCCATCCGCTCTATCTTCGCGGGGTGTTCTCACCATCGCGGTCGATCGGGTGCAGAACCTGATCAAGGTGGTCGGCCGGGGATTCTGGTCGGTCGAACATGTCGCGGCGCATATCCGTGAGTTCGAGGCGGTGTTGATCGAGGCGCGGCGCAGCGGGCAGCCGTCACGCACCCTGGTCGACCTGCGCGATGCGCCGGTGCAGGCGCCCGAAGTCGCCGGCATGCTCCACACCGCGATGTGCCGCATGTATCGCCCGCCCGAACGCGCCGCGATCATCGTCGCCTCCAGCCTGGTAAAGATGCAGATGAAGCGCGGCTTCAACCCGGCGACCCACGGCGTCTTCACGTCGGAAACGGCGGCGGAGCTGTGGCTCAACGCCTATCACCGGGCCTGTTGATCAAAGCGATTTCGCAGGCGGCCGCATCAATATGCGTGGCCCCGCGCCTTGCCCGGCCAGCCGGTCCTCCGGGTTGCGTAGCGGGCAATCGGTGAGCGAGAGGCAGCCGCAGCCGATGCAACTGTCGACCTCGTCGCGCAGGCGGCGCAGCGTTTCGATCCGCGCGTCGATCAACGCGCGCCACGGCTCGGCCAGGCGGTGCCAGTCCTGCGCGGAAAGCACGCGATCGGTGGGGATCGTGGCGAAGAAATCCTTGATCGTGCGCAGCGACAGGCCGACCCGCTGCGACACCTGGATCAACGCGACGTAGCGCAGGACGGCGCGTTCGTAGCGCCGCTGGTTGCCCGCGGTGCGCCAGCCGTGGATCAGCCCCTCCGCCTCGTAAAAGTGGATCGTCGATACGGGCACGCCGCTGCGTTTCGCCACATCGCCCACCGTCAGCGCGGTTTTGACCGCCATCGCGATTGTCCTTGACCTCAACCTTGGTTGAGGTTCTATGAAGCCGTCGGACCCCGGCGGCAAGCGCCGCGCACAAGCCAAGGAGCCGACATGATCTTTCCCCGCACGCCCCGATCCCTGCTGCGCGCTCTGCTGATCGCGGGGTTGATCGCCTTCTTCCTGGTCGGCGGGATCGCGAACCTGTTCCCGCCCGCATCGGTGCGCGCCGATTATGCGCGCTGGGGCTATCCGGCGGGCTTCCATTATCTGACCGGCACGATCGAGCTGACCGCCGCGATGCTGCTCGTCCCGCTGCGCACCCGCGATCTGGGGCGCGTGCTGGCGGCGCTCGCGATGGCGGGCGCGATCGCGACCCTGCTGGTCGCCGGCGAATGGAGCCACGCCATCGCTCCTGCAACCCTGATCGCCGCCCTCGCGCTCAGCCGCTACCTGGACGAAAAAGCGCGCGAGGCACGCTGGGAAGGGAAGGTGTTTTAAGGGGCGGCGCGGCCACCCAATGCGCTGTCGTTCGCGACGTCCCTACAGCCTTGCCCCTTCTCGACACGAAGCCATGTGTGGACATAGCCGCTGACATATCCCCACCGGGCGCGCGAGCCGTCACGGCATGTGATTTCGATCGTCCCGTCATGCTGTGGAACGGCGTAGAAAAGGCCGAACGGTAAGACGTGGAGAGGCTGGGCGGGTGGGCCTCCGCTCGTAATGGCTGCGGACGCAACCTGCCCGGACCTGTCGAAGACGATTGCCGAACCCATGATCCAGAACGCCGCGCCGACGATCAGCGCGATCAGCGCCGCGCCTGACGCTCGCCACATCATTCGGTGGCATCCCCCAACCGCGCCGCCATCCCCGCGATGCAGGTCTCGATCGCGAAGTCGAGCTGGGCGTCGCCATAGGTGTCTATGCCGCCTTCGGTGATGCGCGCCAGATTGGGGAAGGCGGCCTCGCCGTGGCTGGAAAGGCTGCCGAGCAGCAGGTTGATGCGCGTGTTGGCCGGGTTGGTGCGGCTGGTTTCGGCGTCGCGGGCGAAGGCGTGGCAGATGTTGGTGAGCAAGGCGAGACTGCGCACCGCCGCCGCATCATCGAAGCCCGCATCTGTCAGCTTGAGCAGCAGCGCCTCGGTCGTCGCGAGGAAGCGGCCGGCGAGCGCGTGGTGCGGGGGCAGGTGGCGCGCGTGCGATCCGGTGACGATCACCGCCTGCGCATAGCCGCGGCCATAGATGCGGCACGCCTCCCGCCAGTCGGCATGCGCAGCGATCTCGACCCCCGAAAAGCTGCTGGCAAAACTTTCCTGCGCGATCAGGCCGAGCAGGGTTTCGCGATCGCCGACATGATAGTTGAGCGCCTTGCGATCGACGCCCAGCACGTCCGCCACCGCCTGCATCGACAGCGCGTCGGGCGCGATCTCGCGCGCCGCCGTGATGATCCGCGCGAGATCGAGCCCCGCCCTGTTCCCCGGTGATCGCCGCGCCGCCGCCATATCCGCCCATCCGTTTCCCAGGGTTGACCTATCGCCCCGTCCGCATCGATAAGGCAAGTATATTCCCGACCGGGAATTGAGTCGGGGAGCGGAGGAGAGGGCCAATGAGCACGGCGGAGGCGAACACGCGCGTCGTCGACAATATCCTGTCGACCGAAAAGCTGATGGGGACCGAGCGACGCTGGCGGCGCTTTGGTGAGCCGGTGCCCGCGGGCGCCCCGACCGGGCCGGATGGCGCGCCCGATTACGGGCTGTTCGGGCCGGGCAGCGTGGCGTGGGACGTGCTGCTCCATCCGGCGGTTATCGTGCTGGAGAGCATCGGGCAGTCGCTGATGCAGCTTACCTACAAGCCGATCGCGGCGGGCATCCGCGATCATGATCCGCTGTCGCGCAAGGCGCGCGACGGGACGTTGACCTATTTCGATGCCTTCGAACGGTTCCAGCGCAATTCGGGGATGCATGCGCCGATGTGGCTGGGCGACGGGGCGACCGCGCGCAAGATGGCCGATCACCTGCACCGCGTGCACAAGAGGGTCGCGGGCGACGTGATCGATATCGGCGCGCCCGACCTGGGCGGCTATGCGGCCGCCGAACCGCGCGAGGCGATGTGGGCCGCGCTGACCGAAATGCACCCGATCCTGCGCATGTATGAGGCGTTCGCCTTTCGCGGTTTCTGGCTGCCGCGCCGCCTGCCCAAGGCGAAGCGCGACCAATATGTGCGCGAGGTGGGCGCCTATCTCCGCCTTGTCGGCGCGCCGGAGGCGGAGATTCCGCAGGACATGGCGCAGTTGCGCGCGCTCTACCGCAAATACGACCATCTGTTCGGGCATAGCGACACGATCGACACCATCCCCGCGACCGGCCAGAATTTCCCGCAGCTTTCGGCCGAGACGATGAAGCGCAATTTCCACAAGACGCAGGTTCGCGCGATCCTGCCGCTGATGATCCAGTTCGCGATGTTCAAGCTACCGATCCTGGGCGCGCTGCCCGCAAAGGCGCGGCACAATGCGGGGCTGGGGCCGGTGAAAAGCGCGGTCGCGGTGGCGGCGCGCTATCTGGCGATGCCGCTGTTCTGGCTGCTCCAGCAGGGGCCGTTCGAACGGCGGCTGATGCGGCTGATGTGGGGGCCGGACGGCGTGGCGCTGATCGACAATGCGCGCCGGCTCCACAAGCAGGCGAAGCAGGTGCGTTAACCCGCGTCGCGCAGGTCGGACGCCAGCGGCTGGCGCGCCAGATAGCCGCCGTCGACGCGGTAGCATTCGCCGGTAATGTAGCGCGCGTCGTCGGAGGCGAGGAAGGCGACCATCGCGGCGATGTCGTCGCCCTCGCCGACGAACGGGAGCGCGATGTGGCGCGCGAACATGTCGATATAGCCGGGCATCATCGCGCGCATCCCTTCATCGGCGATCAGGCCGGGGGCGATCGCGTTGCAACGGATGCGCTGATGCCCGTGCTGGGTCGCGACCGACTGGGTGAAGCCCAGGATGCCGGCCTTTGCGGTGGCATAGGCGATGCGTGCGACATCGCCCGCCAGCCCGGCGCACGACGTGGTGTTGATGATCGATCCGCCGCCGCCCGCGATCATGTGCGGGATCGCGTACTTCGCCGCGGCGAAATAACCGCGCAGGCTCACCGCCATGCTGGCGTCCCACAGCTCGAACGATGTGTCGATCGCGGTGCCGTCCCCCTTGCTGGGGAAGGCGGCATTGTTGTGGAGGATGTCGAGCCGCCCGAAGCGATCGATCGTGGCGGCCACCATCGCCTCGACCTGTTTCACGTCAGCCATGTCGCAGGCGAGGCCGATCGCGGCGTCGCCGTGCAGATCGGCCACCGCTTGCGCCGCATCGCCGCGCAGATCGACGACCGCCACCTTCGCACCTTCACCGATCAGCCGCCGCACCACCGCCGATCCGATCCGCCCCGCCCCCGCCGTGACGATCGCGACCTTATTGTTGAGGCGGTTGGGGCAGGGGTTCATGCGGGCTCTCCTTTATGCATTTGCGCGGGAGGATAGCCGGGCAGGCGGCGGGAGCAATGCCGCCGCGCTTTATCCTATCAATGCGGAACCGCGCCCAGCTCCACCCCCGTCTTGTCGTGCAGCGCGAAGCGATCGACGATGTCGGCGCTGGCGCGGTTATAGCCGATCACCTCGACGATCGCCCCGTCGCGGCGCAGGCGGGCGACGACCTTGTCGAGCGCGCCGACGCCCGAAATGTCCCAGAAGTGCGCAGCGGAGACGTCGATCGTCACGATCGCGGCGCCCTCCGGCCCGAAGGCGCGGGTGAAGCGATCGACCGAGGCGAAGAAGATCTCACCCGTCACGCGATAGACGATCGGCCCGCCATTGGCGGCGGCTTCGCGCTCCACCGCGAACATGCGCTGCACCTTGCCGGCGAAGAAGATGCCCGACAGCAGCACGCCGGTCAGCACGCCCAGCGACAGATCGCGCGTCGCGACGACGACGATCACGGTCGCCAGCATCACGATCGACGATGTCGGCGGGTGGCGGCGCAGATTGGGGATCGAGTTCCAGCTGAACGTGCCGATCGACACCATGATCATCACTGCGACCAGCGCCGGCATCGGCACGCGCCCCACCCAAGGGCCGAGCACCGCGAGCAGGAACAGCAACACCACGCCCGCGGTGAAGGTCGACAGCCGGCTGCGCCCGCCCGAGGTGACGTTGATCACCGACTGGCCGATCATCGCGCAGCCGCCCATGCCGCCGAACAGGGCCGCGACGATGTTCGCCCCGCCTTGCCCCGCGCATTCGACGCGCTTGTCGCTGTCCGTATCGGTCATGTCGTCGACGATCTGCGCGGTCAGCAGGGATTCGAGCAGGCCCACCGCCGCCATTGCCAGCGAATAAGGCAGGATGATGCGCAGCGTCTCCAGCGTCAGCGGCACCTGCGGCAGCGCGAAGCCGGGCAGGCCATCGGGCAACTTGCCCATATCGCCGACCGTGTTGACCGGCAGGCCCATACCGATGCTGATCGCGCTCAGCACGAGGATCGCGACCAGCGGGGAGGGGACGGCGGTGGTGAGGCGCGGCAGCGCGTAGATGATAGCGAGGCCGCCCGCGATCATCGCATAAGTGTGCCACGTCACGCCGGTCAGCTGCGGCAGCTGCGCCATGAAGATCAGGATGGCGAGCGCGTTGACGAACCCGGTGATCACCGATCGCGACACGAACTGCATCACCAGATTGAGCCGCAACAGCCCTGCCGCGATCTGGATCAGGCCCATCAGGATGGTCGCGGCGAAGAGATATTCGACGCCATGATCGCGCACCAGCGGGCCGACAAGGACGGCGACGGCGGCGGTCGCGGCGGAGATCATGCCCGGCCGCCCGCCGATGAAAGCGATCATGATCGCGATCGCGACCGATGCGTAGAGGCCGACGCGCGGATCGACCCCGGCGATGATCGAAAAGCCGATCGCTTCGGGAATGAGCGCGAGCGCGACGACGATGCCGGCGAGGATATCGCGGCGGGCACCATCGGCGGTGCCGAACCACTGGCGGCGATAGGAGGACGACAGGAAGGGCATGGGATTGTCCACATCAAGGCACATGGCGCACGCAGGGCGCTGAGAGGTTGCATGTGTGATGTTGTCCGGCGGATCGGCGGCCGGAATAGCCATCCGGAATTGCACCGGATCCTTGCGAATGAAGGCTTCTTAGGCGGGCGGGGCGGCGGAGGCAACCAGGTGCATATCCATTAGTTTTGACTAATATATTAGCAAATGCTAATCGATTCGTATGATGCAAACCCAGATCGATACCGTGCTGCGCGCGCTTGCCGATCCCACGCGGCGCGCGGTGTTCGAACGCCTCATGCGTTCCGAACTCAACGTCGCCGAACTGACCGCGACGAGCGGGGTGACGCAGGGCGCGGTGTCGCAGCATCTGCGGCACCTCAAGCAGGCCGGGCTGGCGGTGGAGCGGCCCGACGGCCGCCGGACCTTCTATCGCGCACGGCCCGAGGGGCTGACGCCGCTGTTCGACTGGCTGAGCCATTACGAGACATTCTGGCGCGAAGGCTTTGCCGAGCTGCGCGCCCTGCTGAAGGAGATCGATCCGTGACCGATGTGAACGTGCAGGCCGCAACCCGCGAGATCGTGGTCGACGAGGTGTTTCCGCATTCGCCAGAGACGATCTGGGCGGCGCTGATCCGGCCCGATCTGATGGCGCGCTGGCTGCGGATGACGCCGGTGGGGTTCGAACCGGTCGTCGGCAATCGCTTCACCTATCAGACGAGCGCGGCGGGCGAATGGGACGGGACGATCCAGTGCGAGGTCGTCGAAGTCGTGCCCAATCGCTGCCTGGCCTATAGCTGGCGGGGCGGGCATGCGGACAATGTCGGCTATGGTTCGCTGCTCGACACCGTCGTGTCGCTGACGCTGGAGCCGCAGGCGGATGGCACGCGGCTGCGCGTCGTCCATTCGGGCTTCGTCCTGCCGCGCAACGAGACCGCTTATACCAATATGAGCGGCGGCTGGATCGGCGTGGTTGCGCGGATCGGCGAGATTTCCGGCGAACAGAGCTGAGCGGGGGCGCGATCATGCAGCACGATCTTCCGGCCAATCATCCGCCCATCGTCTCCCCGGAGGCGTGGCGCGAGGCGCGCGCCGCGATGCTGATCAAGGAAAAGGCGCATGTCCGCGCCCGCGACGCGCTGGCCGCCGAACGCCGCCGCATGCCGTGGATGGCGATCGAAAAGGATTACAGGTTCGAAGGGCCGGACGGACCGGTCAGCCTGCTCGATCTGTTCGCGGGGCGGCGGCAGCTGATCGTCTATCGCGCCTTCTTCGAACCCGGCGTATTCGGCTGGCCGGATCATGCTTGCCGCGGATGTTCGATGGTGGCCGATCAGGTATCGAACCTGACCCATCTGCATCAGCGCGACACCACATTGGTCTATGCCTCACGCGCGCCGCAGCCCGATATCGCGCGGCTCAAGGCGCGCATGGGGTGGGGGCAGATCCCCTGGTACACGATCACCGACGCTTTCGACGCGGACTTCGGCGTCGACGAATGGCACGGGCACAATGTGTTCATCCGCGATGGCGACGCGATCTTCCGCACCTATTTCATCGACAATCGCGGTGACGAAGCGATGGGCACCTTGTGGAGCTACCTCGATCTCACGCCGCTGGGTCGGCAGGAAATCTGGGAGGATTCGCCCGAAGGCTATCCGCAGGACCGCCCGTACAAATGGTGGAACTGGCACGACAATTATGTCGCGGAGCCGGCCGTCGACGCGACCTGGGCGGAGATTTCGGACGCGGGCGAAGCCGCCTTCCGCGATCCCGCCGCCCCGCCCAAGGCATGACGATGGCGCGCTGGCTGAAACTGGCGGCCAGCCCGGTCTTCGCGCTGATGGCATTGGCGAACGCGCTGGCCGGGCCGGGCGTGGCGGCCCTGTGTTCGGCCTCCGCCATCGCGCCGATCGGCAGCATGACGACGATGTATGCGCTGATGGCCTTATTCCACGCGCCGCCGTGGCTCGGATTGTTTGCCGCGGGCAGGCCGAACGGCGGGTAAGCTCACTCGCAATCGTATTTCGCCGTGATGTCCTTGCAGCTTTGGTCGGTCTCCGGTTTGTCCTTTGCCGCGCGCCACATCTTCACGCTGTCGGCGATCTGCTTTTCCCAGGGGGCGCGGATGGTGTCGGGGGCGCCGGCGTCGATCGTCTGTTGGAGGCAGGCGCGCATCGCTTTGGCCGCGCCCTGACAGGCGGGGGAGAGGCCGGCGAGGTCGGGCGTCGGATCGGCGGCCAGCGCGGGGGCGGTGGCGATGAGCAGGGAGGCCGCGAGGGCGGCGGTGAGCGGTCGCATCGTGGCTCCTTTGCCGGGCGCGCGGGTGGTCAGATGCGCCACGCCGCCTCTCCATAAATGGCGTCATAATCGTCGGTGGCGATGGTGGTGATGCCGATCGATTCGAGGAAGAAATATTTGGCGCGGTCGTCGGGCGAGGCCTCGCTTGCCGGGTGGACATACCAGGCGGGTTTGCGGCGATCGGGGAAGCGGCGGAAGTAACGCGCGCGCTCGATCAGGAGCCAGCGCAGGAACACCTCCTGCGTGCCGAGTTGCAGGCCGAAGATCAGCAGCGGCATGGTGAAGACGATGTGCAGCCACGAATGGCGGCCGCGCCAGTGCGCGACGTCGCCCTTGCCGAACAGCCCGTTGCGTCCGCGCAGCCACGATTGGGCGCGGGCGACGGCGTCCATATAGTGGACGAGGCCGAGGCGGATGCTGCGGATGTGGGTGATGAAGCCGTTGATGTGCCAGATGCCGAAACGGTCACACGGGTTCGCCATGCGGGCGTGGGCGAAGTATTTCTCCCACGGATAATAGTCGGTCGGCCGCTTCAGCCCGCCGCGCGGTTCGAACATGGTGCGCAGCCGCGCGCCCGCCGCGTCCGACAGGATCGTGTCGAAATTGGTGGTCAGGATCGGCGCATTGTGCGCCGCCGCCCAGGCAGTGATCCGATGGTGATGCGGCGCGGGGGACCAGCCGGCCATCGATGCGCAGAACTCGCGCTGAAGCGTCTGCGGGGTCGCGTCGGGCGGGAGCTTGAGGTCGATCAGGTCGTACAGTTCGGTCAGCGCGAAGCGGGCGGCGTGATCGGCCGACGCGAGGCCGTGGCGCGCGGCCATGCGCTGGATCATCGCATTCCAGTCGGTGCCCGTATCGGCGGCGTCGTAGCGATGGATGCCGTTGCCGATCACCAGCGCGATCGGCCCGTCATTGTCGATCCGCGAGAGGAAGCCGGCGGTCAGCCCCAATGCTCCATCGGCAGATCGCCCGCGTTGAACGCCCACGAATGGCGGCGATCGTCGTACACCGAGACGGAAGGGGGCGGGAAGGCGGGGTCGGCGAAGGCGCCGACGGCGACGTAGATTATGTCGGGCGCGGCATCCGGAACCCAGCAGACGGTCGATCCGCAGGTGGGGCAGAAGTGGAAGCTGGCGGTGGTGCCCTCATCCCCCGTGCGGCTCCACGTCGCGGAGGGGCCGGTGATCGTCACGGCCGCGCGCGGGAAGCGGGCTTGCGCCGCGAAGATGCTGCCGGTGCGCTTCTGGCAGTCGAGGCAGTGGCAGATCGAGACGCGGACGGGTTCGCCGGCGCACGCGACCGTGAGTTGCCCGCAACTGCAGGCGGCAAGGCGCGTCACGCGCTTCTCCGGAACACGACCGACAGGTTGTTCGCGGGCATCGCGAAGAACACCATGTGGCGGAAACCCGCGGCCAGCGCGGCGCGCTCGACCTCGGCCAGATCGCGCAGCCCCCATTCGGGATTGCGCGCGCGCAGATCGGCATCGAAGGCGATGTTGCTGGGGGCGGTCTCCACGCCATCGCGGATGAACGGGCCGTAGAGGACGAGCGGGGCGCCGGCCGGGAGCAGTTCGGCGGCGTGGCGGAGCAGGCCGAGCGTCGCGGCCCAGGGGCTGATGTGGATCATGTTGACCGCGACGATCGCGTCGGCCCGGTCGATCGGCCAGCTTTCGGCCGCCGCATCGATATCGAGCGGCGCCAGGATGTTGGGCGTGCCTTCCGCCACGATCCAGTCGGCGATCGAGGCGCGCGCCTCGGGCGAGGGATCGGACGGCTGCCACGTCAGCCCGGCCAGCCCCGCCGCGAAGTGGATGACATGTTCGCCCGTGCCGCTGGCGATTTCGACGACCGTGCCCGTTGGCGGCATCACCGCCGTCAGAACCTCGAGGATCGGCGCGCGGTTGCGAAGCGCGGACGGGCTGGTGCGGCGGGCGTCGGTGCTCATGCGCCCTTCATGGCGCACGAGCATGGGCCGGATCAATCGAACTCGTAGGCGCGTTCGCCGTGGAGGCTGAGGTCGAGCCCGTCATGCTCGGCCTCCGCATCGACGCGCATCGGCAGGAACAGCCCGGCGACGAAGGCGATGAGCCAGGTCAGCACCGCCGACCAGAGTGCTACGACCGCGATGGCGAGCGCCTGCACCCCCAGTTGCGGCACCACATCGAGCCCGGCGGGCGACGTGCCGCCGAGCATCGGCTGCGCGAGGATCGCGAGCAGCAGCGACCCCAGCATCCCGCCGACGCCGTGGACCGCGAAGACATCGAGCGAGTCGTCGATCTTCCAGCGATGCTTGACCAGCATCACGGCCACGAAGCAGACGAGCGACCCCGCGACGCCCAGCGCGGCCGCCGCGGTGGGCGAGACCCAGCCGGCCGCCGGCGTGATCGTGGCGAGGCCGGCAATCGCGCCGGTGACGAGGCCGATCGAGGTCGGCTTGCCGATCTTCACCTTCTCGATCGCTGCCCAGGTGAGCGCGGCGGCGCTGGCGGCCAGATGCGTGGCGAGCAGCGCATTGCCCGCCGTGCCGTCCGCCACCAGAGCCGATCCGCCGTTGAAGCCGAACCAGCCGACCCACAGCATGCCGGCGCCGATCATCGTCATCGCCGCGCTGTGCGGCGGGATCAGCGACTGGGGGAAGCCGCGGCGCGGGCCGATCATCATCGCCAGCACCAGCGCCGAAATGCCCGCCGTCGTATGCACCACGATGCCGCCCGCAAAATCGCGCACGCCCATCGCCGCCAGCCAGCCATTGCCCCAGATCCAGTGCGCGGCGGGCACATAGACCAGCACGATCCACAAAGCCGAAAACGCCATCATCCAGCCGAAGCGCACGCGTTCGGGGAAAGCGCCGACGATCAGCGCCGGGGTGATGACCGCGAAGGTCATCTGATACAGCGCGAAGATGTTTTCGGGGACGGCGAGGCCGTCGCGTACCGGCGCGAGGTTTGCCAGGCCGATTGCGGACAGATCGCCGATCCACGCGCCGTCCCCCCGGAAGACGAGGCTGTAGGCGCCGGCGAACCAGAGAAGCGAGGCGAGGCCGGTCAGCGCGAAGCAGTGCATCAGCACGGAGAGGAAGTTCTTCGCGCGGACGAGGCCGCCATAGAACAAGGCGAGGCCCGGCAGCGTCATGAACAGGACGAGCGCGGAGCTGCTGATCAGCAGGGCGGTGTCGGCCTTGTCGATCATGCGTCGATCCGACCCGTAGAGCTAAACATCGCTGGCATCCCCCATGCACATTTTGTGCGGCTGCTAACGGGGGGAAGCAGGTGGCGCAACAGCAGAAGAAGGATTTGCGCTCAATCTCTTACGTCACCCCGGACTTGATCCGGGCTCCCGCTTCTTCTGGCTTCACAGCCTTTCCTGAGAGGGCGTAAAAGTAAGAAGCGGGACCCCGGGTCAAGCCCGGGGTGACGGATGGAAAGTCAGGCCGCCAGCCGTGCCAGCCACGGGGTTTCGTCGCGGCGCAGGGTGAGGATTTCGACGCCGGTGGCGGTGACGGCGACGCTATGTTCGAACTGGGCCGAAAGCTTGCGATCGTTGGTCACGACCGTCCAGCCGTCCTCCTCGACCGAAACCTTGCGTGTGCCCTCATTGAGCATCGGCTCGATCGTGAAGACCATGCCTTCGCGCAGGCGCATCCCCGTGCCCGGCCGGCCGAAATGGAGGACTTCGGGCTTTTCGTGCATCTCGCGCCCGATGCCGTGGCCGCAATATTCGCGGACGACCGAATAGCCGTGCTTCTTGGCATGCCGTTCGATCGCGGCGCCGATATCGCCAAGGCAGGCGCCGGGGCGGACCTGCGCGATCCCTTTCCACAACGCCTCCTGCGTCACCTTCACGAGGCGGCGGGCGGCGGGGGAGGCGGTGCCGACAATGTAGGTCTTGCTCGAATCCGCGATGAAGCCGTTCTTTTCCAGCGTGATATCGAGGTTGATGATGTCGCCGTCGCGGATCATCCGCGCCGCATCGGGCACGCCGTGGCATACGACATGGTTGATCGAGCAGTTGAGCACATATTTGAAGCCATACTGCCCCTTGCTGGCGGGGCGGGCGGCGAGATCGACGGTGATGAAGCGATCGACCAGATCGTTGACCGCCATCGTCGACAGGCCGGCCAGATCCTGCCCATCAAGCATTTCGAACACGCTGGCGAGCAGCCGGCCGGAGATGCGCATCAGCGCGATTTCGTCGGGCGTCTTGACCATCAGGCGGTGATCAACGCGTCCGTGAGATGCACGTTCGCGGCGCCCAGTTGCATGCGAACGATCTCATTGAAGCTCAGCGTCGGATGCGCTTCGGCCAGCATGCCGATCTTCATCCAATATTCGGCCTGCGCGTTGATCGACCGGCACATCACGCTGGATGCGCGGCGGATATCCTCGTGTAGATCCTCGTCGATTTTCACGATGCCCATATGCGCCTCCCGATATACGGATCGTATATGGTTCGTGTATCGGAAGGTCAATTCCCCCATCTCGTCTCCCCACTCGTCATTGCGAGCGGAGCGAAGCAATCCAGGCCCGCACTGGAGAGGCTCGCGACCTACCTCAAGTGCGGGCCTGGATTGCCGCGTCGCCTGCGGCTCCTCGCAATGACGAGTGGGGAGACGAGTTAGGGGTTCGACGACGCCTGGTTCGCGTGCAGCTGCTGATAGACGCCCAGCCGATCGGTGATCTGCCAGTGGCTGGTCAGCCGATCGTCGGCGTCGAAGGCATAGACGGTCGCGCCTGACATGCGGATCGGCTTGCCGGTCGCGGGGAAGCCGGGGATGTCGCCCTGGTGCGTGGCGGACCACAGCCACGTCATCACCACGCTGTCGCCATCTTCGAACAGCCCCTGAATGTCGAAACGCTGATCGGGAAAGGCGGCGCGCGACTGGCGTACGCGATCCTTGAAGCCATCGAGATCGAGGACGGCGCCGTCCCACGGATCGCCCGGATCGTGGCGGATCGTATAGACCGGCGCGACATAGGCGTCGGCCGCGTCCGCATCGCCTTCATCCCACACATCGCGGATGAAGCAAGCGAGGCGTTCTTTACGATTATTGGCCTTGCGGTTCATCGCCTCAGCGCATGTCGCGCACGAGGCGCGTCGCGACGGCGAGCCACGGGGCGTTGTCGACGACCTGCTGGCGCGTGCCGGGGCCGGGGGGCAGGATCTGGAGCCTGGCGCCCTCGCGGCCGATCAGACGGCCGAAGACGAAGCGGCCCGCCGGGCGGGGGACCAGCACGTCGCGGTTGAGCGCGGCGCCGAAATCGTCGGGCGCGACGCGATCGCACCACAATACGTCGCCGTGGCGATAATCGCCGAAGCTGGCCGACACGGTGATCGCGACCGCGCCCTCCTCCGGATGCGGCGGGGTGATCGTCTGCGGATGGCGCGGGGCGACGGCGCCGTCGGGCGACAGGATCGCGGCGACGGGCAGGTCCGCGCGATCGGGCAGCTTGACCAGTTCGGCGGCCTCGACCCCCAGCGCCTTGGCGATCCGGTTGAGCCAGCCGACCGAGACGGTGCGGGTACCGGTTTCGAGCCGGCCGATCGTCTGCGCGGTGGTGGGCGGGACGCAGGCATCGGCGACGTCCTGCAGCGTCATGCCCTTGGCGCGGCGAACCTCGCGGATGCAGGTGATCATGTCTGGGCTCCATTAAACCAATTTGGTTATGCTCTGTCCTACAGATGCGCCGCGATGGCAAGTGTAAATTCGTCGATTCGCACGAAGGAGGCACGCATGGCGGGACGGTTGATCGAGGAGAGGCGGCTGGAGCCGGGGATCGGCGCGGTGCGCGCACGCGAAGGCGCGCCGCGCGGTCGCACGGTGAGCGTGAACGCGGCGGAATCGCCGCTCGGCTGGCTGTTCGCGCGGGGGCTGGTGAGCGAGCGGCAATATCTGGCGGGGGAGCGGCTGCGCGCCGACTATGAGATGGCCGGCTTCGGCCCGCGTGTGACGATGCGCTGGGATGCAGGGCCTTCGGGCGGCGGACGACGCGGGCCCCCGCGCGGCGCCGACCCGACGACCGCGATGATCGACGCCAAACGCCGCTTCGAAGCGGCCGTGGCGGCGGCAGGCGGTGGCCTCAGCGACATCCTCTGGCGCGTGGTGTGTGCGGGCGAGGGGATCGAGGCAGCGGAAAAGGCGCTCGGCTGGCCCCGGCGCGCGGGCAAGCTGGTGCTGGGCATGGGGCTGGATCGGGTGGCGGATTATTATCGGATCGCCGGGGCGGGGTGAGGGCCGTCATATCCCCTCGTCATTGCGAGGAGCGGAAGGCGACGTGGCAATCCATTCCGAAATGCGGAGTGGATTGCTTCGCTACGCTCGCAATGACGAGGATGGGTGGAAAGCGGTCATTGCGCTATCAAGATACTAACGTCAGCTCCGCGTTCTAAAACTAGATGTATGACCATTCAGCCGGTTGTATCGAAGACCGCCATTTGTCTAAACTTCTACTATCTGAACATTGAACGAACGAGCATCGTCCACAGCCTGATAAAACTTTGGTTCGAAGCCACCTTCGCCACAAAGGGCACGCAACCGGTCTCGATCAAGCTGAGGCATCGCCATTCCGAAGACGATCCCAGTAAGTGCTTTTGGGTTGAATTTGTGCAGACCGGGTCGACCAATCCGAGTGATTCTCCATTCCTGTTCGTATTTCCAATCACGCGCTTTACTAAGCAGCACGACATACATGTTGCGTTCGTCGCGCGAACCAGGATCGATAAGCGGTCGCTTGTGGACATATCGCACCCGTTGAGCTTCGCCGATGAAGGTGTCCGAGTAGTCAAATCTGACCGCGAAGCCAGTGTGATTTTTTGCGTAGTGGCTCCACATGAGTACGGAATCGACGCGCGCTGACAGGCAGTAGACTGCCATCACTTCTCGATGCTCTTTAAACGCATCGCGTGCGCCAAGCTGAAACTCAGGTGTTCCAACCAACGAGAAGTCAAAGCACGTGACACGGCGTTCGACCTCAGCCGCACAATCCGCGTCGGTCACGTCCGGCGTCTCGCTTCGAATGTGACGCTCGAAAAGCATCTTGGCGCGGTCGGGCGTGAATGCAGTGTAGATGGCTGGCAAACAGTCAAACGGATCGTTCAGTTTGTGAGCTGCCTGAAAAAACAACTTATGGCCTACGAGTAAGTCTCGAAGGTAAGATTCTTCTTGAGTGCCTTCGCCAGGCATCGCCCAAAATTTATAGAGCGCGGTCGGATTTCCGTCGAATGTGACGGTGATAGTCAACAGTTTGCTCCTATCGAGTTTCACCTACGTTAAACTATAATTAGACGACCACAATTGGGGCGTAGGCCGTCGTCCCCCACCACCGTCACCCCGGGCTTGACCCGGGGTCCAGCTTCTTCCTTCTTCACCAGCGCCGGGCAAGGCAGCTGGACCCCGGGTCAAGCCCGGGGTGACGGGTGGGGAGGTTGGTCGCAAAACCTCACACGCATACCTATCTGCGCGGCAGGAGGGTGTTCGCATTGGAAAATCATTGCGTTGTCGATGTCGCCGGGGAGCTGGCCGATCGGGGTTTCGTCCATCTGCCCGCGCCGGCGTTGCAGCGCCTGATCGGATGGGGCGAGGGCGACTGGGTCGAGTTTGCGGCGTCTTGGGATCGGCTGGGCGAGGATCGCTATATGGCCGATGGCGGGCGATATCGGCGCAGGCGGCATGCGAGTTTCGGGGCGCGGGGCGGCGATGTGGTTCGCAAGGCGCACCAGCCGCATTATCAGAGCCGCGACTATAACCCGCTGAACGGCGACGTGCAGCGCTGGTTCGACGCGGTGGAGGGGGCGATCGCGCAGGGGCCGGTCGTGCGGTCGATCTTCGGTCGCCTGACGCCCCTGTTCGCCGCGCTCGACGCGCGGGCGGCGGATGCGGCGTGGCATAGCGAGATGCACCAGTTCCGGATCGAGACGTCACCCGCCGAAATCGGCCGCCCGACGCCCGAGGGGCTGCACCGCGACGGGGTCGACTGGGTGTTGGTGATGCTGATCGCGCGCGAGAATGTGACCGAGGGTGTGACCGAAATCGGCGACGCGGACGGGCGATCGATCGGGCGCTTCACGCTCAGCCATCCGGGCGACGCGGTGCTGCTCGACGATCGGCGCATCCGGCATGGCGTGACGCCGATCCGCACGCTGATGGAGGGGATGCCCGCCTGGCGCGATGCTCTGGTCGTCACATGGAGAGCCGAAGCCGCCGGCGGTTGACCGGCAGCGCCCTTATTCCTAGATCGGCGGCGCGGAGACCACGTTCCCGTGCCCGAACCACGGGCGTTCAAGACCGGGACGGCCCGGCAGCCCTGAAAAAGGAGGCTGTCATGGCATGGGCCATTCTTATCGTCGCCGGTCTGTTCGAAATCGTCTGGGCGTCTGCAATGAAGCAATCGCAGGGCTTTACCCGGCTGGTGCCGTCGATCGTGACGATCGCGGCGATGCTGGTGAGTTTCGGGATGCTTTCGTGGTCGATGCGGTCGCTGCCGCTGGGTACGGCCTATACGGTGTGGACCGGGATCGGCGCGGTCGGCGCGTTCGCGGTGGGCATCATCGCACTGGGCGAGGCGGCGACGCCGATCCGGCTGGCGGCCGCCGCGATGATCGTAAGCGGGCTGGTGATGATGAAGCTGGCCGAAGGTTGAAAGCGGGCGAGGCCCCCCGTGTCCTTCCCGGGATCGCGCCTTGTGACGCAATATGTGCGGAGGGCCTCGCCGCGATTGTTCCGCCGAACGTGCACTAACGCAAGTTAGTTTCGCCGGAGATGCGCACAAATCCGCCATGTCGATATCGGCTTTCCTCCAATCGCGGTTCGGCTAGGGTCGGGCGCGTTGAATGGGGGACATATGGCGAAGTATCTGCGCGTGCTGTTGCTTATGTGGGCTGCGATCACGGCGTCCGTTTCCGCTTATGCGCAGGATGCCGCGCCGGTGCGCAAAATCGTCAGCGGACAGCCTCTGGTCCTGAACTCGCGCACCATGCCATTCGATCACCCGCGCGACCCGATCTACTGCATGCAGATCGATACCCAGCCGGGGCAGGTGTGGGAGCTCAAGATCCTGCAAGGGACGCTCCTTTCGATCAATCCGCTCATGTATTTCTATTTCCATATCGGCGCGACGCCGGGGGCCGAGTGCAAGCTCGATACATTCGCGATTAAAGGAGAAGGGGCGCTTACCTACGAAACGGTGCAGAAGGGGTGGCAGTCGACGCGCCGCTTCGTCGCGGGCGGCGGCCCTTATCTGGTGGTCGCCAGATCCGCGCATTATGTGCCGGCGACCAAACTCTATTATCAGATTTTGCCCGCAGAGGGCGGCCTGGTGCCGGATTCGTCGCGCAAGGGCTTTCCGATCACCGTGACGGCGACGGTCGTCGGGCAGCAGCCGGACGGATGGGAAATCACGCGTCAGGCGATGGCTTATGTCGATGAGGCAAAGGCGGGAACGGCCTCCGAAACCGCGGCGGCGGATGCGCCCGCGCGCAAGGTCGGCTCCTTCCGCGATTGCGAGGCGACCTGCCCCGAAATGGTCGTGCTGCCGACGGGCGGTTTCCTGATGGGATCGACCTCCGCCGAGGAGGGGCGCAAGGCCGATGAGGGGCCGGTGCGCCGGGTGGCGTTCGCGCGGCCCTTCGCGATCGGGAAATATGAGGTGTCGTTCGACGAATGGGCGGCCTGCGCGAAGGCGGGGCCGTGCCGGACGCTGGCGGCGTCGAACGACGGGCGGCGGCCGGTGGCGAACATAAGCTGGTATGACGCGCGCGCTTATGCCGACTGGCTGAGCAAGTCGACCGGGCAGCGTTATTTCCTGCCGTCCGAAGCCGAATGGGAATATGCGGCGCGGGCCGGAACGACGACGCCGTGGAATACGGGCGATGCGATCATCACCGACGACGCCAATATCCTGGGCCAGTTCAACCAGAGCGTGCCGACCGGCGGCTTTCCGGCCAACGGCTTCGGCGTCCACGACATGCACGGCAATGTCGCCGAATGGGTGATTGATTGCCACGCGGTCGGCTATTTCCGGGCGCCGGCCGATGGCAGCGCGATCGTGATGCCGAACTGCGCCGATCGTGTGGTGCGCGGCGGCAGCTATGCAAGCGATCCGGCGGCGGCGCGATCGGCCGCGCGCAAAGCGGCGGCGCCGCTGACGACATCGCCCGAAATCGGGTTTCGCGTCGCGCGGGCGCTTTAGGAGGAGCGGCAGATGATCACCGTCTGGGGCGAGGGCCGGGGCTTTCGGGTCGTCTGGATGCTGGAGGAGATGGGGCTGCCCTATCGCCTGCGCGACGTCGATCTGCTCAAGGGTGTCGAGAATGATACCGCGTTCCTGGCGATCAATCCGGCGGGGTTCATTCCCGCGCTGCAGGATGGCGATATGGTGATGGTCGAATCCATTGCGATCATCGAATATCTGGCGGCGCGATACGGGCCGACGCCGCTGGCTATGGGGCCGGGCGATCCGGGATTCGGCGCCTATCTGCAATATCTGCACATGGGCGAAGCGGGGCTGGCCGGGCCGACCTATATCAGCACCGTAAGCCGGATGATGGCGCCCGAGGGCGAGAAGGACAATTGGGGCGCGCGGCTGGGCATGACCGTCTTCGAAAGCCGGCTGGGGCTGGTGACGCGCCAGCTGGAGAGTGCGCCTTATATGGCGGGCGATCGCTTCACCGCGGCCGACATTTCGGTGACCTACGCGCTGCAATTCGCCGAGCGGACGGCGGGCTACACGCTGACGGGCGCGGCGCGCGATTATGTGGCGCGGACGACGGCGCGCGAGGGATATGCGCGCGCTATGGATGGGTGCCCGGCGACGAAGGCGTGGGTGGCGAGTTTGGCGGCGGAGGCTTAGCCGTCGACAATCGCGATATCGACCCCGGTGGCGCGATAATGCGCGAGGCGTGAGGCGAGGCTGCCGGCGTGAAGTTCCAGCCGGTGCTCATCAGGATCGAGGAAGTAGAGCGAGGCGCCCTCGCTGCGATTGTCCTTCCAGATCGGTGCGGCGGCGCGGATACGCGTGGCGAGCGCATCGAAATCGTCGGGCGCAACGTCGAACGCGTAGTGGGTATAGTCGGTGCGCGATGCCTGCGTGGCGGTGGGGTCGAGCGAGAGGCAGAGCCACAGGCTTCCTGCCTCCAGATAGGCGCCCTCCGCCCAGCGGGCGCGCAGCGCGAGGCCGAGCAGATCGCGGTAGAAATCGACCGCGCGATCGAGATCGGCGACCGTGAGGGTGAGGTGGTTGAGGCCGCGGATTGTCATGCGCCCGTCGTCGCATTTTCGCTTCGTCATTGCGAGCGTAGCGAAGCAATCCAGTCCGCAGTTCGGAGTGGATTGCCGCGTCGCCTGCGGCTCCTCGCAATGACGATGGGGGTGGAACCTCGGGGCCGCATCCCCATTTAATGATCTATGTTGGATCATATTCGCGCGCTGATGGCCCCGCCCGCGGGGATGGATTTCGATTTTGCCGAGCCGAAGGGGGAGGCGGCGCTGGTGCTCGCGGACTCCATATCCTGGGCGATCTTCCGCAATCCGGTGACCTTGTTCATCGGGGGCGTGGCGGCGGTGGTGCTGGAGCTGGCGGAGCCTTCGGTGCGGACGGGCGTGTGGGAGCATAGTTCGTTCCGGCGCGATCCGGTGGGGCGGCTGAAACGCACCGGCTTTGCGGCGATGATGACGGTGTACGGGCCGAAAAGCGCGGCCGAGGCGATGATCGCGCATGTCGTGGCGATGCACGACAAGGTGCGCGGCGAGACGCCCGACGGCACCCCCTATCACGCCAATGACGTGCGGCTGCTCAATTGGGTGCAGGCGACCGCGTCCTTCGGATTCATCGAGGCCTATTCGGTGTTCGCGCGGCCGTTGAGCCGGGCGGAGGTGTCGCAGGCGTTCGCCGAAGGGGCGGGCGCGGCGCGGCTTTATGGCGCGGCGGGGGCGCCGATGTCGGTCGATGCGTGGGAGGCGATGCTGGCCGAGACGCTGCCGGGGCTGGAGGGATCGGCGATCCTGCACGAATTTCTGACGATGATGGGGGATGCGCCGCTGCTGCCCAGGCCGACCCGGCCGGTGCAGAAGATGCTGGTGCGTGCGGCGGTCGATCTGGTGCCGGGCGAGGTGCGCGCACGGATCGGGCTGAGTGCGCCGCGCTACGGATTGAGCGCGGTGGAGAGGCAGGTGGTGAAGGTGATGGCGTGGGCGGCCGAGCGCGCCCCGATGCCCGGCGCGCCGCCGGTGGAAGCGGCGCGGCGGGTTTCTGCTTAGATCCTCCCCCGGAGGGGGAGGGGGACCGCGCAGCGGTGGAGGGGTAGTCTCCACAGGCGAAGCCTTCGCTGCCGGCCAATACCTCTCCACCACCCTTCGGGCGGTCCCCCTCTCCCTCCGGGAGAGGATTGATTAAGCAGGCTTTTTGAAGCGGAAGACGAAGCGGTCGGTCTTGCCGCGGACGGCGGGGTCGAAGACGAGTTTGGCGTGATCGTCCGCGCCGGTCATCAGCGCGTTGGATTCGCCATCGAGGACGAAGCCCGCGCGCTGGAAATCGGCCTTCACGATCGCCGGATCGATGCGGTGGAGCTTGTCGACGACCGTCCGCACGTCGCCGCCCGCATCGGCGACATGATCGACGACGCCGACCACGCCACCCGGCCTCATCGCGGCATATAGCCGCTTGAGCGCGTCATCCGGATCGGTGCGGGGATAGTGATATTGTTCCGACTGCCAGTAGAAATCGTGATATTCGAGGTGGAGCAGCGCGAAATCGAAGCTGGCGGGCGCGAACGTTAGCGCGTTCACCTTGCCCTTCTGCAGCCGGACATTGGGTTCGCGGGCGAGCAGTTTTGCCCAGGCGGCGTCCTGCTTGGCGGTGTCGCCATCCTCGGGCGTGGCGTTGATGAAGGCGACGACCGAGCCTTTGGGGCCTACCGATGCCCCAAGAAGCTCCGAATAATAGCCGCCGCCCGCCATCAGATCGAGCGCGCGCTGGCCCGGCTTCACGCCGAAATAGCTGAGGATTTCGACGGGCTTGCGCCCCGCATCGGCGGCGCGGGCATTGTCCGATCGGCCGGGCACGTCGAGGATCTTGGGCGAAACCGCGAGGACGGCATAAGGCGCAGCCGCGATCGCGGTAGCGAGGATGATCGAGCGGATGTTCATGGGGACCCCTCCCTGTTGTTGCGCAGCAGGGGTAACGGGGGTGGGGGCGGGGGCCAATGTCGTTGGTCGTGCGGAACGGTGGTTGGTCGAAAACGTCGAAATCCTCCCCGGGACGGGGAGGTGGCGCCGAAGGCGACGGAGGGGGCTGGCCACAAGCGCTGCGTCCGGCCTCTTGCCCCCTCCACCAGCTTCGCTGGTCCCCCTCCCCGTGCGGGGAGGATCTAGGGAAGCGCCCTTTTCCGGACAAAGTCGGTTGCTAGGCGCCGCGGCGTCCAAGGAGCGTGCAGATGGCGGAAGCGAAGAAGTTCGGTTGGGGAAAGTGGGTTGCGGGCGCGGTCGCGGTGGCGGCGGGCGGGGCGGCCTATCTGTACCTGAAGGAGCGGCAGGCGAAAGCGCCGCGCTTCGAGCTTCTGGCGGGCGAAGGCGCGTTCGAACTGCGCCGTTACCCCGCGATGCTGGCGATCGAAACGATCCAGCATGGTTCGCGGGACCGCGCACTGGGCAACGGCTTCGGCCTGCTTGCCGATTATATGTTCGGCGGCGCGCGAGCGGACAAGGATCAGGATGACGAAATCCCGATCGCGATGCCGATCCTGGCCGAACCGGCGAGCGGCGGCAGCTGGCGCATCCGCTTCCTGCTGCCCGAAGGCATGGCGCGCAAGGACGTGCCCGAGC
This sequence comes from Sphingomonas crocodyli, assembly GCF_004005865.1. Lineage (NCBI taxonomy): Bacteria > Pseudomonadati > Pseudomonadota > Alphaproteobacteria > Sphingomonadales > Sphingomonadaceae > Sphingomonas > Sphingomonas crocodyli. The sequence goes on from NZ_SACN01000001.1 coordinate 1,241,432, forward strand.
CGGGCGAGGGGATCGCGATCGTCGAAATCCCGGCGCGCGAAATGGCGGCGGTAAAGGTGAGCGGCAAGCCCAACGACAAATTGTTCGCGGACAAGGCGGCCGAGCTTCTGCGCTGGGTTTCGGCCAAGGCGCGGACGGCGGCGGGCGATGTCGAGCATGCTTATTACAACTCGCCGCTGAAGCCGGGGACGGTGAAGCAGAACGAGATTTTGGTGGGTTTGAGTCTTTGATTCGGCCTCAGACGCCGGGCGGCGCGCATCCGCGCGGCTTGGCTTCCGCGCAATAAGCGCGGGCGGCCGTTCGGCCTTGCGGGCCTGCGGCCCGTTGCAGGACTTCTCCCCGCTTCGTCATTGCGAGCGGAGCGAAGCAATCTAGGCCCGCATGTGAGAGGTTCGCGACGATCTCCAGTGCGGGCCTGGATTGCCGCGTCGCCTTCGGCTCCTCGCAATGACGAGTGGGGCTTTCGCAAGTCCTCCCCCGGAGGGGGAGGGGGACCGCGAAGCGGTGGAGGGGTATTCGCCACAAACGAAACCTCCCCTGCCGGCCAATACCTCTCCACCATCCTGTGGATGGTCCCCCTCTCCCTCCGGGGAGGATTTGGGTATTTCACCAAATCGGTAAAAATCGCTTGACATCGTGACGCTCATCGGGTAGGTGAGTCGCAAGATGAGAAATTGCGTCGAGGGCCGGGGCGTCTCCACACGGAGATGCTGTCCGGCCCTTTTCATTTGCGGGGAGGATGGCTGTGGCGGCGGAGAGCAAGCGCGCAAAGTTTCTGGACGTGCTGGGGCACAGTTTGAACGTGTCGGAGGCGTGCCGGGAGTCGGGGCTGAGTTCGACGACGGTGTATCGGCTGCGGCGCAAGGATGCGGCGTTTCGGGATGGGTGGATGGCGGCGCTGGGTGAGGCTTATGCGCGGCTGGAGACGGAGTTGCTGGGCCGCGCTCTGTTCGGCGTCGAACGCGCGGTGATCCACGGGGGTGAGATCAAATGCTATGTCCGCGAATATTCGGATCGGCTGGGGCTGGCGATGCTGGCGGCCTATCGCGCGCGGATGAAAGATGGCGGATCGATCGAGACCGAGGATGAGATGCGCGCGGCGATCACCGATGAGGTGAAGGCGATCGCGAAGCGGCTGAAGGGCGACGATGACGACGCCGTGTTCGCCTGAGGCCGAAGCCGAGGGCGCGTCGCAGTTCGAACAATGGGCGCGGATGCCGGCGGACGAGAGGATGGCGGCGATCGGGGCGATCAAGCCATGCGATCTGCGCAAGGTGCGATATGGCTGGGGCGTGCGGGCGCGGGCTTCGCAATGCGCGCCAGAGGGCGATTGGCGGCTGTGGCTGATCCTGGCGGGGCGCGGTTTCGGCAAGACGCGGGCGGGGGCGGAATGGGTGCGCGGCGTGGCCGAACGGGACGGCACGGCGCGCATCGCCCTGGTCGCGGCCAGCATTGCCGAAGCGCGCGCGGTGATGGTGGAGGGGCCGAGCGGGCTGCTCAACATCGGCGATCCGACGGCGCGGCCGACCTATGAAAGCTCGCTGCGGCGGCTGAAATGGAAGGGGGGCGCGGAGGCCGCGCTCTATTCGGCGGCGGAGGCGGAGATGCTGCGCGGCCCCCAACACAGCCACGCCTGGGCCGACGAGATCGCCAAATGGCCGAACGCGATCGAGACGTGGGACAATCTGACGAAGCCTGTCGTTCGAACTGGTGGCCGATGAGGGCGCGGTGCCGGTGGCGGCGATCGTGGGCGAACTGGGCGGCGCGGAGGTCGCGGCGAGCGGGGCGGCGAGCGTCGACGGCTATGCGGTGAGCGGCGACAGCGTGCGCGGGGCGATCGAGGCGCTGATGCTGATCGAGCCGATGGGTGCGCGCGATGATGGCGCGGTGCTGCGGCTGGATGCGGCGGGGGCGGCGCCTGTGACGATCGCTGCGGGCGATCTGGGGGCGAACGGCGGTGAGCGGCGGATGGTGCGGCGCGAGGAGGCGGCGCAGGGGGCGGGCAAGCTGCCCGACGAGATCAGCATCACCTATTATGAGCCGGATCGCGACTGGCAGGCGGGCTTGCAGCGCGCGCGGCGGCGGGGTGGCGCGGTGCGGACCGACGCGCGCGAGCTTCCCGCGGCGATGGCGGCGGGGCAGGCGAAGGCGATCGCCGAGCGCGAGCTGGGCCGGGTGTGGACCGAGCGGCGCGGGCTGAAGGTGATGCTGCCGTGGCGTTACCTGGACCTGCGGCCGGGCATGGCCGTGTGGAGCTTGGCCGACGCGCTTTGGGTCTATCGCGTCGATGATGACTGGGCGATCGGCGAGCTGCCGGTGGCGAAGGTCATAATTGGCGGAAATCCGGTATTGGGCGCGCGCAGGCCCGCCATTTCAGACCCAGCGGGCGGCGCGACGATCGACGTTCAGGCGCGCAACGCAATCGTTGGCTTGCTCGATGCCGCACGCGCGCATGGGCTGATTTCCGCATGAGCGAGGCTAAAAAATCACACCCGAAAATTTTTGTGAAATCGACGCAACCCTTTCGATGAACCCGCGTTTCCCGGCTTGTCTGTCGTCGCCAAACAGAGGGGTGGGGCTCATCCTCCCTGAGATTGTGTCTTCGCAGCAACAGATATGTGCGCGCTTGCATATATTTGGTTACTTGGGTTAGGTGGATACAGTTCCTTCCCGGAACGATTGGAAAGGGGAATGATATGCGCAAGCTTGCCTTGATGGCAGCGCTCGCCTCGACCGCGATGGCCGCTCCGGCCTTTGCCAAGGATAAGGCTTGGTACGTCGGTGTCGAAGGTGGTGGGATGATCCTTGAGGATCTGAACTTCGACGTCACCCGCGCGAACGTGCCGACCACGGCCACCGCGGACAGCAAGGTCGGCTTCGATGTCGACGGCATCGTCGGCTACGACTTCGGCATGTTCCGCCTGGAAGGCGAAGCGGCTTACAAGCGTAACCGCGTGAACAACTGGGAAGCCAGCGGCCCGACCCCGAACACGGGTGGCGCGACGCTCGCTCCGGCCGGCAACTACAATGCCACCGGTCACAACAGCGCGCTGAGCTTCATGGTCAACGGTTTGCTGGACTTCGGCGCCGATGACGGCTTCCAGGGCTTCGTCGGCGGTGGTGCCGGTGTCGCCCGCGTCAAGCTGAGCACCTACACGATCGGTTCGGCGTCGTTCATCAACGACAGCGACTCGCGCTTTGCATGGCAGGCGCTGGCCGGCGTTCGTTACCCGGTCACCAACAACATCGACGTTGGCGTGAAGTATCGTTACTTCGTCGTCGACGACGTGAAGGTTCTCGACCGTCTGGGCGCGAGCTACGAGACCAAGTGGCGTTCGCACAGCGTTCTCGCCAGCCTGATCTACAACTTCGGCGAACCGGCTGCTCCGCCGCCGCCGCCGCCGCCTCCGCCCCCGCCGCCTCCCCCGCCGCCGCCGCCTCCGCCGCCGCCGGTTGTCGAGACCCCGGGTCCGTTCATCGTGTTCTTCGACTGGGATAAGTCGAACATCACGGCTGAAGCGGCTTCGATCCTCGACAACGCCGCGAACGCTTATGCGACGACCGGTCAGGCGAAGGTCCAGCTTGCTGGTCACGCCGACAAGTCGGGTAGCGACCAGTACAACGTCGGTCTCTCGCAGCGTCGTGCCGACGCCGTGAAGGCCTACCTGGCTGGCAAGGGCGTGCCGGAAGCCGCGATGGCGACCGAAGCGTTCGGCGAAAGCCGCCCGCTCGTCGAGACCGCCGACGGCGTCCGCGAGCCGCAGAACCGCCGCGTGGAAATCACGTTCGGCGCCGGCATGTAATGCCGAGGTCGCCGGGCAACCGGCGACCGGTTCGAGAATTGGGGTCGGCCTTCGGGCCGGCCCCTTTTTCTTTGTCCGCTTCGGATCGAAGCCGCATGAGACCGCGCCGATATCGTGATAGTTTCCGCCCCGTCGGCTGTGACGTCGGCTGTGACAGGGGCGGTGATGATCGAGGGCAGCGTGCCGGTGAGCTTCGTCAATGTCGGTGATCGCGATCGGGCGACCGCCTTCTATCGCGACGTGTTGGGCCTCGCGCTCAAGAGCAGCGACGATTTCGGATCCTTCTTCGACATGGGCGGCGCGCTGCTGCGCATGACGCCCTTTCCGCACTATCAGGCGGGGCCGCATCCGGTGCTGGGATGGAATGTCGCCGACATAAGCGCGGCGGTTGCCGACCTGCGCGGCAAGGGCGTGGCCTTCACGATCTACGAGGGGATGGGCCAGGACGCCGATGGCGTGTGGACGTCGCCCGATGGCGCGGCGAAGGTGGCGTGGTTCGCCGACAGCGAAGGCAATGTGCTGAGCCTTTCGGAGGCGTGAACCCCCGAAAGGCCAAGGCTTAGCGCCGGGCAACCCCGATCAGCGCGGTGGAGGGGATTGGGAGGATCGGGCGGTCGCCCGCCATCTGCCGCACTTCGGCGATGACGGCGGCTTTGTCGGCGGCGTTCAGTTCGGTCCAGTCGGGCGACATGCCGAACAGGCTGTCGGGATCGTCGAGGAGCGCGACCTCCAGATCATAATCGTGCGTCACCCGATCGACCTGCGGATCGCGATAACCTGCGGCGACCAGAAGGCTTGCGAGATCGGCCGGATCGCTCATCGCGCCGACGGCTTCGGGCATCGTTATGCCGGGGCGATCGGGGAAGAGTTTGCGGCGGATATCCCCCAGCAGCAGGAAGGTCGCAGCGCCGCGGCTCTGCCAGCTCGCGATCACGCCGTAGCCGCCCGGCCGCGTGACGCGCGCCATTTCGGCGAGGCCCTTGCGCCAATCGGGAAACATGATGACGCCGAAGATCGAGAAGACGGCGTCGAAGCTTGCATCGGGCAAGGTCAGCGCCTGCCCGTCCATCACCTGCGCTTCGACATTGGGGAGATTGGCGGCGGCGATGCGCGCAACCATGCCGGGAGAGAAATCGGTCGCGAGGATCTGCGCGTCGGTTCGCGCCGCCGCGAGGGCGAGCGCGCCCGTGCCTGCCGCAACATCGAGGACGCGGCTTTTCGGCGTCAGCGGGACGCGAGCGAGGGCCGCCTCGGCAAAGCGCGCGGTGAAGGGGTGGGCGGTCCGCTCATAATGCTGGGCGGCGGTATCCCAATGATCGGGGTTTTCGAACTCGCGCATCGCAATGACTCCAAATATCATGTAACATTATAAGTATCGTGAAATGCACCTCCTGCCAATCCCGCTTGTCGTGCAAAGGTCGGATCATGAGGAAGGACAGCCGCCTTTCCCGAATGCTGCACGTTCTGCTCCACATGGCGCGGCGCGACGGCCCGATGACGTCCGAAACGATCGCGCAGATGCTGGGCACCAATGCGGTGGTGGTGCGGCGGACGATGGCGGGCCTGCGCGACGCGGGTTATGTGCGATCGGAAAAGGGGCATGGCGGCGGCTGGGTGATCGCGGCGGACCTGGCGAAGGTATCGCTGCTCGACGTCCACAATGCCGTGGGCGGCCCGCGCATCTTTGCGATCGGCAGCGAGAATTCCAATCCGGACTGCGCGGTCGAGCAGGCGGTGAACGAAGCGCTGGACGATGCGCTGCGCGAAGCGGAGGCGTTGCTGATCGCGCGGCTGGGCAAGGTCAGCCTGGCCGAACTGGCGCGCGGTTTCGATGCGCGATGCGAGGGGATGATCCAGAAATGACGAAGCACCGCATCCATGCGATGGCCGTCGCCAGCGTCTATCCGGCCTATGTCGCCAAGGCCGCGAAGAAGGGGCGCAGCAAGGCGGAGGTCGACACGATCATCTGCTGGCTGACCGGCCACAGCGAAGCGACGTTGCAGGAGCAGTTGGACAAGCGCGTCGATTTCGAAAGCTTCTTCGAACAAGCGCCGCGCATGAACCCGGCCCGCGCGCTGATCACCGGGACGGTCTGCGGCGTGCGTGTCGAGGCGGTCGAGGAGCCGGTGATGCGCGAGATACGCTATCTCGACAAACTGATCGACGAACTCGCCAAGGACCGGCCGATGGAGAAGATCTTGCGCCAAGAACCGGCTGCCCCCGCGTCGACTTAGCGGACTTTCAGCCCGACCTCGCTCAAGAGCTGCGCGGCCTGTTCGCGCGAGATGGTGGCGCCGCGAAAGCGCGACGCGTCGCCCAGCTTGATGCCGCCCAGATCCGCGCCGCCCAGATCCGCGCCGCGCAGATCGGCGCCTTCGAAGCGCGCCCCATCGACGATGGCCTCGCGCAGGCTGCAATCTTCGAACGATGCGAGGCGGAAGTCGCACTTGCGCAGATCGGCCTGCGAGAAATCGATCCGCTTGAGATGGGCCTTGTGAAAGCTGCGCCCGGCAAGCTTGGCGTTGATCAGCAACGTTTCCTCGACATGAAGATCGATGGCTTTCACGTCGGACAGATCGACGCCGGTGAGCTTGCAGCCGACGAAGCGCGCCGCCTCCAGCGTGGTTCGCCGCATCGATGCATTGTTGATGTCGCTGGCGAAGAACGAGGCTTCGGACAGGTCGCAGCCGACGAAATTGACGAAGGCACCCCGGCAGGATCGCCAGGTCGTCCGTTCGAGCCGGGCGCCGGACAGATCGGCGCGGCGCAGGTTGCACTGTTCGAAGGTCCAGCCCGACAGGTCGAGCCGCGCGAGATCGGCCTCTTCGAGATCGCAGGCGATGAGCGTCTGCGCGCCGCGAAGCGATTGGAGGTCCGCGCGGGTCAGCGCCCGATCGCGGATCGCCCTGTCGGCGAAAAGATCATCCATGTCGATCGGTGCGCGACGATCAGAGCGTCCAACGCTCGATATCGGAGCGCAACGCCTTGCCGCTCCACATGCCCTTGATGTCGGCGACGAGGCCGTTGGGTTCGACCAGATCGTCGATCAGCTTGGGATCGAGGCCCTTATAGTCGCCATGCGGCACCGCGCCGACGACGACGTCGTAGCGACCCGACAGCGCGTCCGACGAGAGGCCGACGCCATATTCGTGGCGCGCCTCGACCGGATCGGCGAGCGGATCGTGGAGGGTGACGCGGTGGCCGAGCCAGCGCAGGCGCTTCACCACGTCGAACACCTTCGAATTGCGCAGATCGGGCACATCCTCCTTGAAGGTGACGCCCATCATCAGGACCGAGCCGATCTTGCTCTTGCGCTTGGTATGGATCGCATCGGCGACCCAGCCTGCCATCGCATCGTTGATCGAGCGGCCGGCGAGGATGACGCGGGGCAGGTGGCCCACGCTCTGCGCGCAATGGCTGAGATAGTAGGGATCGACGCCGATGCAGTGGCCGCCGACGAGGCCGGGCTGGAACTTCAGGAAGTTCCACTTGGTGCCCGCGGCCTCGAGCACATCCCAGATCGAGATGTCGAGCCGGGCGAAGATCTGGGTGATCTCGTTCATGAAGGCGATGTTGATGTCGCGCTGGGCGTTCTCGATCACCTTGGCGGCTTCGGCGGCCTTGATCGATGCGGCGCGGAAGGCGCCCGCGCTCGTCACCTTGTCGTAGATCTGGGCGATGCGTTCGGTGATCTCCGGGTTTTCGCCCGCGACCACCTTCACGATGCGATCGACCGTATGTTCGCGGTCGCCCGGATTGATGCGTTCGGGCGAGTAGCCCAGGAAGAAGTCGGTGCCGCGCTTGAGGCCCGATTTCGCCTCCAGTTCCGGCCCGCACATATCCTCGGTCACGCCCGGATAGACGGTGCTTTCATAGACGATGACATGCGCGCGGCCGGGCTTGAGCAGGCCCGCGACGGTGCGCGTCGCCGACATGACCGGGCTGAGATCGGGGCGGTTGGCGTCGTCGACCGGCGTGGGGACGGTGACGATATAGATGTCGGCATCGGCGGCCTCGGACGGGTCTGCCGTCAGGACGAGTGACGAGGCGTTGAGGGCATCCGCATCGACCTCGCGGGTGCGATCGTGGCCCTTGCGTAGCTCGTCGATCCGCCCCTGATCGATGTCGAGGCCGACCGTGGGATAATGTTTGGCAAGCTGTACCGCGAGCGGCAGGCCGACATAGCCGAGACCCACGACGACGATCTTCTGATCCGCAACCGCCACGCCATTCCCCCACGCACGCATTCGGAAATTCCGGCCGGAACCCCTCTCGATCCGTCACTGTTATACGCTATGACCCGAAAGCGGAATATCCGTGGGGACGGACCAAAGGAGAACAATATGCGTGTTTCCCGCCTTTCGATCGCAGCCGCCGCAATCCTGTGCGCGAGCATGCCCGCCGTCGCCCAGATGGATCATAGCAAGATGGGGCATGGCGGCGCGGGCCATGCCACCGCCGAGCTCAAGGACGCCAAGGGCGTGGTGAAGGGCAAGGCGATGTTCATGGAGGGCAAGGACGGCCTGTCCGTGATGCTGAAGGCCGAAGGACTGCCGCCGGGCGTCCACGCCGTCCACATTCACACGACCGGCGCCTGCACCGCGCCCGACTTCACAAGCGCGGGCGGCCACTGGAACCCGATGAGCAAGCAGCACGGCAAGGACAATCCGGCCGGTGCGCATATGGGCGACATGCCGAACATGACCGTCGGCGCCGACGGCACGGGCAAGTTCATGGCCAAGGTGCCGCACGGCACGCTGACGGGCGGCGATCATCCGCTGCTCGACGCGGATGGCGCGGCGATCGTGGTTCATGCGACGGCCGACGATTACAAGACCGATCCGACCGGCAATGCGGGTGGTCGCATCGCCTGCGGTGTGGTGACGAAGTAGCTTCGCCAAACTCGTCATTGCGAGCGTAGCGAAGCAATCCAGGCCCGAACTAGGAGAGGTTTCTGACCATCTCCAACGCGGGCCTGGATTGCCGCGTCGCCTTCGGCTCCTCGCAATGACGAGTTTCTAGAGAAGCGCGTATCTCTCCACCGCCGTGTAGGTCGAACCCTCCGACCCCATGTGGCTTTCGTACAGGATGAAATGCTCGCACGTCGCTTCGATGGGGGCGGGGGTGAGTTGGGCTGCGGGGATGTCTCCGGTCGGCGCGTTGCCGCGTGAGAAGCGGGCGATCGTGATGTGAGGCAGAAAGGCGCGCGCTTCGGGGCGGACGCCGGCGCGGGTCAGCGCACGCAGGACGGCGTCGTGGAGCGAGCGCACTTCGTCCTGCGGGGTGACGCCCACCCACAAAGACGTGATCCGATCGCGTGTATCGAAGCTGCCGAGACCCGCGAGCGCGAAGCGCACGGGCGGATGGCGGACGCTGCCGAGGGCGGCGGCGATATCCTCCGCCTGATGCCGGTCGACCTCGCCGATGAAGCTCAGGGTCAGGTGGAGTTGCTCGTCATCCTGCCAGCGCGCGCCCGGCACGCCGCCCATCGCGTCGAGCAAAGCGGCGCGCATCGCGAAAGGTGGTTTGAGGGCGACGAAGAGGCGGAACATTGCTGGATCGTTTCTATGGCGTGAGGATCATGCATTCACGGCGCATTCAACGCGCGTCTGCTTGAAAAGGGAATGGTTTAGTCCGATATTCGGATGAACCGGCTTAGGGTCGTTTTGACCCGCCGTTTATTGGAGAGTGCACATCATGGCTAACTGGTCTGACCCCCGGGCGACTGCCGCGCCCCGCGCGACGCGCGCTGGCGTTGGCGAGGCTGCTTTCGATGCAGGGCTGCGGTCCTACATGCTCTCGATCTACAATTACATGGCGTCGGGCGTGCTGCTGACCGGCATCGTCGCCCTGCTGTTCGCGCAGTCGGGCGCGGCGCTGCAGATCCTGGGCGGTCCGGGTCTGCTGAAGTACGTCATCATGTTCTCGCCGCTGGCGTTCATCCTGGTGCTGAACTTCGGGATCAACCGTCTGTCGACCTTCGCGACGCAGGCTCTTTTCTGGGCCTTTGCGGTGTCGATGGGGCTGTCGATGTCGTCGATCTTCCTGGTTTACACCGGCACCTCTATCGCGACGACCTTCTTCGCCAGCGCGACGGCCTTCGCGGGCCTGAGCCTCTACGGCTACACCACGAAGCGTGATCTGGCGCCGTTCGGCACCTTCCTGATCATGGGTGTCGTCGGTCTGCTGGTCGCGATGCTGATCAACATCTTCCTGCAGTCGTCGATGATGCAGCTGGTGATCTCGGCGATCGGCGTGCTGCTGTTCGCGGGCCTGACCGCCTATGACACGCAGAAGATCAAGAGCCTCTATTACCATGTCGCCGGCACCGATTTCGTCGGCAAGTCGGTAATCATGGGCGCGCTGACGCTCTATCTCGACTTCATCAACATGTTCACCTTCCTGCTGCAGTTCATGGGCGATCGCCGCTGAGAACGCGAAGGAAGCGAGAGCTTCTAAAGGGCTCGGTGGTTCGCCACCGGGCCCTTTTTCTTTACGCGCTGGATGAGCATGGCGGCGAGGAAACGGGCGTTGCCGATCAGGTAGCGACCGGCCATCCGGCGCGGCTCGATCGAAAGCCGGAAAAGCCACTCTCCGTGTAGCTTTCGGACCCACAGAGGCGCGCGCGGCACGCGGCCGGCGGCGAAATCGATATAGGCGCCGATGCACAGCGTCACGCCGGGCCAGCGCCCCGCATGACGCGCGGCGAACAGCTCTTGCCGGGGCTGGCCCATGCCCAAGAGGACGTAATCGGCCTGCGCCGCCGCCAGTCGATCGACGATGGCGGCTTCGTCAGCGAAGAAGCCGTCGCCGATCACCGTGAAGCGATGCTGCGGGAAGGCGGCAGCGAGCCGGGTGGCCGCCTGATCCGCGACGCCCGGCGCGGCCCCCAGCAGCGCGACTTTGCGCGGTTGCGCGGCGGCTAGCAAAGCGGGCACGAAATCGGTGCCGTTGAGATTGGCGGGGAAGCGCGCGCCGTAGAGCAGCCTGCTGCCCAGATCGACGCCGATACCGTCGTTCAGCACCAGCATCTGCGACAGCGCCGCGCGGAAGGCGGGATCGCGCGCGGCGAGGTTGACGCTATGCGCGTTGGCGAAGCTGACCGTCCGCCGCTCGCCTGCGCTCACCCAGCCTTCGAGCAGAGCGATCGCCGATCCCCGATCGTGGACGGCGATCGCGACATCGCCAATCGTGCGCGTCTCAGCCGGTGGCACCGATCGTCCGCTGATAGGCCGGGCGCGCGGTGATGCGATCGATATAGGCGAGCAGCTTGGGCCGATCGGCAATGCCCGGCGCGCCGAAGGTCTTCGCCCAGGCGAGTTCGGCGCCGACATAGATGTCCGCCGCGCTGAACTGATCGCCCAGCACCCAGGGGCCGGGATCGAGCATCACTTCGAGCGCGCCGAGCACGTCGTCCCAGTCCCCCCAGCCGGCCATCATCTTGTTGACCGGCTCGCGCTTCATCATCACGTCGACCATCGCGGGTTCGAATGAACTCGCGCCGAAGACTAGCCAGCGCAGCATCGTGCCGCGGCGCGGATCGCCGACTGCAGGGGCAAGGCCGGCGGCGGGGAAGGCATCCGCCAGATAGCCGATGATCGCCGCCGCTTCGGTGATCACCGTATCGCGATGGACGATCGTGGGGATCTTGCCCATCGGATTGATCTTCAGGAAATCGGGCTTGCGGTTCTCGCCACTCTCGAAATCGATATGGACCAGCTTGTAGGGCGCGCCCACTTCCTCCAACGCATAATGCGCCATCTGCGCGCGCGAGCGGGGGTTGTAGTAGAGGGTGACTTCGTCGCTCATTTCCCCGACTCCGTGGCCAGCTTCTCCTTGAAGAAGGCGATCGTACGATCCCAGGCGAGGGTGGCGGCTTCGGCGTTGAAGCGTGCCGCCGACGTATCGTTGTGGAACGCGTGCTGCGTGCCCGGATAATCGTAGCGCGTGACCTCCGCACCCGCGGCCTTCAGCGCATCGACCCACGGGCCGGCGCCGGCATTCACGCGATCGTCGGTGCCGGCATAATGGAGCAGCGACGCGGCCTTGACCTTCGCAGCCTCCGACGGCGGCGGGGGCGGGCCATAGAAGGCGCAGGCCGCCGCCAGCGTCGGCCCGCACGCGACCGCGAGCCGATCGGCCATCGCGCCGCCCCAGCAAAAGCCGACCACGCCGACCTTGCCATTGAGCAATTTGTGCTTCGACAGCCAATCGACCGTCGCGACCCCGTCCGCGATCGTCATCGGCATATCGAGTGCGCCGATCATCGTTCGCGCCTTGTCCTCATCGGTGGGCGTGCCGCCCTGGGGCGAGAGGAAGTCGATCGCGACACCCACGAAGCCAGCGATCGCCAGGCGGCGCGCGACATCCTTCGTGTAGGGCTGCAGACCCCGATTTTCGTGCACAACGAGGACGGCGGCGGGCTTCTTCGCATGCTTCTTGGGGATCGCCATATAGCCGGTGAGTGTGTGGCCATTGGCGCCCTTCCACCCGACCATCTTCGCGTCGAGGCGCTTGTCGTCCTCCGCGATCACCACGGCGGCGGCGGGATCGGCGGCGATCGTGGCGATCAGCGCCTGCGCGGCGGCGGCGCTGCCCGCCAGCTTGGTCATCTCGCCCATGAAGGCGCGTCGATCGTGATGGACGTGGGTAAAACGGTCGTAGAGCGCGATGGCGCGGGCCTTCAGATCGTCAGTCATGTCGTCCTCCTGTCGCCGCAATGTCTCGCAAAATCTATTCGGCGTCTCCGCCCGGGGCCGCAGCGGCAGGGGCCGGTGCCGGCGCCACCACCGGCGGGGGCACCACCATCGGCGGCGGTGCCGGCGCGACGCTGTTGACGGTGACTTCGTCGCGGGTCGGCGAAGCCGCCTGCTGCGGCAGCTCGATCGCCTTGCCGCCGTCGCGCGGCATGCCCGATGCATCGCCGGTGCTCGCGTCGATCGCGGTGATCTCGGCCGATCGATCCTCGGGCAGGCCGGCAATGTCGACGATCTGCGGATCGGCGGGCGTGTCCGGGTTGACCGGATTGACCTCGGCCTTCTTCTCGCAGCCCGCGAGCGCCAGCGCCGCGAAGGCGATCAGAACGACACGCTTCATGCGTCAGAGCCCATGATACTGGCGATACCAGTCGACGAAGCGCGGCACGCCCACGTCGATGCTGGTCGACGGCTGATAGCCCAGATCGCGCTGGATCGCCGAAATGTCCGCGAAGGTGTCGCGCACGTCGCCCGGCTGCATCCCCTGCAACTCGCGGATCGCCTTCTTCCCGCACGCCGCCTCGACCAGGTCGATCATGTGGCTCAGTTCTTCGGAGCGGTGATTGCCGATGTTGTAAACGGCGTGCGGGCTCTTGCTGCCGCCCGCCTTCTCGGCACCGTCATCGGCCGGGGGCGTGTCCGAACAGGCGATCACGCCGCTGACGATATCGTCGATATAGGTGAAGTCGCGGCGCATATTGCCCTCACCGAACACCTGGATCGGGCGGCCTTCGAAGATCGCCTTGGTGAACAGCCACATCGCCATATCGGGGCGACCCCACGGGCCATAGACGGTGAAGAAGCGCAGGCCGGTGAGCGGCAGGCGATAGAGGTGGGCGTAGGTTTCGCTGATCAACTCGTCCGACTTCTTGGTCGCGGCATAGAGCGACAGCGGATGATCGACCCGATCCTCGACGCGGAAGGGCAGGGTGTCGTTACCGCCATAGACCGAGCTGGACGACGCATAGGCCATATGCGCGACCTTCCGGTGCCGCGCGACCTCGAGCATGTTCAGGTGGCCGACCAGGTTCGACTGGATATAAGCGCGCGGATTTTCGATCGAGTAGCGGACGCCCGCCTGCGCGCCGAGATGGATGATCTTGTCGAACGCAAGGCCATCGAGCGCGCGTTCGAGCGCCTCATGATCGGCGAAATCGACCTGGACGAAACGGAAGTCGCCGCCGCGATCGCGCGCTTCGGTTTCGAGCTTCGCGATGCGCGCGCGCTTCAGTGTCGGATCATAATAATCGTTGACGCTGTCGATGCCGATCACGGCGGTGCCGCGCGCGAGCAGCCGCATCGCGCAGCTATAGCCGATGAAGCCCGCCGCGCCCGTGATCAATACCGCCATCGTCAGCCCTTTTTGATGCCGATGACAGACCTAGCCCAGCCTCATCGCATCGTCGAGGCTTCCATCTGCATCCGTCTCGCGCTAGGGGGAGCGCCCTGCCAGCGAAAGCATGGCTGCTGGGGCGTCGCCAAGCGGTAAGGCAGCGGCTTTTGGTGCCGCCATTCCCAGGTTCGAATCCTGGCGCCCCAGCCAACTCGATTTAATCGAGATAAATCAACAGCTTAACGCTGAACGGACGTGGAGTGTGGGGTCCGTTTGTGGGGTCCGTTTGTGGCTCCCATTGATTCACATTGTACCGGATAAATCATGGGACAAAATGTCGCCCCACGATGTTGCATTGGCCAGTAGGTGCGGCCAAACATAAAGCATGACCAATAAAGCACAGCCTTCCGATGGAGCCCCGCAGGAAGCGGAGCCTGCTGTCGACGATTCATCAAGTCTCGATGCTCCGCAGACGATTGCCGGGGCAATCCAAGGGATCGTTGAGAACTTCGAGGTTCAGCCTGTGCTGTTCGTGGGGTCTGGCCTAGCACGCCGTTACATAGGTGCGCCAGACTGGGACGGCGCTCTCCAGTTCGCGCTAGCACAGGTGGGAGGCCAGAGCCGTCCGTATTCATATTTCGTGCAAAAGTATGATAGCAATCAAATCGACATCGGAACGGCGATAGCAGACGTGGTCCTTGAATGGGCGTGGAATAATCAAGAGAAGTTCGACCCATCATATTTTGCAGGTAGTGACAAACATGTCTTTATGAAGGCGCTAATAGCTAAGCACCTGCTTGATTTGACGCCAAAGGATATCGGAGATTTTCCTAAAGAGCATCTGGAGGAGTTAAATGCTCTCAAGGAAATTCGCCCGCACGCAGTCATAACGACGAACTACGATGAGATGCTTGAGCGAGTTTTTAGCGGATACGAGCCGATCGTCGGTCGGGGGGTCCTGAAATATGATCTTAACTCGTTCGGAGAGATTTTCCATATTCACGGTTTGAGTAAGGATCCGAGAAGCATCGTTCTCACTCGGCCAGACTACAATAACTGGGATAAGCAAAGCCGCTACTTCGCCGCAAAGCTTCTCACCTATTTCGTTGAGCATCCGGTTTTCATATTCGGGTACAGCTTAGGTGATCCGAACGTCAGAACGCTCTTGAGAGACATCGGGCGCATTGTTGCGGATGAGACAGGGCTCATCCCTAACGTGGCTCAGATCGTGTGGAAGCCCGAGGCGGGTGCCACTCCTTCGCAATCTGAGTTCGTCATCGACGATGAGGAGGACAAGCGGCAATATCGCATGCGGGTGTTCAATGTGACGTCACTCATCGAAGTGTACGAGTTGCTGTCCGCCCGGCATGAGTTGAAGCAAGTGAACCCAGCATTGCTGCGCTCACTTGCCGCTAGGCTGATGAAGTTGACCCGAAAGGACCTTCCCGGTGGAACAGTGGAAGTCGACTACACCACGCTCGAAAATGTAGCATCTGACGATACGGCGCTACCGAAGATGCTCGGTCTGACCTTTGCGGATACCGACAATAAGACCCACCCTCTTACTCTATCGCAGGTGGCTGATGAGTTAGGCATGTCGACGTGGAATGGTGTTCACCCGCTTATCAAGCGGCTTCAGGCCGAGACCGGCGTCGACCTTCGGGCATCCGACAACTGCTATCATGAGCGAATAAAGACCGGGAAGAAGAGCGCCACCCGGAAATGGTCCCATGAGGCTGTCGAGCTATTCCGCGCCATGATCGACGGAAAGCCCTACAAATTGCGGAAGATATAAGGTTGCTGCATCGGTTCATTCTTCAAGCTGAACCGGTGCATGATGGCACCTCGGGGCTCTCCTACAGAGCCCTATAGACACATCCTTGAATGGCCGTAACGATTTCCCATCTACGATGGTATCGATCTAGAGGGAGGGGTTCATGCAGGATGGTCTTTACAAGGTGACGTTTCGGGTCGGAACGGACTACGGATGCGGCGTAGTGACTTTGTCCGAGGGAAAGGTAGCGGGTGGCGACGGAGGTTTCTTCTACGTCGGCGCTCTGAATGTGCAAGGAACAGTCATCACGGGGCAAGTGGATATCCGTCAGCACACTGCAGGTGCGGAGAATGTCTTCGCGGGTCTGACAAACTTTCGCCTGACCTTCAACGGACAGGTCGGGAGCGACACTTCAGCAAGGCTGCAAGGTGCCACCGCTTCTGCGATGGGGCAGACGGTTTGGATTGACCTTGAACTTCTCCAGGCGCTTTAAGCGGGATGAAGAGCTCCTTTGGGGCTCGCTTTGCTTTAATCCATACGCCATTCGCGGCGACCGCTAGCCTCCAATGGCCTGTTTGGGTGTAAAAGGCCCCGACGTGTCACGCTGAAGTGCTCCGCTATCTCTACGACGGAATATGTTCGCATGACAAAGCTGATATCCTGTGAATTATCTCTCTATGTGGATGCTGATGATACGCTAAATCAAGCTGCTATAATGACAGATGGTCAACTTGAAAATGCAGTCGAACGAATTGGCGAGTTTCTGTTAAAAGAAGTTCCCCAAGTTTTGGAACGTGTAAATATAATTGTTCATCAGATCAGTATTAATACAAATGTTGATGATCTAGGGATTTGATTATAATGACGGATAGCGTAAGCTATTTGCGCCATCGCGGTACGCCGCCGTCCCGTCACCGCCCCTTGGGCTCCGGCAGAGGCAGCGGGAAGGTCCGTTGGTCCCTCTCGTCCACCTCAAGGCCAAGCCGGTCCACTATGGTTGCTGCGAGGGCGTCTGCGGCCTGTTCGCGCATCCGGGCATTGGGGACCGTGAGGCCCACGCGAGCCCAGCCGGGGGCGTTCAGGAGGATATCGGCGAGGCGGGGGATGGTGATTCGATCCATCCACCCATTGGAACATAAAAAGAACGGATTGCAATCCGCATCATCGATTAGAAAAGCATCTGCATGAAGCTCGACCAGTGATTGAGGGTGCCCGCTATTGTTTCGAGCTTGTGATATAGAGCCACGGGGTCGTCCCACAGCTCCGCGCCGACCTGCGCCGCAACGCCCGCCGCGATCAGCTTGCCAGCCGCCATCGCCCATTGACGGACCTTGATGGCAAGTGATCGGAAACGACCCTCTGCCCTCGAAAGAACAGCAGGATCGCCATTAGTGAGCGGATCGGGCTTGTCGAGTTCGCCGCGAACGTCCTGAACGCTGTCGCGCGCCTCGCGGATGTCATCATCGGAAAGACCTAAGCGCATCCCTTCAGGGGGGCGATTGTGCCCCATTTGTGGAGCGACTTGGCCGAGCCCGACTAAGGCTTCGTCGAGTTGATCAAGTTGCCCCCTGAGGGCAGCAATTCTCTCAGAGAGCGGGGGAAGGACATCTTCGACGTCTTCCTCGTCGACTTCGATCATGCGATTATGATTCGGAGCCCACTCATGCAATCCGTCGCTTTCGACCTCATCAGCAGCTGCTTGCATTTCCTCATCTGAGGCGAAGTCAGCGAAGGCGTCACCGATCTCCTCTAGGGCGTTATATGGCCCTCCCCAAATCCACTGATAACCGCCCTCTGCGCTTTCGTATGGGGTGAGTTCTGCGGGGTCTTCGAAGTTGTCGAAAAACCAAGCGACCATCGCCTCTATTCGCTGCTCCCGACTAAGGTCTTCCAAGTCCGGAACATCTCTTCTCGGACCCATGTCGACAGCCAAAGCATCCTCCCGATGAAACGTATCTCCGAAACGATATGTGAGCGCGAACAGTCGCACAACACTTCGCGCCGTGAGCCGCGCGGAGATCCAAGACTAAGGGCACGGGGTTGCCGCAAATTTGCGCAGGAACACCGCAGAGGGCCCTAGGCCAGCGTTCACGGGATCGCCGTGGCGAAAGCGCAGCAGCGACTTAATAGCAAGCCAGCTCCGCGCGCTTACGGCGCTTCACAGGTCCGAGACATCCCATCTCTGGAGGAGCTAGGGATTGCTTTAGGACGATCTTAGGTTTCTGGTGGCTGCGGGCATCAGGGGCGTTTAGCCGCTACCCTCTCCCCCGCCGCAGCGAGGGGTTCCTAGTTGCCCGCAGCGCAGCTTGGGATAACGGAAGGGTGCCTTAAGGTCACCCCTCAGAACCGGCCGTGGCTCCGGAAAGCCGAAACGAAAAAAGCAGGGCACCTCCCCCGCAAGCCAAATCTACAGAGGCGGACGCACCAACGGACCCCGAGGGATGCCCGAGGTCCGCCTGAGGTGGTCCTGTGGTTGTTCCGAGGGTGTCAGGTGGGTTCGGGTTCGCCTTTCAGCGCCCGGTAAACCGTCATCCGCCCATAGCCCAGCTTCTTGGCAATGGCGCTCGGTCCCACGCCTTCCGCGCGCAGCTTTCGGATCGCCTCTTGGTCGACTGTGGGGCGTCGCCCTCGGTAGACCTCCGGGCGCTCCCGCTTGGCGCGTTCGATCCCATCGCGCTGACGCTCTTGCCGGATGTCTAGCTCGAATTCCGCCACTGCCCCAAGGATGCCCAGGACGAGTTTCCCCATCGGCGTGGTGGTGTCTACCGCCCCCTGCGAGAGACAGCGGAACCCGACGTTCTTGGAGGATAGTTGGTCGACGATCAGATATAGGTCGCGGCCTGACCGCGCGAGGCGGTCCAACTTGGTCACGACTAAGGTGTCACCCTCTCGGACCCACTCTAGGGCATGCTTCAGGGCGCTGCGGTCATCCGTCGATTTGCCGCTCCGCTTCTCGGCGAATATCTTCTCGCACCCAGCCGCCCTCAGCTGCTCTTGCTGCACCTCTAGGCTCTGCCCCGTAGAGGACACGCGAGCGTAGCCCACGAGCGTCATGCGGCTGCATTCGCCTGAAAGGCTGCAGGCAGTAGCGCATCGACCCGAGCGCGGACCGCAGCGACCCGCGCAGCGCCGTCCGGGCTGATCTCACATGAAACTACCGGGCTTGCGTCGTCGAACAGTGCGGCAACGCGGGTGCGGGTGGCGAGGACACGTTGAATGCTGGTCATGGATGGTCTCCCTTTTGTGCCTGCAACTGGCTACTTGGCGTCGCGCCGCTGTCCCATTTGCATCTAGCTCCTTACCGCTAGACGTATCAAATATCGTGCGTCAACCCAAATGGTGCAATCATCCCACATGTTACCGTTGCATCGTGTGGGTATACCCATCGGATACGCCCAGCGTGGGAAGGATGCCGACCCTGATTTGGCGACCAAATGCATCGCCGCCGCGTGGCTGACTGCGGTAGGGCATCGCCAGCTATCTGGATGGCAGGTGACGGCACCCCCACCCCCACGGGGGGACGGGGCGTGATCGTCTCTCTCGTATACCGCTTCGGATTTTTGCACCAAAAGTGACCGCCCCCCAGCGGCTCCGGCTAAACTGCCGCCATGTACTTCAGGACGCCCTCGATCACCCAGCGGCCCCTTGCGGTAAGGCAAAGGAGCTTCCTGCGGGCATCGAACGGGCATGGGTATTGGACCAGCCATCCGAGACCATCGCGGCGCGCTGAACGCGACGACAGGAAGATGGCATAGGTTTCCTTTATCGATCCCCCGCTGACGTCTCCAAGTAATGCGCGAAGCTCGGTCATCGTCTGAGGCTGGCCTGCCCGATCATAAAGCGCCGCAGCGGCGAAGAACGCCAGCTGCGACATCGCCAACCGGGAGGGCGCATGCTTGGCGATGTAGGTGCAACAAAGGCTCCAGCGCCCCAACGCCCTCAAGTCATCGACCACGCCTCGCCTCCACAGAACGAGGTCTGAAGTCGCGTTGTCGCCTTGTCATCACTGCCGATAGCCCCCGCCATTGAGCTAACGATGCCTTACGGCACGATGGCAAATCAACAGTGCCAAGTCTGGGATTTTGTTCCCCATAAACAGGGCTTTGGAGGCGATTGAGATCCCGCACGTTCAACCATTCGAACGTTAAAGGAGACCTTTGGCCCTCCACTCGCTCACTACGCGGCTGATAGGAACCCGGCGGCGGGTGCAGCGTCGGCAGGTGTACGACCGACCCCGCTCAATCGTCCGCGAGATATAGAAACGCTGCTTCGGTTGAACCTCGTTACACCCTCGGCACAGCAGGTGGCCCTCAGGTAAGTCAGTAGGGTGAAGTGGCCCTCTCATTGATATCTCCTTAGAAAAATGGGGCAGGTACCTCAGGCACCCACCCCATCCTTCAGTTCACCTCAGGCTCACCCACGACGATCCCAAGCTCCTGTGCGAGTTTGAGGGTCTGTGCGTCTGCTTCATCGCGGCTGCGATCCTGCGACTTGAAGTCCTCCCAGACCTCCTCCTTGAGGACGCTGTAGGCGAACTTCTTGTCTTCCCGCAGGAGCTGCTGGGTGGCGAGGGCCGCATAGCCCTCCATCGCGGACTTGATCTCCTCGACCTTACCGTTGTGGCCCAGCGCCTGATAGCCGGGATGGGCGATCAGGGCCGTCAGCTTCTCCTCCAGCGTCATGCCGGATCGGTCGCGGACTTCCTGTCCACGCAGCTCAAGCCAACGGCTGATCTGGGAAGAGGACAGGCGGACGCCCTTCAGCTTGGTGCGGACGGGCGGCAGGTCGAACGAGAGGGTCTCAAGCTCGCGCTCAAGCGGATCGATCCCCTCGGGACCGGCCTTCACGCCGATCAGACGTTCGCCGACCGACTGGGTGACCGGACGGCCAAGGATGGCGTCGCGCTTGATGGGGAGCGAGGATGAGCCCCAGGACGACTTCAGGAGACCTTCAGTCCACCCACGGGCTTCACGAACGACGCCCTCGTCCCACTTGTCGAACTGCCGCTGGAGACCAGATAGTGGGACGCCACGGGGGGCGAGCGATGCTATCCAACGCCCGAAGCGATCTTGGTAGCTGTCGTAATTAGGAGCAGCCATGATGTCGTTGAGCTGCTTGAAGCTCTGCATCCAAGTCTTGCTTAGGATGTTCTTAAAGATCGGCCACAGGCTGACCTCAAGAGCCACTTCTCCAAGCTGCCAGACGTCCTCGATCTCTCGGTCTTGGTTCGCATTAATCGCTTCCCGAAGGTCCGCAGCGAGACCAAGAACCGTACCCAACGGATCGAGCCGGTTATACTCCCACACGTCTCCGCCAACGCGGATGGTGTAAGATGCGCGATCAATGCGGGCTGAGCTGCGCGAGCCACCATCGAAACCGATGATCTGGCGATCTTGGGCTAGGTTGTAGGCCATCATCAACATCGCGAGCGACATTGTATAGCGCGCCGCGATCTCGCCACGCACGACCTCATCACCCGCCGCCCACGCTTCCCGTACCGAGTTCTTGAACAAGCCCATCGGGGTGAAGTCGATCATCGTGCGTTCGAGGATGCGCAACGGCGTTCGCACGAACGGAGCGATAAGAGAACCAAGCACCGGCACACGGGCGTGTAGCCCGAGTGCGAAGCGGCTTGCTCCCCATTCCAGCTCATCCTGAAACAGGACGCTCTGCGCGTACTCGCGACCTTCCTTGTCCAGCACCTCCCGCACGCCATCCTCGAACGGCTCGGGCGAGATGCCGTCGATGTCGTCAGCGAGGTCGAACGCGCGCTGCTTGATGTAGCCGTGAAGCTCCTTGCCGGTCAGGCCAGCTTCCGCTGCCTCCTCCGCCGCCCGTTCGATAGCCGCCGAGTGCGCCCCGGCGCGAGCCGCGAGTGTGCCCGCCAGCTGGTCAGGGGCGTTGATGAAGAGCGAGGATGCAAGGCGCGATCCCGAGCCGCCGACGTTGACCGCCGTGGCCCCTGCGCGGAGCATCCACTCCAGACCCATCTGACCGACCTTCCCGATGGGGAACTGCTCGATCTGGTCGGAGACCTTCAGGAGCGTCTCGGGCGAGATGTACCATGCCGGGCCGCGCCCAGTAGCTTCCCGCACCAGCCCTCGGGTCACCCCGGCTTCCGCCGCGATGGCCTTTGACTGCAGCTTGGTGGCCGCCTTGCCGAAGCCTGCGGCGTCCGTCAGGAGCGACGCTTCTTCCAGCATGTCGTGCTTCAGGACCGCCCATGCATTCGACATGGCGTCGCCGAAGGCGGACACGGGAGCGTGGACCGAGGCCCACGTCTTGAGCATGTGGATGCGAGCGGCGTAGGCGTGCCGGGCGCTGATCGGCGAGACAGCCGCATGGCCCATCACCGCGAGGGCGTGGGTCATAGACTGCAGGCCCATCATCGCACCCGCGCCCATGATGTTCATGGCTGCGGTGCCTACCGAGAACAGGTTGCCTCGGGTCTCCTGCACGACGGCATCGACCCGGTCGAGGAACTTGAGGTCTCGGCCCTTGGTGATCTTCGAGAGCTGTTCGAGGTCGCCCTTGGCGCTCTTGAGCTTGTTCAGGAGGCGGAGCTTACCCGCGTCCGTGCCGAGGTCTTTGAACAGGTCTGTATAGCGACGCTCTGCTTCCCGCAGCTTGTTCACCGAATGCCAGTCGACGCCGAGCTGACGAGCGACGTCTCGGACTCCTACGCCATGCTTCTGGGCCAGAGCTTCGAAAGCAGCGTCGTCGACCTGATGGTTCGTCAGACCTTCGAGGAACCGCGTCGCTTCCGGAGAAGCAGCGTCGACCTCGCGCGCCGCGACCTTGGCCGCCTTGGCAGCATCCTTCGCAGCGACCTTCTCGGCCTTGTCGGTCACCCGCTGGGCATCCTGCGCCGCCTTGGCGCGAGCCTTGGCCAGTGCAGCTTCCGCCTGCTGGGCGATGGTCTTGCCCGCTTCCTTCACCTCCAAAGTGATCTGGAGCGACTGGAGCGCGCGGCCGATCTCGGACCCGGCACCGCGCAGCGTCCCCAGTAGGGAGGCGTGGCGCGCGAGGGTGTGCGTGAACTCGTTGTAGGCTTTGCCTGCGCCGCCCTTGGCGATCTCAGCGATAGCCGCATCGACGTCGGAGACGAGCTTGTGGGCATGCTGGCCGACGATCACCCGCGCCGCCGTCAGGCGACCCGTGAGACCCTTAGTGTTCCCGACGAGGTCCGTCAGAACCTTGGGGTTCACTGCCAGCAGCCGCGCAGTTCGCACCGTCTCCATGTTGGTGACGCGTGTGCCGGTGCGGCCGGTCTTCGACGCGATGTCGTTCACGATCTCAGCCAAGCTGTGCTGCATGGCTTCGATCTTGGAGGCATCCTCGAACAGGCTGTAGTCGAGCTTCAAGGGATCGATCCCCAGCTCCGACAGGGCGTTGTGGGGATTATCGACGAGGGACTTGGCGATCTTGTCCAGGCGCTCCGCCTGATCCGCCGGGACGGCCTTGAGGGTCGTCCGCACGAAGTCGGTGAAGTCGTCGAGGGTTTCGATGGTCTTCGGTTTGACCTGGCTCTCGGGCACGGTGACCATCTTAGGGCCACCTGCGGGAGCCTCAGGCAATTCCGCGGTTGTCCCTGAGGGAGCCTTGGGCGCTTCCGGCTTAGGCTTTGCAGGGGACAGCACGGTGTCTGCGGTGACGACGTTCGCGTCGTTCGCTGCCTTGGGGGCAACGGCCGGGACGTCCAACGGGTTCTTACCGTTGATCCGCACGCCGGTCTTACCAGCCAGCGGTTCGACCGCCTTGGCGACCACGCGCTTGACCCGAAGGTCTTCTTGGGTGGCCGCGACGGCGTCCTTGGTAGCCTGCTTGCCAGCGCGGACGGTCTTGTAGGCACGGGCCGCAGCCATCGCACCTTCCATCAGACCTTCGCCTGCGATGTCGAGCGGGAGGTTGGCGACGACCGCCTTCACGCGCTGCGTCATGCCGTCCTCATCTTCCGACGAGGCGATGGCGTCGAGCGCGGCGTTATCGAAGCCCCAGCCCTTCAGGGTGTTCGCGAGGTTGCCTTCGACGGGATCGTGCGAGGTGAAGTTCACGACCGACCCGGCGAGGACTGAGCGTCCCGCACGGCCGAGGACGGTGGCAGCTTCGGTGGCCTTGAAGGCTTTCGCCCAGCCTACGAAGGGAACCACGAACGAACCCACGCCGCGCGTGATCTTCTCCGCCGTGCCTGCATTTTCCGTACCAGCGAGCTGGGGCAGGGTCACGTCGGCGTCGCCGCCGCTGCGCTTCAGGAACTCTTTACGGCCTGCGACGACCTCGAAGATGCCGTTGCTGGCCTTCGATCCAATCAGCACGCCGCCCATGTCGGTCTTGTCGGACGCCCAGTTCGTGACGTCCTCGACCGTGTCGACGGCACCTTGGACGGCATCACGGACGGAACCGACGACGGCGCGCCATGTCGAGAAGCCTTCCTTTTCAGGAGCGGTGGCTGGCCGCTTGGCGCGAGCTTCGCTCAGCTTACGCTCGCCTGCCTCTTGAGCTTCAATCCGAGCCAGCTCGCGGTGCAGCCGCTGATATTCTCGCTCTTCTTCAGGTGTTAGCGCCACGGACGCCTCCCTCGTCTCGCTTTGCTTCAAGCTCCGCCAACTCCTGCTCCAGTGCGGAAAGGGACGGACGTGTGCGGAGGCGGATTTCCTCTTCCCGAAGGAGGCGAGCCGCTTGATGTATGACGCGATGTCGCCAGTTTTCGTACGGAAGATCCGAAATGACGCCGTCAGGCCGGTGAGGACGAACCATCACAGACCGTCCAAGCGGACTTCTCCGCGAGCGCGTTCTGCCGCTGCGGCGAAGAGCTTCGGCGCTCCCGCCGTTCGCGATGCTAGGCACAGCGACGAGTAATGGTTGCGGTCGGCGGGTTCCATGAAACGCGCGGCCATAGCGGCGAAGGGGAACGTCAGGCCGTCGAGAGTTGGACGACGGACGCGGCGGGTGCGTGAACGGGCCATTGGGTGGTCTTTCTGTTGATACGGGATGAAGGATCAGCGAGGGCGGCGGCGCTTCAGGGGGACTGATCGCCCTCGCCACTATGCCCTCGCCAAAATCTGATCTGGTCTTAACGCCGACTAAGCGGTGGCCTTCGCGGCCCTCGCAGCACCTGCGCGCTCCCGCAGGGCTTCCCGCTGTTGCTCCGTCAGCGTCCTGCGGTTGAGCGGGTTGGTGCCCATCCGCAGCGGCCACAGGGCGCAGGCGGTTGCCGTGCATTTTCGCACTTCGGCAAGTTGGGCGGCGCAGCAGTCAAGGCACTTGGCCCTTACCGCGCCTAAGACGGAACTAGACGAATGCCCGAGTGCTTCCAGTTCGGGGGCAGACATGCCGCGCGGATCGCGGCCGATCTTTTCGCCTGATACTATTTCAAGGCCGGGAGGAATGGTGACGCTTTTCATGGGTGGCTTTCATGAGGATGCGCGCCAGCATCGCCCAAGGTGAGACCTAGGGACGTGCGTGGGTCGCGCTGGGTGAGGAGTTGGTTAGGCGTGGGTGCCTGAAGCGAGCCGCATGTTTCGGCGGGCTCGGTCGATCCGATCATAGTCTACCGGGATCAGCGGTTCGGCCATTAGAGCGTCCGGTGACGGACCAGCCCGCTTGCGCAGCTGGCGCTGATAGGCGGCGGCGCTGTCGCATCGGCGGCAGTCGTGTTTCTTGCCATCGTACTGTTTCGCGTCCTTGGCGAAGAGCGCCAGCGGCAGGACGAGTTTGCACTTGAAGCAGAACTTGGAGCCATCCGGCACAGGGACCGGCGGGGTCTTTCGGGATCGCATGGGCGTAGCCTTGAAGGCGCACCCCTCCAGCGTCTGTCGATGATTAACCGGCAGACGGGGGAAGGGTGCGGGGGTCTGGTTAGAGGTAGGTGACCTGCGTCATGCCTTCGCCAAGGTCGACCTCGATGCTGTCGGGTCGCACAGGCGGGCCATCGTCGGCTTCTGGCGGGGTCGGCGGTGTGGGGTCGTCCGTTGCCACAGTGGCAGCGGCTGCTTCCTCCGCCATCGGCGGGTGGGTCGGTTCGTCGTTCATGGGTTTGTCCTCAGGAGTGGTCATGCGCTGCGGGCCATGCCGTAATCTTTGCGCCAGTCGCGCTCGGCTGGGGCTTTCGCCGCAGGCGTTGCGGTTTCACCGCCAGTTTCCGGCGGGGTGTCCGCAGGTTCCCGGCGGGGAGCCGCAGGCTTCTTGGTGGAGACCTTCACGCCCATGTGGACGATGGGCTCCCCAAGATCGATGCGGGTGAGACCGCAGGGCAGTTCGATGGTCGTCTCTTGGTGACGTTCGGCGAAGTGCTTGGTGCCTTCGTCATACGGGTTAGGGCCGGTGTCGACCGCTCGCGTGGGGCGGGTGATCCAGCGACCTTGCCGGGTCGAGTAAAGCGCCATTAGAGCGCGTGACGGCGAATGCCAGCGCGCTTGGTAGCACGTTCCTTGATCCGTTCGTCGCGGACCATCGCCGTTGCCATCTGCTCGACCTCCGCCTCCTCGGCCACAGCGGCGTCGAGTGCCTTACGGGCCTCCACGCTTTCCTTCAGGGCTTTGGCAAGGCGACGTTCCGCCCCGGCCTCATGCGACTTGAGGTGGAGATTGATCTCCGCCACGCGCGCTTCCATCCGCGCGCGCGCCGCCCCGGCGACCTTGTTGACGATGACCTCCGACTTCTGGCCGGTCTGTTCGTCGGTCACATGCCGAACGTGGTCGACCTCCGCCAGTTGTTGGCTCAGGGACAGGAACTCCTGCTGGAGGTCCATCTCTTCCTTCGCCACCTGAAAGAATTCCTGGGCGTAGATGGTCGCACCCATCGACAGCGGGCCGGGACCATTCTTGACGCGGTTCGTCAGGGCGATGTCATACAGCGCCTTGTTGACCAATTCCTCCTCCAGCGCCGCGCGCTTGGGTTCGGTCGTGTCGGCCAGCTTCTGCCTGATCGGGTCGGCATATTGCGGAGGGAGGGCGCTGACGCCGACCTTGCTCGGCAGCTTGACCAGCCCCTTCACCGTGACGGTGCCGGGAGTGTCATAAACCGGGTCAAAGTTCTGGATCTCGTTGGCGATGTGCTGATCCGCCGGGTCAATGGCGTAATCGTCAATGGCGAAGTCGCCATCCACGTCAGCCGTCAAAGGCGCATTGGTGGTGTCGGTCATGGGGTTCCTTTCTCAGGTGGTGGCGGGCTTGAGGCCCAAGGGAAGCTGGCAGGACGCCAGCGGTCGACCGGCGGCGGTTTTCGACCGTCCGCAGGATTTCGGAATGAAGGGGCGCGCCGCGTCCAGCCCCGTTAGGGATGCCACCAACTGGACGCGGCGCTACGGTCCTCGACCAGCCGATCAAGCTGGGAGGTCACCGATTGGAATTGGGATGTGTGGGATCAGCCGTTGGTGGCGGCGGTGAGATGGAGGTGGCTCAGGGTGGACTGAGAGAGACCTGAAGGGGAAACCTAGGGTATAACTCCTCCATGATCCTTCCTTAGTATCTTTCAGGAAGGGTATGAGTGAGAGTGTATATAGATAACCTAAAGTTGGGCGTGCGCGTGCGTTGAGCGATGCGGTCTGTCAAGAGGCACGAGCCGAACTCGGTCGCGGGCGGTTTCCTCTCCGATAGTGCTGGCTAATCGTCCGTGCCCGACAGGGCGGTCAGTTTCTCTATCCACTAGTGCGGGCCAATCCGAGAAGGGCGCGGATGGGAGAGGTTTCTTCTTCAAGGGTGCGGGTCAATTCGAGAAGCCGCCCCCGGAGCGGTTTCCCTGCTCCAAGAGTGCGGCCTAATCCGAAAAGCTGATCCCAGCTCCTGCCAGCGGTCGATGATCCGGGCGCGCAGCTCGACGCTGTAGCCAGAGACCACGACCATCGTGTCACGGAAGGCAAGGTGAAACTCACGGTATGTCTGGCCATTCTGCGGATGGACGTAGGGGGTCTCATTTCCAGCAATGACACCCTTTGCCCGCAAAGCTCGGTGCGCTCGACCATCGACAGCTCCTTGGCCATGTCGACGGTGAGGAGGTAGTCGGTGCGGGGACGTCCGCCGGTTTTGGACACGGATGTCCGAAAGTCCGCGCCGTCTTCGAACCCGTACTCTTCGACCCGGCGGCCAACCCATTTATGCACGGGTGTCGAGACCTTCAGCCACGCATGCAGCTGCCGCGCGTCAATCATGGTGACCCCATCGCGATCCTGCGGGATCACTGCAGCGTCGAAAGCTGATCGATTGCAAGCTGGATTGGATCGCGGAAGTCGCTATCTCCAAACCAGCGAAGAGGAGAAGCTATGTCGGATCGGGTCGTAATTTCGCTCGACGTCACGTTTGAAGAGGCGCGGGCCATCGCTGAGCGAATTGCGGGTGTTGGACCCTACTACGAGGCAATGAACTTGCCGATAGCTCTCGACGAAGTCGAGGAGATGGCCGTCGATGCTGATAAACTGCGGCGGGTCTATATCCGATCAGATGCCAGCGCAGCGTTAGGCGGGCCGGATGGCGCGCCCAGCCGCTAAGCCTTCTGCGGGGCGAAAAAGGTCAGCATGGGGGTCATCACTTTTATTGATGACCCTCGCCCAAGCCGGGACTTTCCGTGACTAGGGGTATCGAGACTGCCGGATACGCGATCAGCGCAATAATGTCGGCTTTCTGCTGAAGCGTGATGCCATCAGCATTGTACCGCCCGTAGGTGAAGCCCTTCTCATGGCCGAACACCTGCGCCCATTCGTTCTCGCGCACGCCCCCGCGCTCCATCATCCGGGTCACGTTCTTGCGGAATGAGTGGAACGCTTTCCGCCGGTCCTTGAAGCCTCGCGCCGACTTGAAGCGGGAGAACTCCTTGCCCGCGTCCGCGCCAGCTTTCTTGCCCGGTCCCTCAGGGTTGAACGTCGGCCACACCCGCTCTTCCTTCGCGTCGTCCTTCCGCGCCTTCAGCCAACCCAAGGATGGATGAAGGGGCACCTGCCGGTTACCCGCAGGAGTCTTTGCATCCTCCACCTGAAAGTAGGTGACGCCTTCGTCGGTCCTGATCTGGTCCCATTTGAGCGACGCGATTTCGTCCAGGCGCATCCCGGTGAACATGCCGACGACGATCAACTCGCGCAGGTCTGCCCGCTTGGGAGGCTGGGCGAACAGGTGGTTCAACTCATCCGTTTCCCATGCGACATACCCATCCACATTGACGCCAGCCCGCAGCTTGCGGTGGAAGCCTTCGAACGGGTTGAAGCCTTCGCAGTGGCCGCGCCGTGCCGCCCAGTCCCACAGCCCCTTCAGGGTAGCCATGTGACGGTTCATGGTCGCGTCCGACAGGCCGCCCTTGGTCTGGTTGCCGTACTCCCGCTGGATCATCGTCCACGTCATTTCCTTCGCGGACGGCGAACGCGCCCAGTTCGGATCGGTGCGGCGCAGGGCGTCATGGAAGGCGGACGCATCCGGCTGGCGGACCCCTCGCAGCGGCTTGTCGCCCCAGAAGCCCTCGAACAGCTTGAACGTCGCCAGCTTCTGCTGCTCCGTGTTGGTTTCCTTCAGGTGCCGTTGGGATCGCCATAGGGCCATGAAGTCGTCGCAGACCTCGCTGAAGGTCGGCTCCAGTTCAGGACGCTTCTTGACGCGCTGGCCGTGCAACTCCCTGCGCGCATCGTTCAGGGCCATGTTCCGCGCCGCCTCGGTGGGCGTGTAGTCGCGCTCCCCGACGATATCGCCCAGCTTCTCTAGTTCGTAATCAATGCCAGCGATCACCGGGTCTTCGTCGCGTATCTCCATCCGGAACTCGCCAGCCGCCGCGCGCCGCCTAAGATCATTATAGACCTGACGAAGCCCCTTGGGCTTATCGTCAAGGCCGCCGACCTTGGCCTGCCACTCCAGCCGCAGCGTCGCCTCCCAAGCGTCCGCCTCCACCTTGGCAACGCGCCGATCAGAGGTGGCGAGGTGGCGATACAGGAACTCGCGACCATCGTAGGCGGCACGATGCTCAATCGGAATGCGGACCTTCGCCTGCCATCGCTGGCGGTGTGCTTTGAGGGTAGCCATGAAGGCTCCCTAGGGCTCTCTTGAGATGTCCGCAAGAGGTCTGTGGGGTCCGTTTGTGGGGTCCATTCGTGGGGTGCATGGGGTTGATTATATGGGATAATCAGCAATTCCGGGCCTTAATTGTGTGCCCAGCTCCGCCTCCTGGCGCCCCAGCCAACTTTCTCCCAAGCCTCTGATAGGCATCGTTTTTTTCAACAGCGCCGGAACGTAGCTGGGGTTTTGCTACAGAGCCCTGCTACAGAGCTGGAGCTTTGTGCATATGGGAGCGATTCCAAATACGATCAGACGAGGGGCTATTTATCACTTCCGACGTGCTGTGCCTGAGGAGCTTCGTGAAAGCTTGAGGCGCACAGAATTAACCTGCAGTCTGAGAACGCACGAAGCAGATGCAGCGCGCCGGTTATCGCGCTACCTCTACCTGCGATCTGAGGAATTGTTCGGTGCGATCGTACGTATGCCTACGCTGACAGATGACGACATCGCTGCGCTGGTGAAGGATTTCTACGGGACGATCATCGCCAAGAACGACGATTTCCGTCTCATGAGCGATATCCCCGACACTTGGCGTGAGGCGAAGGTCCGACATTATACCGAGGTCGCCGAACGAGCGCGCCTTGATCTCGCGAGCAATGCCTTCGGTGCAGTTCAGGACGTTACGTCTGTCATGCTGGCGCGCCGCTACGGCATGGATACGAACTTCGACAAGCTCAGTATCCGCAAGGCGTCGCAAGCCATGTTACGTGCGGGCGTCGATGTCGCGGAAACGCTACGAGCGCGTGCCGAGGGTGATTTCAACTACGAGCCCAAAGACAAGATACTGGTTCGCGCTCTCGCGGAAATAGAGCCGTTCGTGTCTGCGCCTATGCCCGCGCCGACACCAATGTCTGAGCCGCCGACTGGGCCGCTATTTTCGGTGGAAGCCGAGGGCTTCCGTGAAGCTCAGCTCCGTCGCAAGGTTTGGGAGCAGCAGACAGCGCTCCAAGCCCGCAAGACCTACGCTCTGTTTCTTGAGCATGGCGGCGATCGCCCAATCGCCGCTTACACGCGACCTGAAGCCGCTGCGTTCAAACGGCTATTGGAAGACTTGCCCGCAAATTACGGCAAGGCGGCCGAGTTCAGGGGTATGAAGGCGGCCGATATCGTGAAGGCTTGCTCTGGTCGTGAAATCGAACGCCTCTCGTCCCGTACGGTGCAGCGGCATTTCGCAGCGCTTGCGTCGCTATGGGATTTGTCGATCGAGCAAGGCCATACGGCCGACAACATCTTCCTTGGTTGGAAGTTCGCTGCTGCGAAGCGCGCCCGGGATCAGCGGCAGATGTGGACGCGCGAAGAGCTGGCTGAACTTTTTGCCACGCCGGTATGGACAGGGTGTCAGTCGTCAAGTCGTCGCTCTAAGCCTGGCGACGTAATCTTGCGCGACGAGAAATTCTGGCTGCCGTTGATCGCGGTGTTTTCCGGCATGCGTCAGGAAGAGATTTGCCAGCTTCGGTCAGCGGATATCCGCCAGGTCGAAGGGGTCTGGGTATTCGATCTTAACACACGAGACGGTCAGCAGCTCAAGAATGTGAATGCTGTACGTCTCGCCCCCGTCCACTCGGAGCTGATCCGCTTGGGCTGGCTCGACTACGCAGAGGATCAGAGGCGTACTGGTGCTCGCATGGTTTTCCCAGGCCTTCAGCCGGGCGGGGCTGATGACCGCCTAGGTCATAACTATTCGAAATGGTTCACGCGGTATCGCCGTGACGTGCAGCTGTTTGCGACAGGCCGAGATTTCCATTCGTTTCGCCACAGTGCCACGACCTTCATGAGACGTGCTGGAGTGCCGAGCGAAACGATCGACGAGCTGACGGGGCATGCGACCGTCGGTGAGACGGCAAGGTACAGCAAGGGACTGACGGTGGCGAACTTGAAGGAGGCCGTGGAGGCAATTGAGATAGGCGTTGATCTCTCGCATCTCTACCCTGGTTAAGATCCACAGCGTGCTGTGGAGGTCGGTGCTCAGTGGGACTCTTCCCTGTAGCAACAACGGCTTTAGCGATGTTCAAAGTGATGTTTTGAGGGCAGCATGGACGATAATATTTTTCGGTACGGCGAGTGGCTTCCCCAACGTCTTAAGAGAGGTGACCGTACAATAACTCCTTCAGAGTTGGCGAGACGTCGATCAGTTGTATCGATAGATAAAGACTATAACGAGCTGCTTAGATATTCACCGCCGGCTCGCATCAATAAAATTTTGAATGAACAAAGATTAGAGTTGCGTGTATTGCGTGCACTATATGATGATTTGAAAATGGGGTATATTCGAGCATTCGTCCCTATTATGCCGACTGATACAATCTATCTAATACCTTGCCAAGCATGGCCTTCTCGACGAATGTATGCTGTCGGAGAGCTGAAGAATGGCAGATTTTCTAAAAAGCGCGATGATTGGTTACATTATCCAGCTATTCCGGCCTGGGCAGTGGATGCTCCCATTTGTTTTCTAGAACGTGATGCGATCAACTGGATCAAGCTCAATCGCAAAGTTGTTCCCGACTTAGGCGACACACGCCCATATGCTACAGACGAAGAGCTTCGGCAGTTTTTGGAGGAGTGCGGGCCGAGCCTGATAAACTTAGCAGCGGCGAAGTTGGAACTTCTGGCTTCAAAGCAATTGAATCGCCGAATTCCGCAAAAACGCTTTAGGGCGATGCATCGTGAGCTCCGACAATCAATTCGGCAAGGCGCTTAAAATCGAAATTTGCAAATTTGCCAAGGGTTCCTGCCAAATTGAGAAGCAGCGAGTCACCTGCTCGCCGGCAACGCCGCCGGCCAGCAGGAACATCCAATGCCATCACATCATCAGACGAAACCGGTCTTCGAGCTCAATTTCGAAGATAGTCTTGTGCCCACGCAGGCGTCCAATGTTCTCAACGGACGTCTTGCATTATCAATCATCGAGGTTGCCGCTGCGCTCGGCATTTCGCGGACTACAACGCACACGCTGATCAATGAAGGCCGTCTGACGGCTCGTAAGGTCGGGCGCCGCACCCTGATCACCGCCGCGTCGGTGAATCGCCTTCTGCAGGAGGGCGGTCATGATGCGTAATGGTCTTATCGATGCTCACCACCGCGACGGTGCTGAGCTTCTGCTCGGCCCGGGCCTGATCGGTCCTGGCAAGCTGCTGCTGCCGAGCCAAGTCGAAGAGCGTTTTGCTCTGACCCGCAAGGAACTCGCGTATCTGCGCCGCCGCGGGAAAGGGCCGCGCGCGGTCCGTTTCGGTCGCTTTTACCTCTATCCCCCTGCAGCAATTATCGAGTGGCTGAACGCCACTCGCGTCTCCGCTGCAGAAGCGATGGAGGCGCGCTCGTGAGCCCGTTCGCCACGCCGACCCGCTACGCGGAGATTGCGGTCGATATCCGCAAGAATGGGTACAGCCCTATCCCCACCAAGGTTGGCACGAAGCAGCCCGCGATTGCCTGGAAGCCGCGGTGCGACGCGCTTCCGTCGCTCGCTACGATCGAACGTGATCTCCGGTATTTCGGGTTCGGAGGCGCTGCGATCGCGTGCGGGATCGTTATCGCGATCGACCTGGACTTCACTGATGCGGCTATGGTGAGCGAAGCCAAATGCCTCGTCTCCGCTATTGCGCCTGGCGACCCGCTCGAGCGTGTTGGCCAGTTTCCCAAAGCGCTGTTGCTCTATCGTGCAGAAGAGCCGGTGCGCACTGTGCATCGCCGCCAGTTCGATATCCTGGCGCAGGGTTCATATTTCGTCGGATGGGGTGTTCATCCCGTTACGAAGAAGCCGTTTGAATGGATTGGCTCGTCGCCACTTGATGTGCCGCGCGTCTTGCTGCCGCTGATTAATGCACGCCAGATCGATCAGATTACCGTTGCGCTCGAAGAGCTGAGCGATCGGATCGCTCGGCCCGTCGCGCCTCAGCCCGATGTAGCCACGGGGTTGATCCGTGACGGTCGCGACGTTGAAATGCGTCGGATCGTGTACGATGTCTGGAACAAGGGCATCGCCGATCCTCACGAACTGATCGAGAAGAGTTGGCTCCTGTTCCAGGAGCGTGTCGACCTGCGTCGTCCGAAACGGGACGGATCAGAGCCGTGGTCGAAAGCCGATGTCGAGAGCAAGGTCGCATCGCTTTTGCGTCGCGTTGCGGAGGGCAAAGTTTATCGGTCCGCTAGCGGCGGCGACATGCGGTACGACGCCATGTTCGAGCCGTTCATGCAGGCGATATACGCGTTGACGGCGCGCCGGCGGCTGCCGAACGCCGCGGCCGATCTCTCGTTCGTCATGCTGTGCCTGTGCCGCAACGGTGGCGGCTGCTTTGCCAGTGTCTCTTCGTTGGCACGCCAGATCAAGCGCTCCGCGATCTATGTTAAGAAGGTTCGCGCGCTGCTGCAGCGTGAAGGCTTGTGGGTGCGCCGTAAGCGCGGTGCTGGCCGTGGCAACGCGAGCGAATACTATCCCTGCATCGATGCGGCGGTCGCTCAGGCGGAAACGGTATGTTTTCAGGGCCCCTATATTACCAGTGTTGGGGGTACCCTTCAGGCTGAGGACCCTTCAAAAAAACCAGAAAATAATCGGATAATCGAAAATTCCATTTCTCTTTTGAAGCTCCCGGAAGGGGGTGAAGCATGAACGAGAAATTTTGGCCTTCCGCCCGGCCGTTCTGCCCGATCAGCGCGGGTCAGGACAACCCGTTCGCGAATATGGTCTCGAGCGTTGCGGAGAAGGATAAAAAGGGCGGGTACGACCATAAGCGTGGGGCGCGATCGCCGCGTTTCGCCTTGCGTGGGCCATTTCTGTCATTGGGCGATCAGACCGTGGTCACCGCGAGTTATTACGAGCGCCGTACCCGTATCGACTTTCGAGCGCGGCGTCGTTTTCGTCCCGTGCCGCTGGCTCGCATCGAGGACTGGCCGGTTCTCTCGTACATCGCCAGCCGGGCGCAATACGAATCTGTGTTTGGCCAAGCTTTTCACATGCTCGATATCGACCTGATCGAGCTGCGCGATGCCATCGGCTTGCCGCCCGGCCGGGAGAGCGACGTCGTCGATTCCTTGCGGCGGCTCACCGGGACGGCGATCACGCTTGGCAACTGGCCTAATCAGGGCGGAAACCTCCGCAATTATGCGCCCGATTTTCCGCTGATCGATGTGAAGCGTCTGCATCCGGAGCTTTACCGGGTGAGCCTGTCGGATTTCATGACCGACGAGCTGTATGACAAGCAAATGCTGCGGTCGTTTGGGCCGGTCTCCGATCCGTTCGCTCATAGGCTGCAGGCTTGGGGGCAGTCTTGGGTCGGTCGTGACATGAAGACCGGGCGCCAGATCATCAAGCAGCGCGACGCGTTGAGCCGATTGGGGCCGATTCCGCCTGAACTGACCGGCGATCCCTGGTCCTATCTGGTTGAGGCCGTCGAGAAGAACGACGTGCCGGGCTTCAGCTTCGAAATGACCGAGATGTCCTTGCGGCCCGCCATCGAGGTTCACAAACTCGACGAGCCGTTGCCGCCGGTCTCGGTCGATCCTGGACCCATTGGCGACGATGACGAGATCTTGCTTCCGCCCTGGGAATAATTCCTGGGCCGAAACGACGCCGACGCCCCCCGAACCGACCGCGCGCGCATCGTCGCTCTTGGCGCCGCGCCATATTCAATCGATCAAAAGGAAGACCAAAATGGAGTTGAATCCCTTCGCGCTCATCATCACCGGGTTTGATGAGAACCACCCCGCAGATTACGATCTGTGCATCGATCATCTGCCGCGTGCACTATACGATCAGGTCCGCTCGCTGACATACTCGTTCAAGCTTGGTCATTTCCAGGATCGCAGCCTGGCGACCTACGTGCCGTTTACTGATGTCTATCTGAACTTGGGGTGCCGGCCCGCCTTCAACAGCCCGGACAGCGACTATTATATTCCGCCTAAAGCCCGCATCCAGTTGCCTTACACCAATACTCCGATCAGCGGGCCGACATCGTCTGTGCGCGCCGGTCAGATGCTTGCCAGCGCACATGCGCGCGCCAAGCGCCTGCTAACCTATCGCGCTGGGTTGCCGCCGGCACCGTTCAACATGCTGATCCGGTGTGAAGAGGTTGAGTTCGACATGTCGATCGCTCGCCTCGTCACCGAAGCCTTGGTCGAGACGTATCGTACCCGTGAAGGTTGGTGGGTGATCGAGCATGAAGCCCGCGCACATCTTCCCGATGGCGAGAGCTTCGACGACGAGCATAGCGAGTGGTGCCGCGACCGTCATGCCTGGGCTGATCAAGACGAGCTCGACCAGATCATCGACGCACATTGCAAGACCTGGCCGGAGGTTTACCAGACGGTTCTCGAAGTCCGTCCTGGGCCCGGCCCCCAGCCGGCGCACCGCCAGAAGTTGGCATTGCCGTACGTGCCGCTCGGTGACCGGGATCCGGCCTCCACGCCGCGCGTGGAAATTTGAAGCTGCCGATGCGAGGCGGTCGTGCACCGCCTCGTATTCGCCCACCTTCACCTGGTCGGAAAAGTGCTCAATGCAGATGGACCATATTCCTGCTGATGCCGACTGGCGGTTGCGCTTCGGGCGCTATGCGCGAGCGCGCAAATGGCATGCGATCACCGACGGGATTGGCCTCAGCCAGTTCAAGCGCGCCTATCGCGGGATTGCCTTCGCGAACTGCCTGGGCCTGGCCTTGAACACCAAAGTCGATATCAGTTGGTCGACGGTGAACGTGGTGGGCGACGATGTTCTGCCAAGCCTGCACCAGTGGCTTGCTCGGATCGATCGATGGTTCGAACGCCAAGGCGTGCCAGCAGTATATTTCTGGGTGCAGGAACACGGCTGGCGTTTTGGTCTCCACACCCATCTGTTCTTCCACGTGCCGACCCATCTGTTCCGCATCTTCGGGGATGGGGTGGGTTTTAACGAGCATGTGCGCCTGAGCCTCGAAAAGGTTGTACGCCGGCCGCTTGTGCAAGAGCGTTCGGTTCGCACCGTGCGCATTCACCACGCCGAGGGCCGCCCGGTTGGATGGCAGTGGGACCGCTTTCGCTACATGATGAAGGGGTTTCGCCTGCCCTGGTGGGAAGGGGCGCCGGCTAATCCCACATGGGAGTTTGCCGATCGCGCGCAGCTCATCCTGCGCGACAAAGGATGTATCGCGGGGCGGCGCGTCGGCTTTGCGCGACTGCTGCAAGATCGATCATTTAACGATTGGGCCCAGGTTAACGTCTTGCCGGACATGACGATCGCGCGGACGAGTCCGATCCCCTATGACGATCGTTACTTTAGGTGGTTTGATACACACGGTGCCGCGATCCAGGTGCCGTTGATTGAACGGTGCGAGGCTCTACCCAGTCAGAGCAAAACGCTAGACCAGTGAGCATCAAATCGCGCACCTGCCGATGTGCGCTCGCGCTTTATATGCGCTTGCGCTCTACACCCTGTACTGCCTCTACACCCTGCATGCTAATGCCTGCCTGAACGCCTTTCTCTTCCCTGCTCTTCAACACCCTGCAGGGGGTTAAGCGCTTTGGCTTTCTGTCTTTTCCGGCCCGGTCTGGTGATGTGGCGCGGGTTCTCTGGATCAGCTCTGACGCCGGGTTTCTGTAGGGACATCATCGGCGGAAAACAGGGTTCAACCCACCTCGCAAATCTTTGGAAATAGAGCGCTGGAGAACGGTCCAAAGCGGGGCAGGGCGGGTTTCTTGACACCGCCAACCTCCGGGCAAGGCCGCCCCTCAGACGGGGTTTGCGGTCACGAGGCTCAGCCAATCCTGTCCACAAAGACGCTAGCCCAATGAACCCTCTTCGTCCGCCCCGTATGGGGCCTTTGACGAGGAGACCCTATGTCGCAGTCCACCCGGCCCGTGACCGCGCCCTTGCCCATTGTGCCCGTCGAGCTGTTGAAGCGCTTCCATGTTCATGAGCGCCACGACAGTCGCCTCAAAGCCTGTGCCC
The DNA here is from genome assembly GCF_004005865.1 of Sphingomonas crocodyli. NCBI lineage: Bacteria > Pseudomonadati > Pseudomonadota > Alphaproteobacteria > Sphingomonadales > Sphingomonadaceae > Sphingomonas > Sphingomonas crocodyli. The sequence goes on from NZ_SACN01000001.1 coordinate 1,279,040, forward strand.
GGTTGTTGCAGGTCCTTTGGCTCACCGACCATAAGATCCCGACCGGCTATCATCAGGGTCGCAACGGACCCCGCCGCCTCGGATCACGGCTAAGCATTACGGCCGCCCAGGCGGGGCGCAACTTCCTTAGTCCCGACCTCGCCAACCTCGCCCAGCACGTCGTCGCCTACCAAGAGCCGGGCGCGTTCATCGACGCCGGCCGGGTGTTCGCCAACGCCCTCGGCTCGACGGGTCTCAGCATCAACGTCATGGGAATGCTTGCCCTCGATTTGGGTTTGGCCGCCCGCGTCCTGTGCCAGCTCTTTCCCGAGCTCAACATCGCCAGCGTCGACCATATCCGCTTCGAACATTCGCCCGGCCGCGCAGACCCCACTCTCACCGGGGACCGATCCGCCTTCGATGTCTGCGCCTTCGTCAACCGCCGCCAGGGACGTAAGACCAAGCCGGCCGTCATCGCGTTTGAGTTCAAATATACCGAGAGCCTTCATGACTCCGCCGCCTGTACCCCGGGCCATTATGATGATCTCGCCGAAGCGTCGGGCCTGTTCAAAGACCCCCAGCACGCCGCCCTGCGCGTAAATCCCCTTCAGCAATTGTTCCGTGAGCATCTGTTAGCCCAAGCGACCGTCATGCGCGGGGATTGGCCCGAGGCCATATTCGTGAGCATTGCCCCTGCCGCCCATGACCGGGCCCAGCGTCAGGCCGATTTCTACACCGCCTTCCTCAACCCACCCACAGACGGCCAAGTCCCCTACCGCCATCTGACCCTCGAAGCCTTCGTCACAGCCCTCCACTTTGCCGGTGCGTCCAACGCTGCCCAGGCCCTGTTCGAGCGCTATCTCGATTGGGGGCGCATCGACCGGGCCGTCGCCCAAGCCCTCCACAAGCGGGTCGAGAAGTGGACCCCCGTTCCTAAGCCCGCGCCCCTCCAGCTCGTCGACACCCCGCGAGCGGCTTGAGGAGACCCGACATGGCCAATCGTGCAGCAGCAACGATCATCCTCGGCGGCACGCTCAGTGATGATGATTACCGCACCCTCGTCGATGTCATTGTCGGCGAAGGCCTCTCCACCCAATGGTGTGGGCCATTATTCGATGCGCACCACCGCACCGTCGGGCGACCCCTCTTCCTATGTGACCATGATGTGCCCGGGGCGCAGTTCGAAGAGCTCGAACGATGGTGCATCACGCACAGCATCCCCTTCGTCCGCTGGTCCAGCGCCTGTGCCGGCGGATGGGAAGCCGGACGGGTCGTCTTCGATCCCTCCGTCGGTCAACCCCGTGCCTATGCCGCCGATGAGGAGGGTCATGTTCTCATCGATCTGCAGACGGTCACACGTCTGGGTTCCTACACCGCCATCCTCGATCACTTCCGCCGGGCCAATTTCACCATCCCCCCGCTCATCGTCGAAGGCGACCCCGTGCCAGCCACCACCAGCCACGCACAGGGAGAGCCGGTACGATGATCATTGTCCCCTTCCTCACCCCCGCCGACTTCGCACAATTGCTGGCCAATGGACGGCGCACCGCGGCTGGGGAGCAGATCGATCCGGTCCCCGTGGTCAAGCTCTTCACGCCCGATGCGGCCGCCACCTGGTTGCTGACCGAGATTGATCCCGCCGAACCTGATCGCGCCTTCGGTCTATGCGATCTGGGCCTGAGCGAACCCGAGCTTGGCTATGTCAGCCTCAGCGAGCTCGGCTCGATCCGAGGGATGCTCAACCTGCCCATTGAGCGTGACGCCTTGTTCGTCGGCACGGCGCCGCTCTCGCGTTACGCCAGTGCGGCCCGGGCCAGTGGCATCATCGTTGAGATGCCGGACAACCCCAGCACACCCGAGCCGTGAACGGGTTCGTGAGCAGGGACCAAGATCCAACCCTCACCATCGGCCAGCGGGTGTTCTTTTGGACGGGGCGGGGTTCGCAAGGGCACGGGGTCATTCGGGCAATCAACGGGAGCCTCTTCCTGATCGACCCTGAGCCCGACGCCGTACGGGGGAGTGACCACCGCATTCTCAGATCGGGCCGAGACTATTGGGGGCCGCGCGATCGGGGTGTGCGCCATGAGCAGATCAACACGCCGCCCCGGCCCTGGTTCGTCAACAATTGAGCCGTGGGAGATGAGCATGACAGCTTTTGACAGCAGCAAAGCCTACCCAACCAAATCTGCGCGATACGACATTGCCTTCCTGCACACCGCCCGCCTACAAACACCTCGCCTCCGCAATACTCGGGGGCGGGGCGTGGAAACCTCTTTGCCAGCACCTCGGTCGAGATCATCGGCCGGGTGGCATGCGCGCATGTCCAGCCGGCTTGCCGGTAAAGGCGCATGCGCGCTGTGCTGTGCCAGTGTTTCCAACATCCGGCTTTGGCCGTTGCCCCTGATGGACATAGGGGGCAACCGATGACCGACCGGATCGAGGCGCTCGAGCGCCTTGCGCGGCTCAAGACCGAAGGCGTGCTGACCGACGCGGAGTTCGAGCAGCAGAAATTCGTCATTCTCGGCCAGCAGCCGCACGCCACCCACGCGGAGCCAGCCATCGGAACATTCGCGCAGGGCTGGCGACAGACACGCGGCCTTCGACGCTTCGCCTACTGGTTCTGGGGGATCCAGTTGCTCGCGATCTTGCTCATCGCGGCCTATTTCCTGTTACGCGTCTTCGTCTTCCCTGAGCCGCGTCCTACACCAACAGCTACGGCAAACATCGCGGCACCCGCCGAAGCCAATGCGGCCAATGCAAGCGCGATCGGCGATGAGGTCGTGAGGGCACCGCCGCCACTCACCGGCGATATCGCGCAACAGAAATACGCGGGGACCGAGATCACGATCAGCGATGAGGCGCTGACTTCCCCTTGGAATTATGAAAGCGAATATCCCGACGATGAAAGGTTCGTCACGGCGGCCTGCGCCTCCGCCACGGTCAAGCTGATCAATCGCTCGTCCTTCCCGATCAAAGCCCATATTTTCGACTTTCTCGGCAATAGGCCTGATCTACCGCTTCCAGAGCTCCAGCCGGGAATGACGACGACCTTCAAGGCCGGGCCCGTCGGGACCTACGTCGTGAAGAAGCCCGACGATACGAGCTTCTATCTGCTGAACGTCATCGACTGTCCGGCGCATGGCTGATGTTACGCACGAGCTCGAGCGGCTGGTTCAGCTTCGTACAGCCGGCATGATTACGGAGGCCGAATTTGAGCAGGAGAAAAGGCGTCTGCTCGATGCGACCGCCGTCGAGCCGCACGCGCATTCGCCGCAGCCGATGCTCGTGCGGATTTTTGCACTCTTGGGGCTCATTGCCGTTGGCATCCTAATGTTCGCAGCCATTGGATGGTTGCAGGGAACCAAGGAAGCCGACGAGAGCGCTGAGGCAAACACGTCAGCAGCGCAGGCCCAGCAATTTAGTGGCGAAGTCACCAACGCGATGGATCAGGTGGTCGCCGAGGCCGAACCGATGGGCGACGACCTGTCAGGCGCAGAAGGTTCCGAGTGGTCCATCAGCACGAAGCGCGACCCGATGACCGACCTATCGGTCACAACCGCCGTCACCCGTGTCGCCGCCGCCCCCTTCATGGTTGAAGTCAGTGCGATCTGTACGGGCGACCTCACCCTCGAATATCGGTTCGCGGCGTTCGACGAATTCGGTCAGCCGGCACCCATGCGGATTTTCTCTTTGGGCGGCGACCCTACTTCCCATTTCACCTTCCGGGTCGACGGCGGTGCATCAGAGGAGCGTCTCAGCCCGAACCCGCGCTACAACAACGTCGCCCAACTGGATTCCGATGCGCGCTACACGTCCTTCACTGACGCCGAGCGCGCCGCGCAGGGTTCAAAGCTCGCCGTGGCACTCCCGTTGGTCGCCGGCGACGCAGTGGTCACGCTGGATCAGAACAACCCGGCCCTACGCCGCCCCCCCCCCCCCCATTTTATCGCGAATCTTTACGCACGAAAATCGAAAGAAAAGATTGCGGAGATTGCCTCACTGGGTTGTCGCTGACATGTGGCGCCGATGATCGCCAACCGCCCATCTCATCTCCTCGCCGATCCGACATATTCAATTCGTCCCGCCTTGCCCTACCGCGTTGACTGGTCACCCGTGCCGGCGTTCGTCCGCCGCTCAATCTTTGAGCTGGGCGGTATCCAGCCGATCACCAAATCGATGGTAACAGCGGCCGGCGGGACACTTCATGATACACCTAGCGAGGGCGAAGTTGCTCTATTCCGCGAGGCGAACATCGAATTTCAGATGATCTTCATAGTCGCAAGCCTCGTCGCCAAGGCCGGAGAAGGCGAAGGCTTCGGGACGACGCCTTTCGCACTCAGTCTGCTACCGGCGAGCAAGCGCGGGGAAATCCAGACGGCGCCGATCGACCTCGTCGAGAAGCTGACTCTCGCTTACGATCCGGCCAATCCACCGCTTTATGCTCGTTTTGATCCATTCGAGGGCAGCTACGGCCTGTTCGGGATAAACACTCCTGGGCTCGCTGGTGGAAAAGGTCATCTCGACGAACTCGGCCTCGTCATTGGCCAGTTCTGGCTGGCGACTAGCTTCGATCATGACGAGGTGCTGCAGCCGGATATCGGTCTGCCACCCGGCGACGCTTGGCGGCGCTACGCTAAGAACCGGCAGAAGCTTCTGTTTACACCGTTCAAGAAGCTCGAACCCCGGCGGATTTGGGGAGCGGATTCGCCGATCGAATTGTTTCTTCTCCAGGAACTGGCGCGGCGAGGCCATCATCCGCAGCTCCAGATGCTGATTATGGAGAATGGCGGAACCTACCCATCTTTTTACAATCTCTGGGGCGACCTGGACTTCCGCTACTCGCATGCTGCGGTGACCGAGGCTGACCTCTATTTTCCAGAGCAAAGAATAGCAGTCTTCTGCGACGGGGGCCGTTTCCACAGCGGCGGCAAGAAGAAAAAGGATGAGGCGATCTCGGAGAAGCTGCGTGGCTTCGGGATCACTCCAGTGCGGATCGACGGTCGGACGATCGTCAACGACTTGGCGGGAGCCGCAAACAGAGTCGAAGCCGCATTAGCAGGATCAGACGCCCAATAGCCTGCATAATACCGTACCGGCTTTATCCGCAGAGCATGGATGGCGGCGCAGGGCCAAGAATGAGCGACGCGAAATGCGCTCGCCGCGATGCTCGATCCCCGTCATGATTGTCCGAAGCTACGGCGTGCGCAGATCGCGGTACTGCAGCGGACCGCCCAGGCCAGGCGCTATCCGATCCAACAATAGCCCGAAGCTCAAGCAATGCAGGTAGTGATTGCATCACTCGTCAATCTAAGAAATCCTTCGCAAATGCTTACGAGAAAAATATCAATTATAGCGCTTGGGTGGCTTTTCTTGTGCGCCAACGAGAACTCCTCAACACAGGCCGGTCAATCTTCAGCCTCGTCGGCGCGCGGCACATCGGAGGCAACATTCACCCGGTTCGCGAGCTATTCGTCCGATCCCTGCTATAGTGCAAAAACCCCCGAAACCGCCGCCTTCTGCGCTCAATGGAAAGCCGCAGATGCTGCAAAGTCGTCAGCCGACGCTTCTTGGTGGACGGTCTACTTTGCTGGTTTGGGCATCGTTCTAGGAGCGATAACTATGGCCGCGGCCATCGCTGCTGCGTACTTCGCCAAGAAAGCTGCATACGAAAATAAACGAAGTGCAGATGCGGCGCATGAAGCCAATCGTCCTTGGCTCGATGTTGATATCAAATTGCATGGGGTGTCCGTCAACTACGACTGCAAAGGATATTGTCTGCAATTGGAAATAAATCCCCTTAATTCTGGGGCAACTCCGGCCACAGATGTTAGAGAGTATGTGCAATGCATATTCTATGATCATATGTATGAGACTGTTGGTCCGTCTCTTGATCTTTCCGTTCGAGACAACGCCCTTCAGAATTGCGCAGCCGCGGTAGCGGAGAAAATTCGTGGGGCGGGCGAGGCCGGGCCAACGGTCTTCCCAGCCCGAGATCAACCCCTCTTTTCTGAAACGTTTGTGCCTTGGGATTTTAGCAGCGGATATCCGAGCGACATTGCGTGGCTCATTGTCGGTCTGCGATATTCGTTTCCGGAAGGAAGCGGCGAAACCATCAAGGTATTCTCAGTTCGCTCGTTCGGCTTTCCGGATCACTCTGGATTTGAATGTATGGGTACTAAACCATTCGCGACGGTCAAAGTCGATCCTGCGGTTTCCTGTTGGCCTCGTCACGGTCATGTCAATTAGCCCAACACTTTGGCGCATATGGCGCGCGACTTTTATGAAGTTCGGTATGGCTGTATCCATCGCGCAGTTGTTCGATGTCGCCTTAACGACGTTATAGAAGTTCGACGCCCTTCACGTTTCGGCTAATAATGATGCGAAAGGGTCTCCGACGCCATGCAAGCTCTCGTTACATGGCTGGAGGCTCACGACAAGCTAGCGGGATGGGCGCAATTTTTCGGGGCGATCATCGCGCTGGCACTGACTTATTTCACAGCTTTCGCACCGCACTGGCACCGTAGAAAACAGCTACGTAAAGCGGCCGAGCGGCTGCTTGCTCACGGCTACGAGGCACTCGAGAGCTTCCACCGCACCTCCGCATACTTCTTGCCGATGGCAATCAATATAAGGGCAGCCAGCCTGATGATCCGAAGTGTAATCAGCGAAATGAATAGGTTTCCGATTTACGATCTGGACGATCAGGGCAGTTTTTCTCTTGCCCGGCGCCTTGTTGCCGTTAGCGCGACGCTGGAGGGAGCATGCCTCATGCTCGATGATACGGCCGACCGCATGGGTGACCAAAAAATGTCGGCAGCCGATCGGGATTTCACGCGAGAGTGGATTGGCGAGCGCTTAGAGGCCGTCACCGCACTTGTCGCGGGTATCCCGCTTAAGCGTCCCCATCCTTCCGACTTTTTCCGGGCTAGCGGACCAAATCTATATAGCGATGTTCCCGTCGGCACTGCCCGCTGCACTCATTATGCAAAGATGGGCATCCGGCCGCCCAAGACCCTGCGCGCGTGGCTGCTACTTGCGATTATAGAGCGCCGAGCGGACCGCCATAGGTGCCTCTGCCCAAGGTGCATTACCGCGCGGACCCTTATTTTCGACCGCCTCTTGATCATGCAATCCTACACCTTACATACAGGCAATGTTGGCGCTCCATTCCATGCGGGATTTGCCCCCCTTCGCCGCCAACTGGCGGGCATCGGCACATAGCGCGTTCGCGATCCAGATCTGGCAGCGCAAGAGTTGGTCGACATCGTTCGGCGGCAAGGCGATCAGGATCGCGCTGCCGGCGCCAGTCAAAACGTGGGCCGATCTCGAGGCCGTCGTTCGAGACAACGACGAGGTCACGCATGCGCCTCCCTCGTCAACGTCCATCCCGTGGAACGTCAGGCCGACGATCAGCGAATGGCGCGAGATCGTCATTGATTATGCGCTGGCGCGGTTCGCGCTGCCGGTCTTCGAAGGCACGGGGCGTCGCGCGTTCCTCGAAGCGCATGAACTCGCGCACCTCTATCTCACGCAACGCGAAGCGCTGCGATCCCTCAACCAGGCCCAATTCTTGCTCGCCCGGCCCGAACGCGGCGTCGATGATATCGAAGCGATCCAGAATTTCTTCGATGCGCTGATCGGCAAGGTGAGCCGCTCGACCAGGGGTCTTGCCCCCTTCTACGCTGGCGCGCCCACGACCTGGACCTGGACCCACAATTTCACGATCCGGACCGGCATCTCCCCGCCGGACGGCAGCGATCCGTCGCCGCCGTCCGATCATCAGGGAGACCGTCATGCCGTCGATCACCGACCCTATTCTGTCGCAGATCTTTGCGACCTGCGCTTACCCCGACCTGCCCCAGCCCGTCGTCGCGGGCGCCCATTGGTTGATCCATTTGCTGCTCGCCTCGCGCAGTTGGGCGACGCTCGGCGCGATCGCCGAGATCTACGCACTCGGGGACGATCGCTATGCAGCGGTCTTCGACCAGCATTGGGCGATCAGCTTCGCCTGGGACGCGACAGCGTCGCGGGTGTGCGAGGCGCGGCTCGAGGCGCTCTGACGGGAGCACAAGGGTGAGCGCCGCCTTCACGCCGGCGCCACCCGCCCCGAGCGAGGTCATCCGCCGTCATTTCCTAATGCTCGATGGCGTCACCCAGCAGGGGCTCGCCGACGCGCTCGACGTGTCGCGTCTGACCGTGAGCGAATTGCTCAACAACAAGCGCACGATCACGCCCGTGATGGCGCTCCGGCTTGCCCGCGTGCTTGGCACCGACGCGGACTTCTGGCTCAACCTTCAGATGGCCTGGGATCTGCACACGGCCGAGCGCGAGCATGGCAAAGCGATCGCTATGCTCACGCCGCTGCGCCGTGCGCCGTCGAGGGACGAGGTGGTGCGCTCGTTGAGCGAGCTTGGATCCGCACGGCCCGACGGGGGAACCGTCCCGGTGCGATAGGCAAGACTGCCCAACACCTACAGCGTAGATAGACACCCGAAATCGCCCTTGAACTCTACACAGTAGACGTCTACATTGTAGACTTGAAAGGGACAACCAATGCTCGGCAAACTCGAAGAGGATGTGCTGCTCGCGAGCCTCCAGGCGGGCGAAGCGGCGCTTCCGAGCGAAATCTACGCGCGGATGGTCGACGCGCCCGGCGGCGACCGGGTTCCGCAATTCGGCGCGGTCTATACGACTCTGACCCGGATGGCGGCGAAGAAGCTGCTCTCCGAAAGCCAAAAGAACGACGCTGCGGGCCGCAGCCGGCGGGCCTTCACGGTGAGCGCGGCTGGCCGCTTGGCGATCAGGCAATCGATGACTCGGGTGCAGGCACTCGGCGGCTTCGCTTGGGCGGGAGCGATGTCGTGAGCAAAGGCAAAGTCACCATCAGCTGCGGCGGCTTCGGGTCGACCGCACAGGCCTTCTACGAGCAGGGCAGCGTTCGCTACGAGGTCACGCTGCGCACCGATAAAGGCGACGAAGTCCAAATCAGTTCGGTCGAGCAGCTCACTTTGGAGGATCTTGGCGAGGCGTTGAAGTTTCAGCCCGAGCTTCGGATTGACGCCGACGTCTTGTCGCAGATCGTCGTACGCGATGTGCGCATCAATCCGATCGAGATGCTCGCCTGCCCGCACTCGATTTGGCTCGACGCTCTGCTTGAACCGGCTACCGCCGAGGACATCCAGGCGAATCTCGAGGATGTCTACATGCTCTGGGTCAACCGTCATGGCGAACGGCGCGCACGGTGGATCTATCGCGGCCAGGTGCTTCGCACGATCGCGGGCCTCTGGGTGACCAAGGCACTCGACCTGCTCGAACGCACGGCCCATGTCGTGAAGCAGCTCGGCGGCGCCTGACCGGCGGCCCCGTCGGGGCCACTATCCGCTAAGTTTTACCGCCGGTCATCCCTGAGCTTAATGATCTCGGACAGCGAGGTCTTGCCATTGGCGTCCGCGCCGGTGTGGTATCTGCATGCAGCCGGAAATTGCGGATATCCCAAGATTCGATGCGCAACGCTTCATTGGGCCCACTCTGTCGGCTTGTCTGATGCAGGGCGCCTGTCTTAACGGTCACTCGTCGCCAATGCCAATCGGACGCGCAAGCTATGCAATATACTGAAAAGATGCCGGTGGTCGCCGCCAAGAAGCCAAGAAGGAGATGAAGCGCCTACCTGGAAATGAAGCGTCGTTGCTGAAGCTCGCTCTTGATAGGGCTGATAACGCGCTCAAATATTATAATCTCAGACTCTCCTACTCAGTGGACGTCGAAGACAATAGCTACACCGTCCAGGTTCTACCCGAGGGGCTCGACAATGCCGGAGTGCTCATGCGGCTCGCGCGTCACGACCGGCTTCAATCCATTTTGGAAGATATTCTCGTCGCCAGCGACGATCTCGCACTCGATCTCGCGATACAGCGTGCACGATGCGAGCTCGCACCGCGCGCGCTGCGTGTTGTGGAGTAGTCGCCTGTCGGCCATCGCGCCAACGAATGAGTTTTCGAGATTGGCGGCGATCTGATCCGATGACAGAAGTTGGGGCGCAAAGTTGCTCGTCGCGTTTCAATCGAGGTGACCTTCGAGATTGCATGCATCCCAGAGGCTCTGGATAGAAGCCTTGCTGTTGTCGTCAGCTTGAGACCATCGCTGGCGCAACTGATCGGCAAAAACCGCGCGACTATCCTGCCCACTCGAGTTTAGCCACGCGGCGACCCTCTCGGGACGCCCCTGAAGCCACTCGCGTCCCTTTAGATCATCTAAAAACGAGGGAAGAAGGAGCCTCACGCACCGATCGCCTTGCTTGGCGAACTCGCCTGCATCGAGCAACTGATCGCTTCCCAGGATCAACAGCGGCACCACGCTGGCGGAGTGGGCATGCGCCAGAATATAGTCACGCAAATTCTTAAAGAGCGTTTTTATATGCGAGTTCGCTAAGAGTCTGGTCGCCGCGAACCACCGCGCTGCATAGCCGGGCAAACTATCACCGACCATACTATCGATCTGACTATTAAGAGCATTGAACAGCGAGATTCCGATGTTGGCACTGCCTTTGGTGCCATCGGCGAAAGCCTGTGCGCTAGGTAACGGTTCATCGCCGGTCTGGATCGATGATAGCCAAGTCTCCTGCGAAGTGGCCCGCAAGTGCGTCAGAAGGATTGCGCGGGCTGATTTCCTCACTGCGCCCGAAATGGCCGGCTCGTCCGAGAGTGCTAAGAGCGAGAAAAGCCTAAGGCTGCTCTCGTTCAGCTGTGCTGTCCTCAGCTCGTCCCAGAAGTTTGGATAATTGGGTAGCTGCGCGGCGAAACGAGCATGATCGTCGACCTCGAAGAGCGTGAGGTAGGTGTCCACGCCGCTAATCACCGCTCGCACCGCTAGTCTGCCAAGATTGCTAGAACGGAGGTAAGCGGTTGCCACTGCACGACAGAGAGGCGAAACGTTATCGTTGTTGGCTGCTATATATACGAGCCGCAGCAGAGGGGCCTCTTCGCCAAAGAGCAGAAGGGCATTGCGGACATCGTTGCCGAACGAGGGCACCTCGGCAATCGTTGACCAAGAAATGCCGTTTGGGGGCGGCATGTCCCCTCCACTCATGATCAGCAGCGCGATAGCTTCCGCAAGAGGGCCGTCATTTCGGTTGCTCTGAAACTCATTCATCCGTCCAGTCAGCATCCCATTCTGTGACAGCGTCTTGACCGATTCCTTCGTGGCATCGTCCGTTTGATAGAAGCGCCCAAGCGCGTGGAGAGCCGGAGCGATGCCGACGTGTGTCGCCGGTTGCCCGTTCGCCACCTCATAAGCGGCCGCTAGGAAACTGCTCCAGTCGATCTCATCCCTTCGGACCATGAGTGCCTCGAATTTTCGCCCTGCGCCGACCGCTGTCTTAGAGACCTTAAGCAACTCTGCTAACTTGTTGGCCGCAAATTGGATTGACCCCGGAGGATCAATGAGTTTTGCGGCATTAGGCGGCGCGCCGACAGCACCCACGAGGTTAAGGTAGTTTTCGACGGTGCCGCGGATGGCAATCGAAGGCAAATTGCACTGTCCGCGTTCCGTGGCCTCATTAAGGGCCTGCGTCATCCTCAAAAACGCCCGCCGGCCATCCTCCCCAGTGATCATGCTATCGTCAGCGCTCGACAACTTTTGCGCCATTTGATCAATGAACGGAGCGAGGCGGGCCGAAGGGCAGTTGGCGAGCATAGCCTGCAATCCATCGGCGTCGACAGAGGCAAGATCCTCCCAAGGCCGCCCTGCGGCAATCCTGGCTCGCAGAGCCGCCCAAATACTTTCAGTCGATGGGTCGCTTTCGATGCCAAGCTCGTCAAGCAAGACGGCAGTCTGAGCTGCTGCCTTTGGATCCATCGGGTGGGCTTTGTCGAGGATGCGCTGTAGTACCTCCTTGAAGCCTGGCAGGGCCGCTTGGCGCTTGAACTGGTCGGGTGAACGGCCACTCATCGCGTCGAGCAGTCGCGGTTCCATCAAGATCTGAATGGCGACCTCGGGTGGTACTCCATAGTGCAGTGCCGCCACTCCGGAGCGCCAGTTGGGATCGAGATCGGATAGATCGATCGCCGGTTCCATAACTGCCTGTTCGACGTTTTTTGCGATCGCGTCCCGGAAGATGACGAAGTAGGCGATTGCCACGAATGTGACCTCGCGCGACCATTGCAGCCATAGCGTGGCGGCCTCATTCACGGTGACGTTTAGCGCGCGTGGTGTGATTTCGTTGGCGGGATCGGCTTCGCGCCAACGCCCATAGAGCCGCCCCATCTGAAAGGCCCACCGCTCGTCGAACTGCTCATTGAATACCGCTAGTAGCCTATCACGAAGGTATCGATTCCAGTCCGAGAGCGGCGGGCTAGCGACGTGGAATGTCAGGTCGAAGGTTTTGTCCATGAAGGAGCGGGCCAACTTGGGAGCTACCGCTTCGCCATGTTCGACCGCGTACATACGGGTGATGGCATCCTGATCGATCGGTAGGATAACGACGGGTAGGTTCACACGCGTCGGATCAAGCTCATCGCCGTGCGAACCCAAGAAGAAGCTGCGGATCGTGCCCCACATCTCCACAGCTTCGGCCTCGTGTAGCCGGTCGAGATTGTCGATCACGAAGATCAATTGGCACGTGTCCGCAGGAACTGCCGAGATGACCTTACGAAAAAGCTTCTGAAACTCGATCGTCGTTGGATCGGGTGTTCTGGTGGTACGGTTGCGCTGGTGCTGGGATTGGCGGTTTACGAATAGAGCCCAGAGATTTTCGCGGTCTTTACCTTTAGCGCAAAGGGCCAAAACACCGCCGATTAATGCCGGCGCGAATAACAAAAGCAGCCCAAGGTAAAATGCCTTTCCCCGAAAACCCGCTTTCCCAAGCTCTTGGAACCAGTCATGGTCGATGAGTTGCATGCCGAGCGGAATTAGGGCGAAGCTGAACAGAAAGATACGACCCGCGATCGTCAGCGTAGGCGTGGACCGGGTTTCAGTGTATTCGACCTGCCGATTGAGGATGTCGAGGTCAGCTTTCCAACGCTTCTCGGTGGTGAGATTGTTCGCGATCAGGAACGCAATCAGCGTTTCCAGAAATGAACGCCGGGGAGGGTCGCTCTGGTGGAGCCAGGCATCATAGCAAAAAACGTGTGACTTAAGACGCTGATCGGCCGCGAGATGTTTTTGGACATGGGCGACGACCGTCGATTTGCCGCTACCCCAGCGTCCGAGCAGTCCGATGACCTTCAGGTCTTTGTTATTAGCGATTACAGAGGCGATGGCCCTAGCGACCCGATCATGCGATCCGAAAAAATCTTCGGTGGCCGCTTGGTCGCGGATGAACTGAAGCTTGGACGGTTCCTCGCCGTAACTGTTGGTCATACCCCTCCCCGTGGCGCCGTAACGGTTCATCCCAGCCCGCGGCGCTTCTATCTCATGTAGTCTCGCTGCCGCATTACCGCCGCTGCGTGAGTTTAGGTCAATGATAAATGCACCGAGCAGATGGACACTAAACGCGATCGCAAGTCCATTGCCTTCGCCGCACTGCATATGCTTGAAATCACTCCTAAATGGATACTGTTTCTAAGCAGCCAGAAGGATCATCCTGCAGAGGCAATGCAGGCAAATACCAGACACTGAGCGCACGCGGCCGTTACCGGGAACTCAATCTAATCAGCCAACCTCTCTTAGAGGACTTGTGTAAAGCTGGAACCTGCGACCGAAAGATCAGACTGCAGGTTGAATTCATAGGCTCCTCTGCAGGCCGTGCTTTAGCCCGCTTGATCTTCCACCGATATAGATATCGGACAAACGAAGAATTAAGAATGAGCTAAGCCATTTGGATCGATCACCGCTAGGGGCAGCCGATATTACGGAGATGTCTGCTTTCGGGAAATCTGCAAGGCGTCCCGAACGACCGATTTTGGGGCGCATTACGGTCACATTCTTCCCACGAGGAGCAGCGGTCAACTACGCGAATTTAACGAATACGCGCTGCGGGCCCATACATTTTTCGCTGGCCTCACTATGCCAGCCTCCCTGTACGCGAGGCGGTTGCGATCGAAATTTCAGTCATCTCCTAGAGTCTGAATGACATCATCGACGTGCTTCCGAGCCGCCTCCGCGAGGCCATTCTGAATCTTTTCGATTAGCCCATCAGCACTGTCCGACCAAGTGAGCTTGTACCACCGGCGCAGTATTTCACGACCCTCGGTATCAAACCGATCCCAATCATTACGAAAATGCAGGCTGACTATCTCGAAAACATAGAGATACTCGAGGCTTGGTGCGCAGCTTAGTATGAGAACGATCTGTTGAAGCCGGCTGAATTTAGGAGTGAGCGTGATCTTGAGTTGCGCCTGGTCCAGCTGACAATTGAGCGACAGATCAAATCGCTCAGTGAAGTCGTCTTCGAAATTTGACATCGCGAAGGCGAGGCTTCCGGTCATTCTTTCCCACGGAGTCCGCTTGCGCCGGACCCGCTTGATCTCGGCAGTTACGAGGCTATCGGGTCGGTCTTCCCGCGCCAGCACCCGGATCATGAAATCCTCGACAGCAGCTTCCTCATAGCGGTTGTGATAGACTAGCGATTTTTCGAAGAACTCGGCGAACTCGTTAGCGTCGAACGAACTGTCGACCCCGTCAAACAGGGCGCGAGTTAACTCTCGCATTCGGTCCGCGGATCCTGTCTTGCTCTCGGCTGCCTCGAGGATCTGTCTAGGCGTGGGTGGTGGAGGCACTATCAGGTCGGTACCATTAGGTTCCGGAGTTACGACGTCTTCTTCGCTAGTGCCATCTGCATCAGGCGCGCGAAAAGTGGTGCTTAGCCAAGCCCTGAACCCCGCCAGGCGCGCAGCATCATCAACGAGGAGCTCTCGGCCAGTCGCCTGACTGACGAAGAATGGAGTTTGGTCATCATTATGTAGGAATGCGTCGCGTAACGCGCCTTCAATGTCCGTGTAGTAGACTGGCCCCTCGGTCTTGCGTGCGCTCGCTTCCAGGAAAGCAAGAGTGAACTCGCTCAGCGGATTTCCGCCCATCGAGGTTTGGCTGTCCATCGATGAGGAGAAATGCAGCACGTTGCGGAAACCGTCTTTGACGATGGGCGGTGACGGTGGCGGCCCCTTCTTAATGAGCAATGTTCCAGAATAGCAGGCGTCGGTCACCGTCACGAGCGTGGTCGGAGAAGCGGCGCGACACAGGTCGTGAAGGACCGACGAGGACAGGCCCGTCAGGTTCGGTTGCTTTGTGTCGTAGTCGGTGCCGCAGTAATAAAAGTCGGCCCCTTGTTGATCGCCATGACCTGAGAAATAGAAAAAGATCTCATCGCAACCACCGTCTGCAGGCAGTGCGTTGCGCACGACATCGCGCATCTCTTCTGCGCGTAAATCGATATGGGCATCGACCCGTTCGAACCGCTCGGTTGCCTCAAGAAGCCGTTGCATCGCCTCGACATCGCGCCGACAACAATCGAGCGGCGTCTGCTGAAGATAATCTGCATTGCCGATCAGGATGGCGATCGATGACATGTTTCTACCTCAACCTTAGAGTCTAGCTGGAGTGAGGTGCGTGAGATTCCAGCATGGAAGGACCACCGCTCTCGTTCCGCGCGGCGTTCTTTTATCGCTTTAGGCTACACCGACCAGTTCTCCGAAATCCGGATCGTCGCCGAGGCTCGCGAGGTCGTCATCGTCAGGATTGGGTGATCGATCGGGGTGAAGCAGCCAGAAGATCCGGATGCGATAGGAGGCGTCTATTTCGAGGCATCGCTGCGCGCAGTCTAGCGCATTGTCGCGGGCGCTTTGGATCTCGTGGCGAGGGCGCTGTTGGCCGATTAGATATCGATGCTGTTGGCCGAACGCCGCCATCTGGTAAAACCAATAATCAGCGCGTGATGTGGCCTCCGCCGTCCGGCTCAGTATGGCGGATAGTCGCAACGTTTCCTGATAGCCCTCAGGTTGAGGCCCATAGAGGGAGATCTGCATCGCGGTGATCTGTCCAGCAACTGTGTTGTCCGTGGCAAGTCTGACACCTTCCTCGGCGCGTCCCGCCAGTGCCAAGGCGACTGCTGCGGCAGACCGCACATTTGGCCTACCATCGGTGTCTGCGACCGATTTGAGGCTGTCGGCTGCTGCCGCGAGCCCCGCTCTCCCGTTCGGATCGGCCGCGACCTTTGCGACGGCATCGGTAAGGTCGTTGACCAAGCCTTCCGCCCTGGTTGCGCGACGATTTGCGTTTGCGAGCGCTTGTTCGACCGTATTGAAGATGCGGCTGAGAACCAGGCGGGTTTCCAGATACATAGCAAGAAAGCCGCAGATTACCGCGAATAAGAGCGATATCGTCGCGATAAGCGGCAGCGAGCGTTGATCGGCGGGCGCGTAGAGAGCGATCAACTGCTCAAATCGCACCAGCGCATCGTTCAACTGATAAGCCTGGGTAAGGCCCACGCCGAGGATTATCTTGGTGAGCCAGTCAGACACTTCTTCCAAATTGGAATTAGAAGCGAGAAGGCGGCTCTCGATGCGATCTTGGGTGCGTGCACCGTCGCTTTCCGTCGTTGCGCCTTCAGGCGGATCAGCAACAATCGCGGTCCCGCCTTTTGCGAGAAGGCGGGGAATGCCGAACAGAAAGCCGATCGCGGCGCCGCCAGCGCCACCAGTCGTCATGACGACAATAACGATCCCGAAGGCCGCCGTCGATCCTTTCGCCCAGCAGGCCATGAGGGCACCGGCCACAGTGACCGCAAATACCCCCAAGCCAACCCACATAAGGCGGCTGAACTCGCGATCAGCTGACCAGTCTGGATTAGAGGCGGACGTAGCGGTATGTGTATTGGACTGTCCCGTCTGTGCCGAGCGGCCGCCAATTCTTTTTAGCCAACCCCACATATTCATCCCCGCACGAGCTCCCTAATTCAAAATTAGCATAATCTCGGCCATTGAATAGGTGTAAGAGGGATGGATGCTACCAAAATGGTGATATTGCTAGATATATTTAGATATAGATTGAAATGTATTATTTCTATGATGAGGTAATGATTGTCACTCACCCATCATCGTTGATCAACCACGATTTTGGAATTGTGGCTACATACCGTGACCGAACAGATTTCTCGGAGAGGCGTGCCTTCTAGGCGATAGGAAGCCGA
This sequence comes from Sphingomonas crocodyli, assembly GCF_004005865.1. Taxonomy (NCBI): domain Bacteria; kingdom Pseudomonadati; phylum Pseudomonadota; class Alphaproteobacteria; order Sphingomonadales; family Sphingomonadaceae; genus Sphingomonas; species Sphingomonas crocodyli. The sequence goes on from NZ_SACN01000001.1 coordinate 1,296,141, forward strand.
ACAATTTTCGCTGGATGGCCAAGTCTATCGGAGGATTCGCCTTCAATATAAAGTTACTCGTGAGTTCTGGCGGTTAAACACGGTCCAATATTGCTGTCCCTATGTCTGGGGCGAGGTAATTTAACCGGATCAGGCGCGAAAAGTGCTCAGAGCTTATAGCACAAAATGGGATTGCGCGGGCTGGGGAGTGTTAGGTCATCCCAAGGCGTCATAATCAGTTGCGTCGACGTAAGGCCCATACCAGCCCTGACAAGCTGGTAACTAAGGTAGCAATCGCGACGATAAAGTTGGCATCGATATTCGGCATAATTCGACTCCTCTCACCGCCTTAAATAACCCATAAGGTTATTTGTAGGGCAGGGTTATGTACGCAGATCGAATTCGGTTTGGTGTGGACAGTGCCGCAAATTAGGGTTCATGGCCGCGAGGAGGTTCTCCCGCAAAACTCGCAGCCCTCTGCGAGCAACCGGGAGGGAGCGGGATGGTCTCGCCTCAGGGGCGCATTGGAGCCTCGAGTTATATTGATCGATGCTGAGTGGCCGAAATTGCGGCTTGTCGTTGAGTATAATCCGCAGCGCTTCGCGCACTTCACTCCTCGATCTGGCGGTTTCGCACTTTTGTCATGACGGGCGATGATAAGCCCCATCGGTCTCGATCTGGCGGATACGAAAACACGCTGCGTCTGGATCGCGATTGATAATTTGTGACTCTTTCGTGACGGCTGCTGTCCCAAAAGCCTGGTGGCGCGTCTTATACCTCAAGCACTCATAAGGCGACGCACGGAATGCACGCCAAACTCGATCAGGACGATGTGGACTTCAACCGGCGGTGGCGGCCGGCGCTGATGTCGTTTTTCCTCAGAAGGGTGCGTGATCATACCGAAGCTGAGGATCTGACGCAGGAAGTCTTCACGAGGCTCTTAGGATCGCAGGGCGAAGCCACATCATCGCTTGATGCCTATGTGTTCCAGGTCGCCGGCAATCTGCTGACCGATCGAGCTAGGCGTGCGCGTGTGCGAGCTGACTATCGCGATAGTTTGGCGAGCGCGGAAGAATTGGACGTCGAGTCTCTCGACCCGCACCGGATCGTTGCAAGCCGTGCCGAGCTCGAAGCATTCGGCCATATATTGAACGAACTACCAGAGAGGACGCGAACCATCTTCATCTTGTACCGTCTCGAAAATCTCGGCCAATCAGAGATTGCTGACGCATTCGGCATCACGAGCAGCGCGGTGAAGAAGCACGTCGCAAAAGCGATGGGATTGCTGATGAAGCGTATGAGGGCCCCGCTGTGACCCGCGCGGCTTTTGACGACGAGCCCGTCGATCGGGACGAAGCGGCAGCCTTGTGGTGCATGCGGCTGGCCGAGGGCCAGCTTAGCACCGATGAGCAGGCGGAATTTGATCTTTGGCTGCAGCAGGAAGGACATCGCGCCGCGTTTGACGAAGCGGTCAAGGTCTGGCGCATAGCGGACGCTGCTTCCGGGCGTCCTGAGATGATCGCAATGCGAACCGAAGCGCTCGATAATTATGCCCACGAGCAGAGCCGTCGCTGGGCACGGTCGGGCTCACGGCGTTGGTACTGGGGCGCCGGTATCGCAGCGGCATTCCTCATCGTCGTCCTGTCGAGCGCGCTTATGTTGCGCAATCCTGCCGAGCATTTTGGAACAGGCATTGGTGAGCGCCGCGTGGCTATGCTCACTGACGGATCGCGCATTTCACTGGACGCAGACACGAATGTGGATGTCCGGCTTGAGGACGATAGCCGTCAGCTCACATTGCTTTCCGGCCGCGCCAAATTTGACGTGGCAAAGGATCCGCTGCGGCCATTCACTGTGAAGGCTGGCAACAAGCTTATCGTCGCGACCGGTACATCCTTCAGCGTCGAGTTGCTCCGCGGCGATGTACGCGTCTTGCTCTATGACGGGCATGTTGAGGTGCTTGGCCGTTCAAATGGTGAGCGCGGCGCGCAACTCGTCTTGAAGGGATCGTCCCGTCCCGCTGATCTCGCACTCGTGCCGGGGCGCGAGTTGGTGGCTCCGCTCAACATGGCGGCAGCGACGATCGAGAGGCCAGACATTGCGCGCTCCCTCGCTTGGGAGGCTGGCCAGCTAGATTTTGACAATGAGCCGCTCCCCAGCGCTGTCGAGCGCTTCAATCGTTATGCCCCCGAGCGGATCTCGCTGGCCGATGGCAGTCTTGCCGGCATCAAAGTCAACGGCGTCTTCGATGCCGGCGATACTGACGCCTTCTTGGAGGGGGTTAGCGTTTTCAATAAGATACGGGTCAAGCGAGCAGGGCGATCGATTACGATTGAGCGACAATAATATTGCAGAAATGCTGCCTCGAAATCCTGCAAACTATTTGCTGTCCCATGCCTGACGTCGCGCGTCTTACTGAGCGACGGGGGGCTCCCGTCACAGGATCATGACCGGGGGATAATCAATGCCATTTGGACGGTTTCGCCACGCCTTTCGCGTGGGCGTATCGGCTACCGCGCTTGCCGTTTTTAGCCAGGCCGTTCCGGCTTGGGCGCAAGAGCAGACCTTCACATTTGATATTCCTGCACAGGACCTCGGTTCGGCTCTGCGTGCTTTTGCGCGGGCTTCGCGTCAGCAGGTGGCGTTTGACGATAAGGCTGTGCAGGGGCAGCGCGCTCCGGCACTGCGCGGTAATCATACCGCCCAGCAGGGTCTCGATCTCCTCCTCAATGGATCGGGGCTCTTTGCACGCAGGGGGCGGTCTGGCCTCTTTATCGTGCGACCGACCGGCCAAGGCTCGGCTGCGTTAAGCGATACCAATCTGTCTGACGCAGATGGTGACCGACAAGGCTCCGACATCGTTGTGACTGCGCAGCGCCGTGACGAGCAGCTGCAAAAGGTACCCGTCGCCGTGACCGTGCTGTCTACGGCCGACCTCGAAAATCAGCGGGTCAACACGATCCAGGATGTCGCCCGTGTCACGCCAGGTCTGACGATGGCGGCGTTCAGCTACCAGGCGCCCAACATCTCGGTCCGCGGTGCCAATAACAGCTTTTCGCAGATCGGTGTGGATCGCCCGGTCGCGATCATGCTCGATGATGTCTTCATTTCGCGGCCCTCTGGCGCAGTCTTCAATCTCTATGATCTGGCTTCAGTCCAGGTGCTGCGCGGTCCGCAGGGCACTTTGTTTGGTCGCAATGTGACGGGCGGTGCGATTGTTCTGACCACGCGCAAACCGTCCTTCACTAAGCCGGAATATTCGGCCTCGGTTGGCTATGCCAATTACAACCAGATCGAGGCGAACGGCCTCGTGAGCGTGCCGGTCAGCGACGATGTGGCGGTCAAGGTGGTCGCGTCGCATATGAGCCATGGCGGCTATGGCTATGATCAGGTCAGCCAGCGCAAGCAGGATGATCTCGATAGCACCAGCTTTCGCGGACAGTTGCGCGCGCGCTCCGGCGATTTCGAGACCCTTTTCATCGCCGACTATGCGCGGGACGATAATAATGGTCGCACTTTGTCGTCGCTGGCGGCCGGGAGCACTGGCAATCCGCGGATCTCGGTTCTCGGCGTCGATCAACGGTTCAGGCGTCGTACCGGCGGCATCTCGAACACCACCACGTGGACCATTCCCGACGATATGGGTGTGGTGACCGCGACCACCGCCTATCGAGAACTGAAGTCGCGCGAGCGCCTTTCGACGGCAGGTGCCAGCTTTCGTTTCCTGACGGCTGGCAGCCAAGGCATCAACGACGATACCGCGCACGTGAAGGACTTTTCAGAGGAGGTTCGCTACACCAGCCCGAAATGGACCTGGGGCGATTTTATCGCGGGCGTCTATTATCTCCATAACGATGCGGAGCAGGTTCTGCGGGTCACGAGCTTGGCGGCTAGGACCGGTATTGTGTCGGGCAATACCACGGCGAACCAGGCCACGACCGTCAACAGCATTTCGGGCTATGTCGACGGCAACATCAACCTGCCGGGGAACTTCAAGCTTACGCTGGGCGGCCGCTATACGCATGACGTCAAGAAGGCGAGCGTCGACTTCATCAACGCACTCGCTCCTGCGCGTAACTTCTCGACGGGTAAGCTGTCGCGGACCTTCAATCAGTTCACGCCGCGCGCGGTGCTGTCGTGGAATGTCGACGAAAACACGTTGGTCTATGCCAATTATAGCCGGGGTTTCACCTCGGGTGGTTTTGCCACGACCAACACCACTTTGGCGGCGGTTGCCCAAGGCTTTCAGCCCGAAAAGGTCACCAACTATGAGGCGGGCCTGAAATCAGCCTTCTTCGATCGCCGGGTCACGCTGAACGTCGCAGCCTTCAAGATGGACTTCAAAAACAAGCAGGAGTTCGTGTTCAACAGCCTGACGGGCATTGGCAACATCACGAACGCTGCGCAGGCGAAATCGAAGGGCGTCGAAGTGGAGCTCGGGCTGCACCCGATCAACGGCCTCGATATCAATCTGAATTATGGCGCATTGCGCAGCCGATATCAGGAGTTCGTGGTCCCCGGCCTACTCAACTATACCGGCAATTCGCTGGCTTATTCGCCGCGCAATAAGGCGTCGGCGACGGTCCATTACGAGCACCTGATCGAGGGGTTCGGCTATGTCAGCACCAATGCCAGCTACATGTGGACCGGCACCTACACGATTAGCGCATCGACCACCCAGCTCGCCGTGCAGTCGTTCGACCTGACCAATGCTGGCCTTGCCTACGAAACCCCCGATCGGCGCTACAGGCTGGCGTTTTGGGTCAAGAATTTGTTCGACAAAGATTATGAGCTGAACGCGACGACGACCGGCACTTTGGCCCAATGGTACGGCCCGCCGCGCACCTATGGGGCGACCGCGTCGGTCAAGTTCTGATGTCGCAGTGCGACCGGATGCGAGAGGAGGGGCGGTCGGCTAAGCCGGCCGTCACCTCGACCCGTATCTGGGCACTTTCTTTTGCATGGCTCATGGCGACATCCGGGCAGGCGGGTTTCGGTCAGCCGATTGTGGGTTCTTACCTGGGTGCACCTCAGATGTGCCAAGCTCTGGCCCATCTTCGCTTGCCGGGAGCCGAGATCACCTCTGCCGCCTTCGTGCCAGCCGGTCCGTTTGAGAGCTCCGTTCCGACCGTTGCGGGAGCGGCTGTGGTGTCGCTGGCTTCGCATTGCGAAGTGAAGGCGGTGGCTCGCCCTACGACCGATTCCGAGATCGGCATTGAGATCTGGCTGCCGGTTGAGAATTGGAATGGCCGATATCAGCAGACCGGAAACGGCGGCTGGGCAGGGGCCATCCACCGACGTCCGCTCGCAGCCGCGTTACAGCGCGGCTATGCGGTGGCCGCGACCGACAATGGTCATCAAGGCGGGATCGACGACAGTGGAAAGGGGCAGCGATCGGCTGAATTCGCGATCGGGCACCCTGAGAAGCTGATCGACTTCGGCTCACGCGCGCTTCGAGAGACGCGCGTTGCGGCTATTGCGGTCATCAAGGCCTATTATGGGCGCGCTCCCCAATATTCCTATTTTGTGGGCTGCTCCGATGGTGGCCGTGAAGCCTTGATGGCGGCGCAGCGTTTTCCCGAAGATTTTAACGGCATTCTCGCGGGCAATCCGGGCAATGATTGGTCGCATTGGGCAGCCGGTCTGATTTGGGCTCAGCAGGCTCAACTCGCCGACACGCCGGGCGCCATTCCTGTGACCAAGCGCGCGCTCATCCAAAATGCTGCGATTGCTGCCTGCGATCAGGTCGACGGTATCAAGGACGGCCTGATTGCCGATCCGCGTTTCTGTCGCTTCGATCCAGTGGTGCTTGCATGTGCAGGGGGCGACGCGCCTGATTGTCTGAGCACAGCGCAGGTCGCAACGCTTCAAAAGATCTACGACGGTCCGAAGAATCCTCGCACTGGCGAACGGATCTACCCTGGCTATCCGCCAGGGATTGAGAATGCGCCCGGGTATAATCACGTCATCGCGCCGTGGCGTCCCAGTACCTTCTCTTATGGCGACACCTATTTTGGTCATGCGGTCTTCGAGCGGCGGGATTGGGATCCGCACAGCTTCGACTTCGACCGCGACATGGCGCTTTCCGATCGCAAGGGCGCGCCGGTTGTCGACGCCACCAATCCCGATCTCCGCTCGTTCCGCGCGCACGGTGGCAAGCTCTTGCAATATCATGGCTGGTCGGACGCGCTCATGCCGGCGGGAGCATCGATCGCTTATTATGAGACGGTCGCAGACTTCATGCGCCGCTATCCTGACCGCAGAAGCTCTGATCCGGCCTCGCTCGGCGCTTTCTATCGGCTGTTCCTGATCCCTGGCATGGGCCATTGCTACGGCGGTGATGGCCCCACCGCTATCACGCCGCCAGCCGGCAGGGATAAAGCTGACACGCGATACGATTTGGTGCTCGCGCTCGAGCAGTGGGTGGAAAAGGGCATTGCCCCGCAGATGATCATTGGGTCGGGCAGGGTTCCCAATGATCCGAGCAGGACCATGTCCCGGCCTATCTGCGCCTATCCCCAGATGACCAGATACAAGGGCAGGGGGGACACCGATGCCGCAGCGAGCTTCGCCTGCGTCTCGTCGCCCGCCTCTGCGGCATCCCAAAATCAAGACCCGACACAGCCCGGAGCAAAGCCATGATCACCACCAATCGCCGCTCCTTCTTGGTGGCAAGTCTGCTGGGCGTCACGCCGATGGCGTGGCGCGCTGTCGCAGCGACGACTGATCAGGGAAGTCTACCGGCTTGGACACCCGGCACGCTCGACATCCATCACATCGATACCGGTGTCGGCAACGCGACCTTCATCATGGGGCCGGACGGAACGACCATTCTCATCGACTGCGGTGCAACGCGAGGCGGCCCACCTGCCTCAACACCTTTGCGGCCGGACTCTTCTAGGGCCGTCGGTGAATGGGTCGCACGCTATGCGCTGCGTCATGCGCGCGCGGCCAAGCGCACCACGCTCGATTATATGATCGCGACCCACGTCCATCCCGATCATGTCGGATCGCCGATCGATGGGGACCCCACTACAGCCGACGGCGTGGTGCTGACGGGCCTGCCGCAGGTTGATGCGTTGATGCCAGCCACGCTTGTCGTTGATCGCGGCTTTCCGACCTATGATCCGGTGCCACTGCTCAAGCTGCCTTGGGCAACCAATCATGTGGCTTGGCTCAATGCGCGGGTTCGGGCCGGCCGGCGGGTCGAACATGTGCAGGTTGGCTCGACCACTCAAGTGAGGCCCATAAAGGCCGGTGCCTTCACGCTCCGCTTTGTCGGTGGCGACGGGCGCGTCTGGACGGGAAGGGGGGATGGTTCGCGCGACCTGTTGCCGCCACCTTCGACCTGGACGCCAGAATCGACGCCGCTCGAAAACAATATGTCGATCGCGATGGTTCTTGCTTGTGGACCCTTCCGCTATTTTGCCGGTGGCGATCTCGTAGCCGACACTGTCGACGGTGCTTTCCCTTGGATGGATGTCGAGACGCCGATCACGCGCGCAGCGGGGCCAGTCGACGTCGCATCGGCTGACCATCATGGCTATTTCGATGCGGCTGGCGTGGGCTTTGCTCAGTCGCTCGACGCTGATGCCTATGTGATCCAGGCTTGGCATGCGACCCACCCAGGCATGGCGCCCCTCCAGCGGATGCTGAATGCATGGAAGGGGCGTTCGCCGCGTGATGTCTTCATCACTCGGCTCGACCCGGCCAGCAGCGCGGTCAACCAACGCTTCTTACGACAAGTGAAGAGCACAGAAGGCCATGTCGTCGTGCGCGTCACGCCAGACGGCCAGTACCGCATTTTCGTCACTGACAGCCGCGACGAGAATGACCGGATCACGTTCGCTGGCGAGCCCAGGCGCTCAAAGCTGCTCAAGGCATAAGGGAGATCGAGATGCGACCTCATAGGGTTGGCTGGCTTCTGGCCGCTTGCATGATGTTTGGTGCGCCTGTCGCGCCGGTTAAGGCGGCTCAACCCGCTTATCTCACTTCGGTTCTCAAGGTCCGCCAACTCCACCCCAATATGTACGTCATCGAGGGGCCTGCGAACGGCGAAGGGCCCAATCCGAATATGATCATCTATGCCACAGGTCACGGCGTGGTCGTCGTCGACCCTTGGTTCGCTATTGATTATCTTCATGTCTTAGCGGCGATCCGGTCGGTGACGTCCGAACCGGTCCGCTATGTCGTGAACACGCATTTTCATGAGGATCATAGCGGCGCCAATGCCGAGTGGCCGGCCGATGTGATGATCATCGCGCAGGACAATTCACGCAAACATATGCTCGAGCAGGCGATGCCTGGGCCGCCCAATATCACCTTCTCTGACGAGCTGACCCTCCATCTTGGGGAGAAGACCGTTCGACTGCGATATCTCGGGCCCGGCCATACCGACGGGGACATCGCGGTCTATTTCCCCGAATGGAAGACTGTCTGCCTTGGCGACATGATGGCAGGGACCAAGGGCGTGACAAACCCTGTCGTTGGCTATGCAAGCGGTGGCACTTTGGCTGGATGGCCGCGTGCGCTCGATAAGGCTCTGGCCTTCGACGTTGCCGAGGTCGTGCCGGGGCATGGCGCGATAACGGGCCGCGATGGTCTTGTGGCGCATCGCGATAAGGTTGCCGCGATCGGAGATAGTTTGCGTGCATGGGACAGGGCGAAGAAGAGCGCCGCCGAAATCCATGATCTTTTGATCAGCACCTACGGCTTCAAGCCGATCAACCTGGCCTCGCTCGACGGGCTAGTGACGGAGTTCCGCTAAAATCGGCTGTTTGCCGTCCTCCGGTTCGCTTCTCCGGGGCGAGCCTTAAGCGCGGGTCTCGATCCCGCGCCCTCTCTCCTTTGCCATTTCAACAGGTGACATCATGACCAATCAATTTCGCCGGCACGATAGCCCTCGCGCGCGGAAGCCGGCGACGGCGCAGGCGATCGACGCCGGTCGCGCAAGCTATCTGCTCGCTCACCGTGATCCGGATTTCCTCGAGCGCGATGAACTGCGGGCGCTGCGTTTTCAGCTCGAGTTGCTGAAGCCCGAAATGCTGCTGGACGACGCGAAGATTGATTCCACCTTCGTGGTGTTCGGCTCAGCCCGAAGCCCGGCCAATGTCCCGATCGACCCGGCGGGCAATCGACGGACACCCTATGAAGAAGCCCGTGCGTTGGCGCGGCTTGCAAGTGGCACGCCTGTTGGTGACGATGGCCACCGCCAATTCGTGGTCTGTTCGGGAGCCGGCCCGTCGATCATGGAGGCCGCGAACCGTGGTGCTGCAGATGTTGGCCAAACCTCTATTGGTCTTGGGATCGTGCTGCCTTGGGAGGAGATCCCTAACCCTTATGTGACGCCCGAACTAAGCTTCCAGTTTCACTATTTCTCGCTGCGTAAGATGCACTTCCTGCTGCGTGCAAAGGCAGTGGCGGTTTTTCCAGGCGGCTTTGGGACGCTCGATGAACTGTTCGACATTCTCACGGTCATGCAGACCGGCAAGATGCCGATCGTGCCGGTGGTGCTTTTCGATCAGGATTTCTGGAACAGGATCGTCGATTTTGAGGCGTTGGCTGCCGCCGGCATGATCGATCGGCGTGATCTCGACCTGATCCGGTTTGTGTCCTCGGCGGAGGAAGCGTGGACGGTGGTTGAGCGCTTTTACGCGGACAATCCAGAGCCAATTTGGCATCGCTCGGGGCCGGCAGGTTGGGCCGATGGAAACAAAACATAGCCAATCGATGGCTGTTTCCCAGCATCCAGTGCTGGCATTGCCATCGGGTCTTGGGGAGATCCCCGGCGTCAGAAATACAGCCTATAGTTCGTCGCTTATCGCACCCCTATTCAGCGGCCCCAATGTGACCGTACAAATATCATGCGGGGCTGTGATCGCCGCTGTTGGAAGGCGCAAAAAATGGCGGCGTTGACGAATATCAACATAGGGCTAGCAAATAAGGCGTTCGCTGCTGCACGGGCGCTAGTCCAAGATTGCCAGACGCAGATCAACGCCTATGCAGATGCAGATGAACACTATCCCGATGACCATAGTCGGGATGACTATCTAGCTGACATGGCAGCTCATCTGGGTGATACGACGCGTCGCGCGATAGACGCCGTGCGCATTGTTTACCAGCTAATCAAACTGAGAAGGTCGTTGCGATCGTTCGACAAAGAGATCGTAGCGCTTAATGATGATGATTTCTCAAAGATCAAATATTTTGATGAATATTACGGCGCTGGCACTGCCGCAGTCTCGATGGTCAGCAAGCATATTGAGCTCCTCAATCCTATGATCGAAATCCCGACAGATACTGGGATTGAGCGCCGAGTGCTTATTCGAATGCTGAAGCAGACTCCTCAATATCTTGGGGCGATTGGCATTAAGCCAAGCCGCGAGAAAGATGTTCAGGATGCGCTTTTACACTCTCTGCGGTTGGCATTTCCAGGTGTCATCAGAGAACCCGCAACACCGAAGCAGACGAAAACCTATCATCCTGATTTTGGGATCGAATCGATAGCAACCGCGGTCGAAGTGAAGTTTGTTGCAGAACAGTCAAAGGCTGCCACAGCGATCGGGGGATTGTATGAAGACATGATGGGTTATGCAGGAAGTGAATTTACGCAGTTCCTTGGGCTCGTTTATATGACAGGCCCTTATCTCTCGCAGGAGCAGGTCGAAGCGGAGCTTGATAAAATCGGGACGCCCAAGAGTTGGAGGGTATTACTCGTAGTTGGCGGTGGTCGCTCATATCCTGCAAGCGCGCCGACGAAGAGGCGAGGCGGGTCAAATTCCATCAAGAACAAACCGAAGTAAGTGTGGCTTTAGAGTGCCGTGATAGCTCGTATCTCAGTAAAATAGACTACCGAAAAGCGCAGTGAAATTTGCAAGTGGATTGCCGGATTGACCGCTCCCAATCTTGACTAAACTTCTCGATCAAGCGCCCGACGACTCAGGCTGATGAGATCTTTATAGCGGGCGTGATCATAAGGCATGAGCGGTGCGTTATCGTCATGCATCATCTCATTTTCAAAAATGAATAGATCGCGCGATAGAAGACGCCGCCTGTTGCGATCGGGATTGCTAAAGCGGGCTTCAGCAAAAATACCAATGATCTTCGAAAGATCAGTCTCTGGGAACGCGCCAGTGAGATTCTCAGAACGGGTGAGTTCTAGGAATCGTCTTGCGGCCTGGACGAATGTTTCATCCCAGGATTGCCCGACCTGGCTCTCGTCTAGGGCGTGGAGTGTAAACAGATTGGCCAGTGCACTGCGCTCGACAACCAAGCGACTCCACTCGTCCGATATGTCGCGAGCCTGAGCTGCGATCTCAAAAGCTAACAATTGCAAGCGCCTAGCTTCCACCACAAGTCTGGCTAGGGCTTCAGTGTCTGGCTTTAATCGGTAGCGCTGAAAGAGTAGGCGTGACGTCGAGCAGGCGAGTTCTTCGGCTCGGAAGCGTGTTTCTGTATCTTGCGGGGAACTAAGGTGATTGTCCCGCGCTCTTAGAGCATCCCGAGCTCGTTTTAGGTATTCATGAGACTTGTCGAAGTCGCCGAGCGAACGCGCCATCATTCGCTGGGCGACCGCGGCACAATAACAAGCTTCGCGACCCGACACACGATTGCGCACGGCTTCGGGGACGAAGGTGTCTCCATCCTGCGCCTTTTTGTGCCTATCGTAGATTTGGTGGACGGCCATAGCACGTTTGGCGGTTAGGAGTGCGACGTGCCAGCGCCCGTCATCAGCGAAGAGGACGGCATAGGCGAGTAAGACGGCATAGCTACCCCCCTGGGCTTCGATCAGCGCCAGGCGCTCCTCGATCTCTCCTGGGCCAAAGCGCATCACACCACGGGCCGCGATGACTTCGCGTACAAAATCGCGAGCATGGGTGAAGGATTGGAAATTGACGGCAGGCGCCATGCGTCGGCGACGGCGTCCCGGGCCTTCGCTTTGCGCATGCAAAAGGTCAAAACCGGTGCGGACAACTGCGCGATAATAGTCGTCCCAAGTCTTTTCGCTTTCCTTACTCAAAGCGAGCTGGACAAGGTCGAGCGCAGCATCGAGCTGGTCAAAATTTACCTGACCGATGGTGCGCTGTAGCTCTTCCTGCGCTAGATTGCTGGTTGCGGCATGCTCGGCTTGGATCGCCTGGGTATGGGCGCTCCAATCAGTTACCAATGTCCCGATTGCATTGTTGTCGATAGACACGACCTGCTGCACGCGCTCTTTGAGGAGTGATCGATTATCCCCTGCGGCACGCGAGCCAAGTTCATCAAGCGATGGCCCATTGTCGGAGGTTAGATCCGCAAGCAGCGTGTCGAGCCAGTTGATCATGATGCCATTGCCGCCGATTTGTTTTGCGGCGGAAAGATTGGCTGGTGTCAAAACTTCATCAGCAGCAAGAAATGCGCGCGGGTGACGGAGATAAAGTTGTGAGAAGTCGGTATCAGTTCCTTCCGGAACGTAGCTGGAGCAGGCGCTAATCATCGAGCTATCAGCGGTGATAAGGCAAATTCTTATCTTGTGTTCGCGCAATTTACTATTGACGATCTCAAGGCGGGTCAGTGCTCCGGCGTCGATCGCGACACTTTTTCCCTGCACCTTCTTGTACGCGCGCAACCGCCGATCCCACTCGAAGCGCAGGCGGTTTTCCTCGACGCTCGCCATGAGGTCGTGTGCCGGCAAGAAGGCCTGTCGGATCGCTTGTGATCGCTCAAGTCCGACCGCCTGCGCAAAACGTTCGCCAACCACCGACAGGCGCGCCAATCGTCCGCCCGAGAGTAAAGACCCCATCTTCCTTGCAAGTGCGCCATGACTATTGTCGAAATATAGTCGCTCGAGCAGTGTTCGGGCAGACGATTTGATACGCTCAACCCGTTCGGAGACGTTCTCTGCGGCCACTGCCCATTCTAGCTCATCCTTAAGGAGGTTGAGTTGTGTTCGAGCTTGCTCAACATCGCCTTCAGAGCGAACTATGAACCGGTCATAAGCATGGCGAACTTCAGCGTCATGTCCGTCGAGAAGAAGGAGCGGAAGGCTGATGGCTTGGTCGTCTCGGACGAAGGTGTTGGTTCGATAAATAATATAGCGAGTGAGCGCGGCTGCTAGAGCCTCGGCGATACCTTCCTCACCGCTGTCGCTAGGGAAGATATGGGTAAAACCACCCAGGCCATCGCGCAATGGCCCGCGGTCCTTCGGGTCAAGAAAGAGCAGGACTATATTGGTGTCGACCGCATAGAAGACCGTGCCACCGTCGCGCGTCAGCGTCATATCGCTTTCGAATGGCGCAATTTCGGTACGCAGTCGGGCTGCCGCGACGATATGGTCTGTTAGTTCCTGAACGTCGGTGTCAATCATCAATCAGGATACCTGGTCTAGAGCGGCCGCCGTCACGCCGAGCGCGATGTCGGGATCGGTGAGGTCTGCATCCATAGGTGCAGTCTCTACGGTGAAGGCGAAATTGCTCACCCTACGGACATTCGCACTTTGACCGGGTGGGGCAAGCAAAATGCCGTCTGGAGGAGCTTGGCGTACGGAACAGATCCGCAGGATATGCTTTAGGAGCCAATAATCGGACGGGCAGTCGGAATCATCGCTCGCGACCACGAACCATTTCGGAACGCTGGTGCAGATCTGGTCGATGCCGACCGCATCGAAGATATCGGATGCCAGTTTAAGGTGAAATTGCTCCTTGGCATCTTCACCCCTACCACGCGCAATCCGCTGTGCTTGCGCGTGCAGTTGCTCTCGCAGAACACACAGATGGGCAGTGATCTCCCTTGGAGCTCGCTCGCATAGAGCGAGAAGCGTCCCGCGGGCATCGCTATCATCGAAAAGAGGGTGCTCTACCAGTTTGTATAGGAATGCGATCGCGCCGGGTCGCTGCTGCCCCATAAGGTTGCGGCAGAAACCGATGATGATCTCAAACCGGTGTGCATCGTTCTCAAAGAGAGTGTCTAGAAAAGACGCAGATGCGCGTGATGCAAGGATGTCGACAGCTTGCGCCAAGTCGAGCCGCCAAGCCAGCTCGATCAGAATAAGCCATGAAACAGAGTCATTGGCGGGCCATTGTCCGATGAGCATGGCCACGGCGTCACCAAACGTGACTTGTGTTGTCTGTGGCAGCTGTGCAATTGCATTCGCAAGGGCGGCGGCCGGCGTATCGGCAAAATCAAAGTCGCCATGTAGGGGCGCAAACACCATCCGGTCGTCAGGGGTCTCTCGATGGCGCCGCAGGCACTGCGCTAACCAACTAGAAAGCGCAGCAACGTCGAGCGTCTCGAACCAAGCAAGATTGTGCGTCGTGATCATATGATGTTCAGAGCCTGATCTACAGAATGGCCAATAAATGCGTGCAAATGTCTACACCGTGTCGGGCTTCCCAGCGTTGGGTTAAGTGCTCAGCATATTCCTTGTCATATTTGCCGGGATTGTGGCCTTGACCGAGAACGTCGCCGCGTTTGACATTCGCGCCCCCTAGAAAATGAACTCTGAAAGGCCCTGGTGTCGATTTTTCGGGATCGGTGCCATAGACGGGATAGGGGCCGCAAACACGCTCGGGCATCGAGGCTATCCGCAGAAAATTCCGTGGAATCTTCTCAAGATCGGCAGTTCTTCCCCAAGGATCGGATGCGGCCCCGCTGTCTGGATGTGAGAGGAAGCGGGGATTGCCGCCGGAGTCCAGTACCGTAGGCCGTCCTCTGTCGCCGCGACCTTCGCTACCATCGCTGTCAAATATGACAAGGATCTGTTGTACATCGGGCCTTATGTGGACCAGTCCAAGCACATCGCGCGCTGTGTCAGCGCGTTCAGCCTCCGGTGTTCCGTCAAGCGCATCGAGAAGATCCGATGCAACAGTGAAGAACATCAACGCTCTCGGTCCTCGAAATTTATTGGTGATCGTCGCCTCTGCTCCGTGATCGATGCCGATGCTCCGCTGATAATCTGGCCGTAAGGCAGCCATCATACTTTTGTAGCTGACTGTCCCGATCCGCGACTGCACTTCAATGCTGTCATCTTTCATCGCCCTCCTGGAATCAGCGTCGGCCCAAAGCATCATCGTTGCGGCATCGCGAACACTCGCCCGCTCACCTGCAGGGCGGTCGTCGGAGCGGCGACACTTTATATAAGGCGACGTCAGCGCATGCGAGGGGGGCACAAAGCCTGTGGGAAATTTGCCGTCGGCTAGATCAACAATCGTGCCGAGCGCTTTTGCGATATCCTCACCGCTGCATCTCGCTTGCAGAGCATATTCGCCCCACCACCAGAAGACGGACCGCGCGAAGTCCGCATCATACAGGCCCACGTCGATTCCATCGAGCAGGTTGACCGCCGCGATTATACTCGACTGCCGGCTTAGCAAAAGTGTGACAATGTCTTCCTTGCTAGCCAGTTTTCTTCTCCCCCATAAACAGGTGCGGACCGGTGTTATTGGTCACGCCCGATTCCTAGTTTGCTAATTGTTCTGCGAGCTATCCCTTCGGGCAGCTATAAGCGTCGACGACGGCCGGAATCGATGCGCCTGTCCCAAGCTGTTCAATCCCTGGCATTGATGCCTTGACCGAGCAAAAGCCAGCGCGACACTCGTCGTCGAACGCAGCGACAGCGTCGTCGTTGAGCCCGACGAGATAAAAATTGAGCGGGTAGCGTGACACATCGCTAACGGTGATTATGTCGACCGTCGGTTTTGTCTGAGGCTTGAGGCGCTGGTCGCGAAATTGCGGCCAGATATCGCCCGATGCGTCTTCAGCCGCCAAATCGATCCGGGCGGTGTCCTGATCACCGAAGCCATTCCAGTCGATCGTTACCCGATAACGAGCCGCTTGCGCGGTGTCGCTGTGTCTAAGCATGCAGACCGCGACGGTTGGCTGAGGGGCAGCGGCAGCCAAAGCTGTCGGTAGAGCAAGCGTGAAGGCAATGCGCCAAAGAGCGGGTTTCACAAGATGTCTCCTTTCAGAGGTGCGATGCACAAATGCCATCTTAATTGACCCCGTGGGCCTGCCGGCGCATGGGCGCGAGCTATGACCCGAAACGTCCCCACGATGGGCCGGCTCTGGCACTGGTTCATATTTTTGAGGAGGCACGGCGCTTCGGTGTCGAGCAAAAGGCCCGGATCGTTTGAGGCGAAACTAATAAGGTCGCCCAGCGTCGGTACATTCCGCCCATCGCCGCTTTGTCCACTCGGCGGGTGGCCATCATAGACGATGAGGGGGGCGGTCCGATCGTTGCGGTCGAATAGGCCGATCCATCCAATGCCTGGATTTGAGCATTGCGCGAAAGCGGGACGGACAACAACGATAGCGACGGGGTCGATGAGATCACTACTCGGCGAGGTCGAATGCATGCCCTGCCGAAACGGCGTGGAGGGCATCGACCCGGCAAGCTTTTTCGACGTAATTGCTTCGAACTTTAATGTGGAACCGTTACGTGGCCTGCGGCTACTCGACCGATACCAAGGACACACGACGATTTGATCGCGCGCCTCGGGGCCAAGTGCGTTCATTCCTCTCAGTTTAATCGTTCTGGCATATTCTTGACACGGCCAATAGTGATCGGCTTTCGCGTTTAGATATTCGTTAATCGGCCCAAGGCGAGCGGCTGCGGCCGTGAGCGCGAGGATTATTGCCGACATAGAGAAAGCTCCCTCGGAGGGCCGCCCGACATCAAAAATTCAAAGAGAAGGGGGCCATGTCGTTCGTAACGAACTGCTCCTGGAGCGCCCTGCCGGCGGACTTGGACCGCGTCGGCCGCGACATGCTCAATGTCGGCAAATAGGAAGAAGCCGTCGCTCTGCCTGATTACAAAGTGCCCAGATGATTGATCAACGCTAAATGTTCCAGCCTGATCGCAACTCAGCCCTGGCAGAGCCCAACGACCATCGAGAACCTTGGCAGCGGTCGTTAGGCGTTCACTGGTCTTAGCGATCACGTATAAAGTCAGGCCGAGTGGAATTAGAAGCAGCACGGTCATGACTAAGGGCTTGATCAGTGCGACCCGCAGCGGAGTGCCTGTCCACCACAAACGCAGGCCATCTGCGCTCGCGGCCCACATCCGTTCGATGCCGAGAGATAGAAGGCCGAAGAGGAATAGCCCTGCAATTCCATATTTCTCAATTGAATCGACTAGGCCGACATCAAACTTCATAGCGTCCTCGTCATTTCCAGCTGAAGCGTCGGGTGATCGCGACTGCGATCCCGCGATAGTCGTGGTCTCCCAGACTGCCGCGTAGCGCGAAGTTCCAGCGGTAATTGCTGTGGTCACGGCTGACCGGACGAGCCGATAGTTCCAGCGCAGTCACACCGTTGACAGTTCCCCCGTCAATCGTCTCGTGCGACACCGCTGCACGCCAGCGCCAAGGGCTACGGCCAACCTGCTGGTCCAGCCCTATGCTTGCGGCAAATGTCAGCTGGCTCTTCTGTTGCGACAGCGTTGGCCGGTTGCTGCTGGCGCTGCGGCGGTCGCTGTAATCCGTGCGGCCATAAAGCAGTAGCTGGCGGACTGGAATCGCGACCTCGCAGGCCCCAATCCGTTCGGTTCGCGACGCTAGAGTTAGGCGCCCAACAAACGCAATTCCTCCTCCGAAGATAATATTCTGCCGGCCGGACTGGAAGTCCTCATAGCCTAGGCGGGCGAGCGGAACGATGGCGAGTTCATTTGCGCCAGTAATAGGAAAAAGCTGGAGGCCTACTCCTATGAGGGCGGCGTTGGCGCCCCCAGCGCTTTCGCGAACATGTGCAACATTGGCCTCGAGGTGGTAGCGGTTAACGCTGTCGCCTATGCAAACTGCAGAATAGCCACCGAGGCTGTAGATCGTCTGATTGGCCTGCCCGAAATCGTTGATTGCGACCGAGGGCGTGGCCTCGGCAACATGCCGGGCCTCGTCGGTGCATTCCGGGAATTGGTCCGATGCCTGCGCTTGTCGCGATAACGAACCCGCCGCGCAACCAAGTATCAATAGAAACAATACCCTCATCACGCCCCCATGATGATAAGTAACCCCCATCTGTAATCCGATTTCATCGAATCACATTGCTTATCGTGAGCATAAGTCGAGCATTTGCAATGCTTGTGGATAATTTTCTTGAAAAAAATTATTGATTCGAAATGGATGGGCCCGTGTTTCAATATCGCATTTGTGGCCAACTTCTCAATTGGTGCGCAAACGTTGTCGATAAAATCGAAGCGGTTTTGCATTACGGCATCGTGATTTTATAATTCGACGTAAGCCGATTAAAAGCGTCCAGGGATAAGAATTTAAGTAATATATATTGATGGAAATATTTGAGCTATCCGTGCGATAATACTACAGTGGCTGCTCCACAGATCCAGTCATCGGCGCCACCGCCATCCCAGTGGTGAATATTATCCATATCAAAAATGGTACTATGCTTAAGTTCAAATCGATTTGCTATCGTGGCGGCAATTTTTTCCAGAGACTTGCCACGTTCATTAACTAGTTCGCTGCAACGTTGCGAAATGAATACTCCAAGGATGCAATATCGTATGTAGTTCTTATGTGACCGCGAGTAACGAGCGAGGATACGTGCCAATTTTTCTAGGTCGCTCTGCCAATCGCGATCCCGTTCGGCGCGTTTAATCTCGACAACGCCATAGATCTGATCCGCCTTGTTCCAGATCGCAATATCAGCGCGTTTTTGGGGACTGAGCCCCGCGTGAGGGCGTCCAAGCTTAGCGGTGCCCTCATCGATGATCGTGGCTAGCGGTTGTTCGAGCGTCAGCCACCCTAATCCAAGGCTTGCCATCTGCTCGTGTAACTCCTCGGCAGCGCGAACCTGCAGTAGATTCTCGCATCCTCGGTCGGTTGGCCATTCGCCACCCCAGCGCTCACAATCGCGTGCAGCGCGGACGATCCCATTCCGGATAGCTGCAGCTGCCTCGTCCGGGCGTAAAATGCGACGCTTCGCAACGCGTGCAGGCAAGGAGGAAAAAGAACCGTCCGCAGTTAAATTGGCTAAATCTTGTTTTGTCAGCATTGCCGGTCCTTTGACGCTCGCATTGAGGCGATGGCGTAAAAGTTGAGGCGCTAGTCTTTAGCTTCTGGCCGTTCTGGCGGCGTATGCTCGTTACGTTCTGTAGAGGGCTGCCCTCGGCTGCGTGTTGGCCTAGGCCGGCGAGGTTTGCCGGGACGGCGTGGGGGCTCGGGAATGTGGGGGCTAGGTGGCGGATCATTCAGGTGCGCCTCCAAGGCATCCTCACCATCTGCGTTACGCCGACTAGGACGTCGCCGCGGCTTATCTTCGGTCATCTCAGCCTCACTTGGACGTTAAGGGCGGTTGAACAAGAACGGCCACGCTGGTTTCTGCCTTCGCCTTGGAATCGGCGTCGAGTGTCGCGGTCGCCGTTAAGGTTACAGTTTGTCCGGGCATTGCATTGCGCAATGTGATCGACCGAGTGCCTGCGGTGCTGATCGTGAGGTCGCCGACGGGTGCGCCATTCTCGATCAATTCGGCATCCTTGGCCGACAATTTGATCTTTCCGTTCTCAGGCGGTTTGACCTGAACGCTGAACGATAACAGTCCGTCGGCACCGAGGCGGGCTGATCGGACAGGCGTTGAGAAGGCGAAGTCGGGAGTGGCCGCTTTAGTCGCTGTGGCAACATAGCCATTGGCAAGACTGGCGCGAAAAGCGATCGGCGCTTCCGACGTTGCTTGGGGCGCGAGTGTCAGGACCACGCTCCAGCCCTGAGGTTTTTGCCGGGGATCAGCAATCGGCTTTGCGCCACCTTTACTCGGAGCAATAGCCTCGGACTTGAATGCCGAGAGCGGAGGAAATTCGAGGTGGACCAGCCGCTGGGCTCCCGATGATTTGAGTGTAACCAAGCGAGGCGACAGCGACATCATCCCGCCATTATCGACGAGCTGAGCTCTTAACCGACCGAGCGGTAGCTCATCTGGACCCGAATAAGGGATGTCGACGACTAGGCCTTCGGCACTTTCTTGGACAAGTGGGACCGCTCCGGATAGAAATGCCGCGCGACGAGGTTGTAACTCGAGCGGAAAGGAGGACTTCTCGACCATCCGGCGCGCAGCGAGCGCGTCGAGCATGAAATCATATTTTCCCAGTCGTTTGAGTGTATCCGGGCTCGTGCATTGTCCGTAGTTTGCCTGGAGCTCTTTCGCAGCGCCGCCGCCGTACAGATTCACATACTCAATATAGCGAAAAATTAAATCGGCGCCGTCACAGCCTTCAGGCAAAACGATGTTCGCACGTGCAACTGCGGCATCCGCGCGCTGGAAATAGCTCTTCGTATCGCTCTTAACTAGCTGGCCCTTTTTAGCGTCGCGCGCTTCATATTGAGTGTGGAAGCGATATCTTTTTGGTGAACCATTGAGTAGGGGCTCATCCAGATAGGCGACAACAGTCACATAGAAATTGCGGCTTGTAAGCGCATAGCCTGTTCTGTCACGGCTAGCCCCGAACTTGACGTCGATACTCAGCCCGCTCGTCCCGGTGACTTGTAGTGACGGGCTATACGAGCGGCTAAGGAATTGGGTGAGATTGTCATTGAGCCGGCTAATGCCACCTGAGATTTTGGCATTGGCGGCCAGAGCCTGGATACCAAGGCGGAGTTCGTTGATTTGTTGCAGTGCCGATGCGTCCATAGTGCCTTCAAAGGCTTCTGACGACAGGATCGGCAGCACAATTTGGGGCGCTCCTACCGTGTCGACGCCATCGGCAAGCATCAGATGCGCATAAACGTCCCATTCCAAATCACGACGATAGGGAAGCACCCCGACGCGAAGGCGAATGATGTAGGGCTTCTTGCCGGCAAAACCTGGAATTCCGGCAACGGCATCATTGAGAAGACCGATCTCCTGGTAGAGAGCTGCGGCGGTCGAGTAGCGAAATAGTGGTTCAGTGCCTGGCGTACGGGTTGCGCCGATCTGATCTGCAAGGGCTGTTGCGCTGCCGCTTCTTGCAGCTGGTAGATCCGCGGTTGCAGGCGGGCTGTTATCGTCGACGCTTTTGGTTGTGACCGTGCGGTCGGTTGTATCGCTGACAGTCTCGGTGACGTCGCCGGTCGTCTTCGTGGCTAGCTTGCGGACGGCCTCATCGGTGACCGCGCTGACGGGATCGAGTTGCACACCGGCCTGGGCTGAGATGCCCAGCGATTGCAGCAAACGAAAGTCTGAAAAACTCTGCGCGCCGAGCACATTGCTAAGCGCATTGTCCGGTGTGTTCGCGAATTTAGGAGAAAGGCTATCGGCAAGCTCGGCCCACGGACGAATATAGACGACCGAAGTGGACACTGACACGCCCTCCTGCAGCGTCTTTGGCGCGGAAGGCTTTTTGACAAAAAGCGGTGTCGAAGATCCACACGCACACAGCGCGAATGGAAGGGAAAAGGCCGCAAAATTCTGCCAGATCATTCGAGATATGCGCACGATCACCCCCCGATGAACGTAGTGACAATATAAAAATGCCGTGAATGCTAACTCTTACAATGTCTTCGAGCAATGTACCATGTACAGAAGAATAAATTAGAACCGCTTTGGCTCGATGTTTGTTATCATCGAATCGACAATTTTTGAGATTTGTATGCCATCGGACGACGGGTGGTGATGATTACATCGATGAGCATTAGCTTGCCTGCCGCTCGATAAGGGGCGATGATGAGATCTTGACGACCTTCTCGGTAATTACGTGCTGCATGCCGACTTTAGGACGTTCAGGATAGCGTGCAAAATACTAGTTAGGTCAATAGATCAGCGCGTTAGCGACTTTGGGCGCTTAGCTTGACTCCCGCTCATTGAACCGATGAGCTAATCCGACAGATACCATCGCATAAGCAATCATTGCGGTCGTGCGCAGCGGATTGATCACAGGCACTATGAAACCGCGGCGCTCCAATCCCTCCTTGAGCTTTTCGCTGATGCCGAGGAAGCCGGTGCAGCCCAGCAAGATCACATCGGCTTTGTCGTTGGTGATAGCGGCTGTCGACTGCTCGATCAGTGCCTCCACCAGCCGATCATGCTCATGGGCGATCGCGAGGACCGAGATGTCGACTGACCGCACACATGCGAGATTTTCGTATGTGCCGTGGACACGGGCGTGCTTCTCGAAGATGGGACGGACGCGGTCGGAGATGGTGACCACACCATAGCGATGTCCAAGCATGGACGCGACGTGCATGCTGGTTTCTCCCGGCCCAAGGACCGGAATTGCGACCATATCACGTGCGGCATCAACGCCAGGATCGCCCATACAATCGACGATTACAGCATCCACACCATCTCGCTCGGCTTCGATGCAGCGCTCAACCACATAAGGTGCAGCGAGCGCCTCGTCATAGACGCTCTCGACCGATTTAGGACCAGCAGTCAGTCCCACGTGCGAGAAGGTGATCGAGGCTTCGACATCGAGCCCGATGAGCTCGTCGAGCTTTGTCGGACGAGGCGTTGTGTGAGGCGTGACGATGCGGATGTGCTTGGTCATGACGATCTCATTTCTCGGTAGCGCGAGTGCGACCAAAGAGCGGGGAAAGATATCGAGCGAAAAGTAGGTACAGCGCAGAGCTTGCGAGAATGGAGTCCGCCGCAGGCATCCCGGAAAGTGACATCATTCCGTGCGATGTGATGGTCGCGACACTGATCCCCAGAGCCCAAGCGCCGAAGGCGGACGCGGATATTGCGGGTTCCTCTGTCAGCCGATCTAGGTCGTAATGCTGTGATCGGATCAGGAAGAAGTCGACGACATAGATTCCGGCGATTGGGGGGATCGTGATGCTGAGCAGAAGCAGGAAGGGGATCAGCGCGTCGGTGATGCCGAGGACCGCGAGCAAGATGCCCACCGAGCCTGCGGCAATCACAAGCATTGTGCGTGGCACATTGGGGACGATCGTCGAGAAACCGAGCGAAGCCGAATAGAGGTTGCCGGCATTGGTGGTCCACGCTTTGAAGACCAGCAGCAGCAAGGCCGGGATGCCGAGCCCTAGGGTTGTGAGGATGGTGATCAGATCTTGGCTGCCAGCGGCGAGGCTGATGACAGCCGACAATCCGAGTACGACAGGGACGCCGAGGCCGTAGGTGAGGCCCGATGCGAGAAGCGCATCGCCGGTGCTCCGGGAGAAGCGGCATAGATCGGGAAATACGCAGATGCTGGCGGCGAGGCCGCCCGCCACGGCCGAGATGCCGAGCCCCAGATCCGAGGTCTCGCCTGATATTGCGAGCAGCTGATCGAGCGGGGTCGTCTGCAGACCTCGATAAGTCGCGACGAGCAGTACGATCATCAGGAGCGGGATTGTGATGTCGGACAAGCGGCGAAGGGCCGAAAAGCCGAAGATCGTCGTCGCGATCATCATCGCGCCACCGATTACGGCGTAGATTTGCATGGGCCAGGCCGCGAACTGAAAGTCGAGCGCGATGCCCCGAACGCCCTGAGCAAAGATCTGTGCGGTTACCCCGAACCAGCCCAGGAGCGTCACGGCGAGAATGGCATTGACCAGGCGCCCACCTAGGCGCCCAAAAGCGAACTGGGTGATGAGGGATGTCGAAAGCCGGCTCTTGGCGGCGACCGCACCCGTCAGTGTCCCCATGATCATTAGCATGATCCCGCCAAGCGCCATTGAGGCGAGGGCGGCTTTGAGGCCTAGGGCACCGCCGACCTTGGCTCCCATCACAAAAGCGGGAAGGGCGACCACGACGCCAAGCTTGGTCAATGCCACTTGCCAACCGCTAACGGTGGCGTCGGTTGGGACGGCGGATCCCGAATATTCGCTGGACGGTGTTTTCGACGACATCAGTCTCTCTTCACTGTTCGGCCGGTGATATCGTCTTACACAGATCGAGGGGTTCGGCGCGCTGCCGATGAGCAGCAGCGCGCCTTTTCCTGAGGATCAGAGCTTGAAGGAAAGCTCGACGCCATAGCTGCGCGGCTGGTTCGGGTAGCGATAGGGGATACCCGTCACGCCGACATTGGTCGCATAGCGATTGTTCGTGAGGTTGTTCGCCCAGATGCCGGCCTGCCAGCGGCCGGTCTGCAGGGCGATCTTGCCGTTGATCAGGTCCTGTGTGCCGGTCCGGATCGTGTTGGCGAGATCGAAATTATAGCCGCCCTCACGCCGATAGTCGCCGTGGAAGAGGAGGCTGTAATTATCCGACAATGGCATCACATAGTCGATCGAGCCATTGAGCGTGATCGGGGGCACCAGCGGCGACTTGTTCCCAATGAGTGCATTGAGGTCGAGACCGGTGGTGAGCGCATTGGCCGAGATCGCTTCGATCGTAGTGTTGACCACGCCGACGCCGGCCGACACCGTGAGATTCTCGGTCGGCTTGGCCGTCAATTCGACTTCAAGGCCGTCAATTCCCGTCTTGTCGATATTGACCACCTGCCGGAGCACGACCGGCTGCAGCTGCACGAACGAGATTTGCTGGTTCTGATAATCGATGTGGAAGATGGCGGCGTTGAGGACGGCAGCTCCGTCGAACAGCGTCGATTTGAAGCCGATCTCGTAATTCTTGGTCAGCTCGTTGTCGAAGGCCGAGTTCTGCGAATAGCCGCCGGAGCGGAAGCCGATCGAGTAGCTCGAATAGACCAGCAGATCCTTGTTGAACTTGTAGGAGAGCTGGACCTTGGGCTGCGGCTGGGTGAACGTGTGCGCCTTGTTCGAGCCCGCCGCCAACGTGTTGACCGCGCTCTGACGGTCGCGATCGTAGCGGAATGCGCCTGACAGCTGCAGCCGGTTGGTGATGTCGTAGCTCGCATTAGCGTAGAAGGCGTACGACGTGCTGCGCGTCACGTTGTTTTGACGCAGCACGAAGGTCGAGATGCTGCCCGGGCGCTGATTGAGCGGTGCACCCGGATCAAGGCCAACGGCGATGTCCTGGACCTCACGGCGCTTCTGGTAGAAGGCGCCGATCAGCCATTTGAACGGGCCGGTGTCGCGGGAGGTGACCCGAAGCTCCTGGTTGAACACCCGCGTGGTGAACGGGATGTCCTGGACCAGCTGGGTGATGCCCGCCGAAGGAGCCGTGTAATCCGCATCGCCATAGATGCGCTGGCGCACATAATTGTAGCCCGAGACCAACGAAACCGAGAAGGGATCGAAGTCATATTCGAGCTTCAGGCCAGCGTTGCGGAAGCGCTCCCAGGATTTGCCCAACACGTTTGAGGTGGGGCCAGGATTGCCCGTGACATCGTCAACGTCGACCAGGGTGTAGGCACCGGTGAGCGTGCGAAAGCCGGGGACGATGACGCCATTCTGACGCTTATTGACGATGTCCTGGATGCAGCAATTGCCATTGCCCTTGGTGTAGGAGCCGAACAGATAGCCGTGGAAATCGCCGCTCTCATAATTGAGCTGGCCGCGGACATAGCCCTGTTCATAGGGCGTGATGCGCGTGCCCGCATTGTTGCGGATCAGGCCGTCGCTGCGCTTATAATAGCCTGAAACCTTAGCGAAGAGCGTGTCTTCAACGATCGCGCCGCCAACCGAGCCTGCGAACCGCATCGTATCGGCATTGCCGTAGGACGCTTTGGCATTGATCGAGAGGTCATTGGTAGGCTGCTTGGTGACGACGTTGATCGCACCTGCAATTGCGCCTTGGCCATAGAGCGCGCCCTGGGGCCCGCGCAGCACTTCGATGCGCTCAATGTCGAGCAGGTCCTGGTTGATGAAATCGTTCGAGCCAAGCTGGATGCCATCCACCACGAACGCGACGGGCGGGAGTGCCCCTTGCGCACTCGAAATGCCGCGCATCGTCAGGAAGGTCTCATTCGAACGGAAGGTTTCGCGCACCAACAGGTTGGGCGTCAGCTGCACGAAGCCGCGCAGGTTCTGGACGTTCGAATTTTCGAGCTGAACGGAATCAATGACCTTGATAGATTCTGGCAGGTCCTGGAGCTTGGTTGCGCGCTTCGTGGCCGTCACAACGATATCCCCAATCGCTGTGCTAGCCTCTGTGTCCTGCTCCGGTGCTGCAACCTGGGCTGAGACGCCCTGCGCCGACGCGAGCGCGATCAGCGCTGCGGTGGCAGTTTCCCCCAAAAACGACCTACGTCGTGCGTGTGAACTCATTCCCATAGTTTCCCTCCCTTTTCGTTGATGAACAACGACCTTTCCGGCGCGCTAGGCGCCGAAATCCGTCGAGGGCGGACAACATGGTGCCCGACCCCAGATTGCAGGTGGTGAGGTAGCGGCGCGGGGCGATCAGACCCGGAGCCGCCACCGCGGCATCACGACAACATGATGTCGATCGCGTGCGCGAGCAGACGCCGGGGTGCCAAAGCTGGGCGGTTGGCAGCGTCGCTTACGACCCGCCGCATCGCTTCGGTAAAACCCATACAGTGCAACACAATGATATCGGTATCGGCGAGAGCCGTGCCTGCTTCGCGCAACGCCGCGTCATGGTCCGGCGCATAAGGGGATGCACTGACCACTTTGACCGGCAAATTGCCTAGGCCATGAAACTCGCTCACTTGGTCCGGGCTCGGAAGAATGATCCCGACCCGCTCTGCATCGCTTGCCAGGCCTTGGACCAAATGATCGACCACATGCTGCGCATGAAGCAGCGGCGTAGAGGTACCGAAGCGATCAAAATGGCCCGTGCACAGCAGCACGAGCAGGTCAAAGCCTTGGGTGTCCAAGTCTTTGATGATGGTTTGGAGGCGCTGCTCGATTGCGGGCTTGCCGACGATCACATCGCGGCCGTCGCGGAGCCTGGTTAGCAAATGGCCTTGATGTGCCTTCGGCGCGAGCGCTGCGATCTGAGCATCATCTAGCCCGTCGAGGGCGCCGCGTTCGATGGCTTCAAAGGCTACTGAGCAATGCGCCAGGATCTCCGGCAACATGTCGCTGCGTGGCGATTGTCCGATAGTAACAAAGGCAACGCGGACTGACATGATCGGCTCCAAGAAGGGCGTTGATCAGTGGTAAGCCGCGCAGTTCAGCCATTATATACGTGCCGCCACTTATGCGTGCCGGCACTTATTTTGCGTCCCGAGCCTAGCTTGCCGAGCGATCGAGGATGAGGGCGCGGCGGATGAGTTCGGTCGGCGATGTCGCAGACAATTTGTTCATGGCTCGCGAACGATGGATTTCCACGGTCCGGTGGCTAATGCCGAGCAGCCGACCAATCGACTTGTTCGCTTTGCCTTCGAGGACGTGGCAAAGAACTTGGCGTTCGCGTTGAGTGAGCGGGATTGCAGGTGATGGCAGCCGCTCGATAAGCGCTTCACCTTTCAGTGCTGGCATCGCGCCGGATTGCGAGACGCCCGCCATTTCCGACAGATGCAGGCGTGCTGCACCGCCGATGATACGCCGGGCTGTAACGACCAATTTGCCCGTGACCGCGCCGATCTGCCGAGCGCTGGCATCGTCATAGCCAACCGAATGCATGAGGATGAGGTCGGCGTCACCCAGATGGGCGGCGGCATCTTCCAGGCGTGCCGTATCGCCGGTTGCGGCCACCGCCCGCGCGCTTTGAATGAGTGTGCCGTGGGACATGTCCGACTGACCCGGCAGCGGATAGACCACGCCGATGCGGCAATCGCCCACGGTCAAGGCCGCAATCCACGCGCTGACGGCGCGTTCGCCGTGGACGAGTGGTGTGCGCATTGCGAAGGGTTCGTAGATACCCGTCGAGATCAGGACGATGAGGTCGTAGCCCTCGCCGTCTAGCTGCTTCATCAGGGCTCTGAGCCGCTCGACGATGAAGCCACCATCGACCTCAACATGCGAGCCGTCAGCAAGGCGGGTGTAGAGTGCGGCCGTATCACCGCGCGCTCGGTGCGCTTCGACTTCGCTGCGTGTCAGACCGTCCAGCGCACCGAATTGCTCATAATCAGCATCGCCATCGAGCATCTCGAGCAAGTCGTGCACGACATCGGGCCTAGGAGCTTGGCCGATCGTGACGAAGGCCACTCGCGAGCGATGTAAGTGCTCGCCCGCATAGCCCTCCCGCTCCTGCAAGGGCAGGGTCGCGCCCACAATCGAACTGGGACCCGTTAATGAGACAGATTGAGCAGGATGAGTTGGAGTCATTGGCGACAGGGGCATCAATCCTTGGCAGCGGGGGCGGAGGAGCTCCCTATATCTTCCAGATTAATCTCCAAAATCTCTACGCCGATGGGGTTCGAGTCAAGCTGATGGACCCGTCGGACCTTGCCGACGATGATCTCGTAGCCGTGGTCACGATGATGGGATCGCCGCTCGTTGGACAGGAGCGGCTCGCTGATGCTGAGATTGGCGCAAAGGCGCTGCGGGCGATGGAAGACTTTCTGGGGCGACGCTTTTCGGCCGTGATGACGATGGAGGTTGGCGGTGGAAATGCGTTCCAGCCGCTTCTCGTCGGCGCGGTGACCGGGCTTCCGGTGGTCGATGCCGATGCGATGGGGCGTGCTTTCCCCGAAGCGCAAATGAACAGCTTCGCCATTGCCGACTTACCCATGTCGCCGCTCAGCATTGCGGACATTCGCGACAATGAGATTGTGGTGACCCGGGCCGCCAGTTGGAAATGGCTCGAACGGCTTAGCCGCAAGGTCTGCGCCGAGCTTGGTTCGGTGGCCGCCACCTGCAAGGCGCCGCGCACCGGCGCCGAAGTTAAGGCTTATGCGATCCCGAACACGACGAGCCAGGCCATCGCTTTGGGGCAAGAGGTGCGCCGGGCTCGAGCCGCGCATGAGGATCCTGTTGCAGCAGCGCTTGTGGCTGCCAAGGGGAAGCTTCTCTTCCGGGGCAAGGTTGCCGATGTGCAGCGGCAAGCCACCGAGGGTTTCTTACGCGGTACAACGCGGGTCGAGGGCATAGGGGATGACCGCGGGGCCGTCTTTGATGTCGCCTTTCAAAATGAGTTCGCTGTCGGGTGGCGCGACGGCAAGATCGTCGTGACGACACCCGATCTCATCTGTTTGCTCGACACCGAATCTGGCGAGGCCATCGGTACCGAAAGCCTGCGCTACGGCCAGCGGGTGAGCGTTGTCGCACTTCCTGCGTCGCCTGTCCTGCGCACGCCCAAAGGCATCGCCCATGTCGGGCCACGCGCCTTTGGCCATGACACCGATTATATCACCGTCTTCGAGGAGCAGGGCCAATGAGCCGCATCGGTATTGACGTTGGCGGCACTCATACAGACGCCGTTTTGATCGATGGAAGCCGTGTTCTCGGGGCGGTGAAGACGGGCACGACCGCTGACGTTTTGAGTGGTGTGCGGACTGCGCTTTCCAAGCTGCTCGATCAGACGGGATGTGAGCGCAGTGCGATCTCGGCTGTCGTGATCGGAACCACCCATTTCACCAATGCTGTGATCGAGCGACGTGCACTCGAAAAGGTCGGTGCTTTGCGTATCGGTCTTCCGGCAAGCGCGAGTGTGCCGCCATTTTCAGCCTGGCCGTCTGACCTGGTCGCCGAAGTTCGTGGGCAGGCGCATATGGTTGCAGGTGGTCACGAATATGATGGGCGCCCGATTGTCGATCTCGATCGTGTAGCGATCCGCGATGCGGCGAGGCGGATGGCGGATGCAGGACTGCAGTCCGTCGCGATCACGAGCGTTTTTTCGCCGCTCACCAATGCGTTTGAGAAAGAGGCCGAAGAGATCATCGCGGCCGAAATGCCAGGCGCTAGCATCACCCTGTCACACCAACTCGGGCGCATTGGTCTGCTCGAGCGTGAGAATGTGGCGGTGTTGAATGCGAGCCTTCAGCAATTGGCGCGCAAGACCGTAGCTGCCTTTGGTGAAGCGATGCGCGAGAGCGGTATCGAAGCGCCGTTTTTCCTGACCCAGAATGACGGCACGATCATGCCCGCGACAATGGCGATGCGCTATCCGGTCTGGTGCTTTGCCTCAGGGCCCACCAACAGCATGCGCGGTGCAGCCTTCTTATCGGGACTGGAAGATGCGGTCGTGGTCGATGTCGGTGGGACCACCAGCGACATTGGCTATCTGACGAGCGGCTTTCCGCGCGAAGCCAATTCGGCGGTCGATATTGGTGGGGTGCGGACCTTGTTCCGCATGCCAGACCTTCTGTCGATCGCACTGGGCGGTGGTACCGAAATCAGCACAGATGGTGCGCGTATCGGGCCGAAGAGCGTTGGGTTCCGTCTCGTGGAAAAGGGGCTCGTCTTCGGCGGGGACACGTTGACCTCGACAGACATTGCATGTGCTGCAGGGCGAATTGATCTGGGTGACCGTTCGCTAGTGAAACACTTGGCACCAGAGCTCGTGGCCAGGACGCTAGAGCGCATGGGCAATATGATCGCAGAAGGCGTCGATCGCATGAAAACCGAAGCAGGAGATGTGAAGCTCCTGGCGGTGGGTGGCGGGAGTTTCCTGATCCCTGATCATGTCGAAGGTTGTGCCGAGGTCATTCGCGTCGAGCATCATGCCGTTGCCAATGCGGTTGGTGCTGCGATCGCGCAGGCGAGTGGCGAAGTCGATCAGATCTTTTCAAACCTCAGCCGCGAACAAGCGATCCACACGGCGCGAGAGGATGCCGAGGGGCGTGCGCTCGCAGCGGGGGCTGCGCCTGGCAGCCTCAAGGTCGTCGATATGGAAGATATGCCACTATCCTATCTGCCAGGTGACGCCCGCCGGGTGCGTATCCGCGTCGTCGGTGAAATCGCGGCATGAACTGAGCGACCAAGGCGGGAATAGTCTTCAGCCTTGGTCGTGCAGCCGCCTGTGCCGGCCATCTTACCTGGATAGATCCGTGCGCTCGCAAGGCGCGAGTGCACTCGCTTGCCATTGAACATGGAAAACCACGTTCCCTTTCCCAGCAGACCAGGAGCCAGCGCATGACCCAAATGCGAAAGAAGACGCGCCTTGAGCACGACCTCATTGGCGATATGCCGATCCCTCTCAGCGCTTATTATGGGATCCATTCGCTGCGCGCCGTTGAGAATTTTCCGATAACCGGGACTACGATCGCGCGGTCTCCCGATCTCATCATTGCGCTTGCAGCCATTAAAGAGGCAGCAGCCCAGGCCAATTTTGAGTTAGGGCGGCTTGATGGAGATCGCTGTGCCGCCATCGTGGCGGCCTGCCATGAGATCCGCGCTGGCGCCCTCCACGACCAATTCATCGTCGATCCGATCCAGGGCGGGGCGGGTACCTCGACGAACATGAACGCTAATGAGGTTATCGCAAACCGTGCGCTCGAACTTTTGGGTTTCGAGCGCGGCACCTATGCCGAGCTTCACCCGAATGAGCACGTCAATTGCGGGCAATCGACCAATGACGTCTATCCGACAGCTCTCAAGCTTGCAGCCCTCTCGGCCATTAAGCGCCTTCTGAGCGCAATGGCGATCCTGCGTTCGGCTTTTGCTGACAAGGCGGATGAGTTTGCCGATATTCTCAAGATGGGGCGTACCCAGCTCCAAGATGCCGTGCCAATGACCTTGGGGCAGGAATTTGGCACCTATGCCTTGATGCTTGCCGAGGATGAGGCTCGGCTTGCTGAAGCGTCCCTATTGATCAAAGAGATCAACCTGGGTGGTACGGCGATCGGGACGGGTATTACCTCGCACCCCCGTTATGCCGCGCTGGTGCGCGAGCGGCTCTCGAACATTGTCGGCGAAGATCTGATCACCGCGCCTAATCTGATCGAAGCGACCCAGGATTGCGGAGCCTTCGTCCAGCTATCGGGCGTTCTAAAGCGGATCGCCGTTAAGCTGTCCAAAGTCTGCAACGATCTACGCCTGCTGTCCTCAGGACCTCGCTCTGGTTTCAATGAGATCAATCTTCCGCCTCGCCAGGCCGGCTCATCCATCATGCCGGGTAAGGTCAATCCGGTCATTCCAGAGGTCGTCAATCAGGTCGCCTTCGAAGTCATTGGCAATGACATCACGATCACGATGGCGGCCGAAGCAGGGCAATTGCAGCTCAATGCATTCGAGCCGATCATCTTCCACAGTTTGGAGCGAAGCCTATCGCATCTGACGGCGGCGTGCCTCACCCTCGAGCGAAACTGCGTGCGCGGCATCACCGCCAATCGTGAGCCCTTGAGGGCCCAGGTCGAGCGATCGATCGGGATCGTGACCGCGCTCAATCCCTATATTGGCTACCAATTTGCAACCGAAGTGGCGGTCGAAGCGCATAGTTCAGGGCAGGGGGTCTATGACATCATTCTAAGCCGTGGGCTGATGACACGCGAGCATCTCGACACGGTGCTCCAACCCGATTTGCTCGCCCGCCCTCTCGAAATCCTCGAGCTTCAAGTGCCACACGGGCACCCGCCGGCTTGAGCGGCAGGGGCAGAGAGCACAACACCGAGGGGCGTGCGGCTAAGGTTGTCGTTCGAGAGGCTTCTACATCCACCGCCTTGGCCGCACGCACGCGGCGACAAAGTCGGCTAGCTCGCATATGCGGGACCTAAGCAGATGGGGAAGAGCGGATGCGCTATTGGTGGGTCAATCAGAACCAGACCTACAAGCATGAGGTGCAGGGCGGGTTTCTATGGTCGCCCAAGCGCAATAAGGCGGGTCGGCGTAATCCATTCTACGACAATATGGCGCAGGTTGAGGCCGGCGATCTGATCCTCTCGTTCTGCGACACGATGATCAAAGCCGTCGGTGTCGCACAGGGGCCCGCTGAGTCCGCAGGTAAGCCCAATTTTGGCAGCATTGGTGACCAATGGTCAGACGATGGCTGGTTCGTGCCGGTGGAGTTCCAGCTTGCCGAAACACCGGTGAAGCCCAAGGACTTCATTGCCGAACTCGCAGCCCATCTCGAGCCGAAATATGCGCCGCTTCAAGCCAACGGCAATGGCAATCAAGGCGTCTATCTGGCGGAGATCTCTGAGCCATTCGCAGCGATCATTCTCGACAAACTTGGTCTTTCGATTGCGGCCTTTGTGAATGGAGAACCGTCTGACGATGCGGTGCAGGCAGGGGACGAGGTTGCCCAACAGGCGTTGCAAGGGCGAACCGACATCGGCCCCACCCAAAAGGAGCAACTGATCCTATCGCGCCGAGGGCAGGGCATCTTTCGATCCAATGTTCGGCTCAATGAAACTGCGTGTCGGCTGACCGGCGTCTCAGATCCGCAATTCCTTATCGCCAGCCACATCAAGCCCTGGCGGCATTGTTCGGATCTGGAGAAGCTCGATGGTTGTAACGGGCTGCTTCTATCGCCCCATGTGGACAAGCTCTTCGATCGTGGCCTGATCAGCTTTATGGATGATGGCACCGTTCTGAAGTCCATAAGGCTGCCGAGCGACGTGTGGGCAGCTTGGGGTTTCGATGCGATCGTCAATGTCGGCGGGTTCAGTGCTGAGCAGGCCGCTTATCTCGCTTATCATCGCACGGACGTCTTCAAGCAAGGCGACGGCGCGTGAGAAAACCGAAGGCCGCGATCGCGACATAGCAGAGTGCTGGGATGAGAAGGCTCATTCTCAGCCCCGCCAAATCGGCAAGCTGCCCCGTGAGCGGCGGGATGATGGCGCCACCCACGATCGCCATGCAGATCACGCCCGACCCTTCGGCGGCACGTTTGCCAAGCCCGGTGCTCGCCAAGGTGAAGATCGTTGGGAACATGATCGAGTTCATGAGCCCGATTGCGAGAAGCGACCATCCGGACACCGCGCCGATGCTGTTGGCCGAGATAAGGATCAGCGCGATGGAGGCGGTGGCGACCCCGGCGAGCACCTTGCCTGGATCCAAGACCCTGAGCAGGGCAGAGCCGGCAAAGCGCCCGAGCATCGCGCCGCCCCAATAGAAGGCGACATAGGTTCCAGCGGCTTCTTGTGACAGGTTGAGCGTATCGGTCTGGGTCAGATAGCTGACGATGAGCGAACCGATGGCGACCTCAGCGCCGACATAAAGGAAGATCGAAAGCGCGCCGAACGCGAACCTTGGTTGTTTGAGCAGGTTGAAGGCGCGCAGGATCGGTGCGTCGTCCGCGATTGTGGTGGCCAATCGACCGCGTCGTGCCCACACGATGGCCGCCACGGTGAGAATGGCGACGGCAAGGCCGAGATAAGTGTGGACGACCACCTGGGCTTCGGCGGCGCGATACGCGTCGAGCGCTGGACCCTTGAGTGCTGAGGGATCAATTTTAGCGAGCGATCCGAGGATGAGCATCGACCCGATGATCGGGAAAAGGGTCGTGCCGAGCGAATTGAAGGCCTGCGCGAAGGTTAGTCGACTGCTGGCCGTTCGAGGCGGCCCAAGCAGCGAGATCAGCGGATTGGCGACGACCTGCACAGTCGTGATGCCGGCTGCCAGGACGAACAATGCCAGCAGGAATATGCCGAATGTCGCAGATGCTGCGGCGGGCACGAACAGCAGGCAGCCAGCCGTCATAGTGACCAGGCCTATGGCTGCAGTGACCATATAGCCGACGCGTCGAACGATGGCGGCGGCCGGTAATGAGATGAGAAAATAGGCAGCAAAAAAGGCTGATTGAACCAGCATCGCTTGGGCGTAGCTGAGCGTGAACAGGTCCTTCAGCTTGGGGATGATCACATCGTTCAGGCTGGTGATGCCGCCAAATACGAAAAAGAGCGCAAAAACGAACAGGCGCAGGTCAGGCGCGTCGATGCCATCGGCCGGGGGATCGTTGGCGACGACCGGGTCTGACGATGAGACAGGTTCGACGTTCAGCTGCATGGCCTTTTCCTCTCCCTGCGACGTCACTGTGCGACCGTCGTCATTATGCTCTGGGCCGTAAGAATGGTTGGGTGATCTGCTAGCCCACCGCGCAAGCTCGTGCTCGCTTCACTTCTGAGCTGGGCCAGTTTGCGCTGCCAGATAGAGAATGCGGTGAAAGGCAAACATGTCATGGAAGGTGCAGAATTCTGGCGCACCCAGGGTGATCACCGGTGACTTCGCGGCAAGCTCATGGGCCCACCGATTGAATGTCGTGATGAAAGAGGCCTCTTCCGCGGCGTTCAGCCAGGCGATGAAATAGCCGAGCGAAATGTGGAAACGATATGTGTCAGGGGCCGGGAGCGGGATCTTGGTCGCGTCGGCAATTGCGCGGCGCAGCTCGGCGAGTTTGCTATGTTCGGCGGCATCTGCCGGCAGGAGGCGCAGGGTGAGGGGCGCACCATTGGTTGGGTCCTGCGATGGATCAACCCGCATCTTGATCGGCACGCGACAATCAATGCGCGCGGTTTTGAGCCGTTCGGTGAGGATCTCGGTACATTGCGCCATCGGCATGTCGAGCGACAAGTCGGCCGGCCATGACTTTGGCAGTCGGGGACGGTCATTGGCGCCGCCAAAGACTGTCATGTGATAGCTTGATGGAGGAAGCAGAGCGACTTTGCGGAGGAAAGCATGCTTTGGCGCTTCCCGATAAATATCCAACAGCGCGTCAAAGCAGGCTGCATGCTCTCCTTGCTGCGGCACGTGGCAAATGACGGTGTTGCCGGCAAAGGGGTGAACCCGACCATCTGCATAGAATTTGGAGCCGACATCGGGCGGATAAGGGCCACGCGCAGCTTGTGCGGGGTTGGATGCCCCGACGATCGCGGTTGCGCCGGCGGCCATCAATTCAAGAAAATGGCGTCGATCGGTCGAAAGCTTGGTCATACACAAAGGGTTCTTCGCTGCTTGGCTCCCCCATTTGAGGGGGAGCCATATGGTCGAACATGAGCCGGTTCGCGGCTCCGATATTTTGCCTCAGTAGCTCAGGTGGAAATTGGCGCCGACGTAGCGGCGATCATCGCGGGGCACGAAGCGAACCACGCCCTGACCAAATGTCCCAAGGTTAGTCGAGTAGGACTTATCCGTGATGTTCTTCACGACCAGGTTGAGCTCCCACCGATCCTTGCCGATCAACCCAAGCGACGCATTCCAGATCCCAAAGGCGCTCTGCTCGGTCGTTGGAGTTTGGTTGATGCTATACTGAACCTTGCTCTGCGCATTGGCATCGGTGGTCAGTCGGATGGAGAGAGCGTCGCTCACGGGCAGCTCATAGCTTGCCCGGACATTGCCCTTCCACCTGGGCGCATAAGGAAGCGGCCGGCCATTGATCTGACAGGATGCATTGGCGCCCGCAGGGCAAATGAAATTGTCGACGCGTGCCTTGGTATAAGCGCCGCCAGCCGAAAGCGTGAGTGCTCGCGTGGGCTGAAAGTCAACGTCAAGCTCGACACCGCGGGTGGACACGCGGCCCGCATTGACGAGGCGGGTGACAGGCGACCCGTTGAACGTGTCGAAGAAATTGACCTGATAATTTTTGAACTTGTCGAGGAAGCCCGCGATGTTCACGCGCAGCATATTGTCGAGGAAGCGCGATTTTATGCCGACTTCGTAGGAGTTGGAGGTTTCCGGTTTCAGCGCCATCGTGTCCTGCGGCAGCATGCTGAAAGCGACATTATAGGCCGGTCCCTTATAGCCGCGGCCATAAGTGAAATAGGCCATCGCGCTCGGTGCGAGGTCATATTGGAGCCCTGCGCGACCCGAAAAGCCGGTGTCGCTCGTATTTCCGCCCGCTGTAAATGCAGTCTGGATGCCCGCAACCGCTGTGGGCGAGGTCGAGGTCCGGACGAAGGAATAACGCAGCTTGTCGCGCGTCAGGCGTGCGCCGAGCGTCGCGCGAAACTGATCGGTGAAGTGGAGATTGGCTTCACCGAAGCCCGCATAGCTCTTGTTCTTCACACTATAATTCGCAACGCCTAGAAAGCTGGCGCCTGTGGCGAGCGTCGTGATGCGCTGATAGCGCTCCTTGTCGTCGCCCTGGAAGAAGAAGAGCCCGACCTGATAGTCGATAAATTGGCCCTTGGGCGATGCAAGCCTCAGCTCCTGCGAATATTGATCGAAGTCGAGATTGCCGATGTCGTGCTGCTGGGGAAAAGCGGTGGTGGCAGCGGGCAGGCGATCCTGATCCTGTGCCTGGTCATTTTTCCAGCCCCGCCATGCGGTGATGGACGTGACGGTATAGTCGCCCAGGCTCCAATCGGCTTGAAGCGAGATCCCCCGGTTCTTGTCCTTGGCAAAGGTAGAGTAATTGCTGTTGATCGCACGATTGTCGGCGCGGGGAACGACCGGTGCCAAAGCTGACGCAAAGGCCGGGAAGTTGGTCACGACATTCGTCGGATAGGCGACCAAAGTGGTCGACGACACGACGCCTTGCGGCGTGGTGGATTTCGCATCGGCATAGTCGCCGATCAGCGTGATTTTCAGATCTTCGCTCGGCGTGAACTGGAGCTTGCCGCGAACGCCTGCATTGCGAAAGCCATTGACGGTCTTGTTGTTGAAGACGTTGGTGACGTTGCCGTTGAAATGCGAATAAGCGCCCGTCAGGCTGAAGGCGACCTTGTCGCCAGCCAGCGGGCCCGAGACGCCAGCACGCAGCCGCCACTCATCGCCGCCCGTATAATAGCCGATATCTGCAAAACCGTGGAACGCGTCACCGGGCGCGCGGGTGACGATATTGACCGCGCCAACCGACGCATTCTTACCAAAGAGCGTGCCCTGGGGGCCGCGCAGAACTTCGATATGATCGATATCCATCAGATCCATGCTGGCCTGGCCTTGGCGAGCCAGAACAACGCCGTCGATCACGGTCGAGACCGTGGGCTCTACGCCAGGCGAGGTCGAGACTGTGCCCAAGCCACGGATGAAGAGTGCCTGATCCTTGGCCGATGCGGTGTTGCGAAAGTTCAGTGACGGGACGATCGCCGAAATGCTTTGCAAGCCCGCTCGATTTTCCGAGCGCAGAAGATCTCCGCCGACGACCGAGATCGCGATCGGAACCTTCTGCAACGGTTCGGCGCGCCGCGTTGCGGTGACGACAATGTCATTGATGTCTGTCCCGGCTTCTGGCGCGACGTCTTGTGCATAGCTCGGTGCTCCGAACGCCATGACGATGAACGCGGCCGAACATGCCGAGCTCGCGAAACGCAAAATATTCGAGCGATTCCTAGCCACCTGATCCTCCTGTTGCGCGGTATGGATGCGCCGAAATCACTCGTCGCAAGTCCGCTTGGCGGCGATCATGCCACCAACAACGCGCAAATGCACTCTCAATGAGTATATTTGATGACATATTCTCTTCCTGGCGCGGTTGTATCCACATGCGGCAGGTGCGATCACGCGCTTTGGGCAGGAGATAAGCCGACGAAATGTCTGAGAATGATCCATCTTTCGGGCGATTGATGAACAGCGAACGCGGCGTTCTCGATGTCTTGTTTCGGGGCGGCGGCACCACGCAGGGCGATCTCGTCAATGCTTTGGATCTCACCCAGCAGTCAATTTCACGCATCGTAGGTGGATTGTCGGATCGCGAGATGATCGTCTCGGGTGAAAAGGTCAGTGGCACCAAGGGCTATCGAACATCTGCGCTCAAATTGGCTGGCGAGTTCGCGCATTCGGTCGGCGTTTCGATCACCGCGGGTACGGCGGCGATGGTGGTGATGAACTTTGCAGGGGATATTGTTGACCAGAGCAAGGCGCATCCGCGCAGCATGGGCGTGGAGAATGTCGCGGCTTGGATCGAAGAGGGTTTGCGTGGCTACTCCGGCGATCAGGATCGACGCGGTGTCTTTGCCGGCTTAGGGCTGAGTATCGCTGGTTCGTTCATTGACGAGCGGTCCTTCAATACCCCGAGCTATTTGGAGGAATGGGCTGGGATCGACGTGCAGCAGGTTCTGGGCGCCAGGCTCGGTTGTGCTGTTTTCGCCGAGAATGACGGCAATGCGGCGACCTTGGCAGAGGGCATGCTGGGCGTAGGGCGTTGGGCGCCAAGCTTTGCTTATCTCTATTTGAGTTCCGGCGTTGGCGGCGGCCTCATGTTGAACGGTGAATTGTGGCGAGGGCGCTATGGCAATGCCGGCGAGTTTGCTGGCGGCTTGCCGCCCAATATCTATCCGTTCCCTAATCTCGAGCTCTTGCGGATACTCGTCGCGCGGGACGGAGCGAGTTTCGAGACGGTGGATGAGCTTGTCACCCATTATGACCCGTCATGGCCGGCGATCGAGGAGTGGATAACCCGGGTGCATGATTCCGTTTCGATCATCGTCTCAAATGCGGCGGCTATCCTCGATCTTGATGCCATCGTTTTGGGCGGCCTGATCCCGGTGGATCTGGCCAGGCGATTGGCGGCGAAGTTGGAAATGTTCGACCAACGCCGGCGCTCCGTCGCCCGCCCGATCGCGCGCCTGGTGCCAGGCGAGGTCCAGTCAGACGCCGCGGCTATAGGGGCAGCCATGCTCCCGCTGCGCGCGACCTTCTTTGCACCGCAAGGGTTGCGTGCTCCCATTGCTGCCTCCCGGGGGGCAGTGCCTCAGCCGTAAGTTAGAGATATCGGCCGCCCGCGCTTCAAGATCGTGCCGGGCGAACGATCCGGAACAGCATGCCGCTTGCGATGAGGCATATCGCCCCTACGGCTGGAATTGCCGCCATAAGCATCAACAAGGTCAGATCGCGGAAATCGTCGAGAGACACGCCGGCGAGGGCGACGGCAATGACGCCGCCGCCAAGCGCGAGCCCAATCTTATTGGAGGCTAGGAATAGTCCATAAGCGACCCCGGCACTTCC
Source organism: Sphingomonas crocodyli (assembly GCF_004005865.1). Taxonomy (NCBI): domain Bacteria; kingdom Pseudomonadati; phylum Pseudomonadota; class Alphaproteobacteria; order Sphingomonadales; family Sphingomonadaceae; genus Sphingomonas; species Sphingomonas crocodyli. The sequence continues at coordinate 1,335,548 of NZ_SACN01000001.1, forward strand.
TGGAGCCGAGCGCGCGACCACGTCGCTGAGCGCCGCCCACATCACCATGCCGACACCGCCATTGCCGAGGCCAAATCCGATAGCGGCCACCGCCGATAGGACAGAGGTCGTCGGACCTGCCGACCAAAAGACAATCAACGATCCGATCTGCGCCACGGAGGCTGCGATCAGGACGAGGCCGCTCGACATATGGCGATGCATGCGCAGCCATAATGGTTGTCCGCCCATGATCCCGACCGCCATCATCGCGATTGTGAGGCTCCCCCACAGGCCTGCTCCGCGCGCTTGGTCGGCCACATAGGGGACGAGCTTGGCAAAAGCGGGCGTGAAAATCGTTGTCGCAAAGGACATGGAGATGATCAGCCAGAACTCCGCCGTTGGATGCCAGCGGCGGACCGAGCGTTCTTCAATCATAGTGTCTTTGGGGGCCGACAAGTAGCGCGAGAGCATGAAGGCGCTGATCACCGCGACCACCGCAAAGGCTGCGGATAACAAGACCAGCAGCGATGCACCTTCAGAGCGCTTGGAGCTCGCAATCATGGGCCCGATCACCGCGGCGATCGTGAGCGTCGCTCCGCCGCTAAACCAGATGCGCGTCGAGGCAACGCTTCGGCGGCTCGCGGCGTCCGTTGTGGCAAGCGACATCAATGCGTTTTGCGGGATGTCATACAGAGCATAAGCGACCCTGAATGCGACGCCTGCGATGAGCGCATAGCCATACCGTATATCTGCCGGGAGCCAGGCGCCGGCAAATACAGCACCGAGCATGAGCGAGCTGATCGCTGACCCTGCAAGCTGCAGTCGGCCGGCGGTGCCAGAGGCGACGAGCCATTGTCTGAGCGTCAGCGCGACGGCCAGATCGATGAACGCGCTGGCGACAAATCCCGCAGCGAGGACTACGCCCATTTGCGACGCTCGTAAGCCAGCTAGCTCGGTTAGGAAGAAGGCGAAGAGTATCTCGCTCGAATACCACAGCAGGCTCTTGCCGAAATGGGCGAACCCATAAACCAGGGTAGAGCCCCAACGTTGGGGTTGGCCAAGCATTGCAAACCCTCCGCAACCGCGCGCTTTCTGCCCGGCACGACGGCGGCGAGCAAGCCAAGGTCATTAGACCGTCGCGGCCGGCGCATGAGATCTCGGTTGGGCGCCCTTGTATTGCCGACTGCAGGATGCTTGTCTGACCGCAGGGTCATACATTGGAGAAAGCGATGAGGCTGCGCCATTTTCCAAGTTTTATCACGGTGACCTCCCTCTCAGCAGGGACGGCTCTTCAGGCAGTCCCGTGTAGCGACCTCAGAGGCAAATTCGCGAAATGCAGCGCACTTGGCGCCAAGTCCATCGGATGACGCCCGATCAAGAGCGATGGGCCGAAGCTCTCGCGATCAAGAAGACGCATGGCGACAAGGCACTTTCCTTTGTCGGTGTCCGCATCTTCGAACTAGGGCAGGCGGGGGATATTGAGGGCGTGAAGCGCTGGTTCGAGATCCTGACTAAGTTGCGCGACCTCAGAGTGGCAGAGGAGCGGCCGCAATAATCTTGTCGTCGAGCCGAGGCATAAGGTTCACATAACGCGCCAAATTATTTGTCATTCAATCGATGGCCATGTGCTTGCGGCCCGATTGTGGCTGAAAAGGTCATGTGGGGATCTTGCTAAAGGTAATTCTAACGGATGAATCGGTTCATTCCGGTTTAGGAACGTCTTGACCGTTTGGCCAAATGATGGTGCCTTAATGCCGGGGGGAAGACGATGCCGCGTAATCTCATCCTGCTGCTCGATGGTACGAGTAATGAGGTCAAGGATAACTTGACCAACGTAGTGAAGCTATATCGCTGCCTTGATCGCAGTGAGCACCAGCGTGTCTTCTATCATCCCGGAATAGGAACCGTGCCGCTGATCAGCGACTGGAGCCCCGCTATGCAAAGCGCGGTCGCGACTTTCGGCTTAGCGACGGGGTGGGGGCTCGATGCCAACATGCTCGCGGCTTATTGCTACTTGATTGAGACCTACCAGCCTGGAGATCGGATCTTCCTGTTTGGTTTCAGTCGTGGTGCCTATACCGCACGCGCAGTTGCCGGGATGATCCACCTGCTCGGTCTGCTCGATCCGGACCAGCGTAACCTCGCCGAATATGCGCTCAAAGCCTATAAAAAGGCGGATCGTGAGGACAGTCTCGACGTCGCTTGGCAATTCCGGCGGGTGATTGGCGGGAGGCGGGTGCCGATCCATTTTGTCGGCGTGTGGGATACGGTGGCCTCGGTCTTTGTTCGCCCAGGCTTATTGCGACTGCCGAGCCAATCCTACCTTCCTTACACCAAGTCCAATCCAAGCGTTCGCGTGTTTCGCCAAGCGGCAGCGATCGATGAGCGTCGTCGTATGTTCCGGCTCTACAATTGGACGCCTGGCCAGGACTTCAAGCCCGATCCCTTCGCGCCTGCCGAAGGCCCGCAGGACCAGCAGACGGTCTGGTTTGCTGGCGATCATTGCGATGTTGGTGGCGGTTGGGCTGAAGCTGAGAGTCAGGTCGCGAAATTTCCCCTGATCTGGATGGCGCGTGAGGCCCAGAAATATGGGCTCGAAATCAACGAAGCTATGTTCCGCCACCTAGCGGAAGGCGCCTCCTTGCCCGGTGGCAAGCATATGTATGTGGCACCCGACGCGCATGGCCCCATTCACAATTCTATGACCGCTGCCTGGTGGCCGCTCGAATATCTTCCCAAGCGACGCAAGTGGAAGCGCTTCCCAGAGAAGGTTACGGGCGGAGGCTATTATCTGCCACGTGCTGAGCCGCGCAAAATTGCTGAAGGCGCTTTGGCTCACCACTCGGTGATCGAGCGAATGGCCAAAGGCTATAATCCGATCAATCGGCCCGCGGACTTCAAGCCAGCGCCGACTGAGCCGGAGGGCACCTCCCCAAGCGAGGGGGCAAATGATCAAGGGTGAAATCTTGTCGGGGGAGGGTAGGATGTCTTGGAAAGGTTCATATCAGGCGACGCTGCGACGTTTTATCGTTGTCCTAACCGCCTTCACCCTGCTGTTGCCCGCGAGTGCATTTGCACAGGAGAAGATCCGTCCCTCCGAGCGGGTCCGCTCCAATGTCGCTGTCCGCGAAGAGCCGCTTGGCCCTCCTTCTCGTCGCGTTGGCACGCTGTTGCCCGGTGAGAATGCAGAGCTTCTCGACAGTGTTCCCTATTTTTACCGGGTTCGCCTCTCCAACGGGGTAGAGGGCTATGTCAGCAAAAGTTGGACGGCTCGGCTCGCTTCTCCCGCGGCACTCGCTGCCACGAGACCGCTTTCGATCCATTTCATGGACGTCGGTCAGGGCGATGGCACGCTGATTGTTTGCCCCAACGGCTCGACCATCTTGATAGACAGCGGATCGCTGAGCGGGCGATCGCCCGACGACGTTCGCGACTATCTTTGGAAGCAGATTGAGCCCGTGGGAGGCGATATCGACTATCTGATCGTCACACATCCTGACGCCGACCATTATAATCTTCTGCCTGAGGTGCTCGATGAGATCTCGATCGGGCAAGCTTGGTATGTGGCCGATCGCGCGGACTATGCGGACAAGGAATTATACGATTGGCTCAATGCCACTCCGGCAAAGGCGAAGCGCCTAACGGCCGAATATTTCGACGCGCAGGCCAAGCCTAACCCTGACATCAATTGCGGCTCTGCGAAGGTCTGGATTTTGGCGGCGGCGGTGGAGCACCCTGCCAGCCGCAAGAATGCGATGAGTATCGTCGTGATGGTCCGGCTTGGTGATTTCGAGGCGGTCATTACGGGTGATGCAACCCATGCGACCGAGAATATGATCATGAGCCGCTACCCTGCGGCCTGGCTCGATATCGATGTGCTGCGTGCAGGACATCATGGTAGTCTGACGACCTCGACATCGAAGGTTTGGGCCGACACGCTAACGCCCACGAGTTCGATCTTTAGCAATGGCTATGAGAACAGCTTTGGGCACCCGCGGGCAGAGGTTGTGGCGCGTCTCGAGCCGCACGCCAAGACTGTAGCGGCGCACAAGTTTCGAGATGCGCTCCGTCAAACCAGCGGTCGTGAATATACTTTCACCGATCGGGATACGACGAAAGCGATCTACACGACATCGATGAGCCGAACGATCGTGGTTCGCTCCTCAGGTCAGGGATATGAGACTGTGCTGGGGCAATAGGCGTACCCATCCACGCGATGGGTCAGCCATTGATGGTGCTTCGGTCAGAGATCGCGTCGGCCAAAGCCCGGTTGGCGCCGCATGTCCCGGATCTCAGTCTCAATCAGATCTGGTGCTAATTCGTAGCCGTCAAAGCGCTCGTATAAGGGGGTTAGGATCTCTGCGATCACCACCGCCAGTTCGGTCTCGATCTTTTCGACATCCGTATAGGCCTCAAGGTCGATCTGTGACGACCGTGCACGGTGCCGCCCGTCAATGTAGATGCGCGTCCGCGGCTTCGACCAATTGATCAAATCGCGGCCTTCGATACCTGAGTAGCGGGCGTGGAAGCGAACCGTTGTCTCACCGCTGCCGCCGAGCGCGGAGGCCAGGTTGGCTGCGTGCAGCAGCACTTCAGCGGTACGCCAAATAGGCAAGGTTAGATCGAAGATCGTACCTGGCTCGAGATTGTCCATCCCGTCTTCCTGGTAGCCGCGATGCAGATAGGCTTGCCCTTTACGATCGATCCGCCAGAAGTCGGTGTGAGCTGGGTCTGGAAATGCTCGGTCGTGATCTGGGCGGCCGAGCCAGCATTCGAGCATTCCATCTTCGATATAGGGACGCAGTTCCTCGCGGGTTGGCACCCAGAAGGGTGACCAGCCAGATGTTTTGGGGAGTTCGGCGAGAACTCGGCGTAGCTGCGGCGTCGATCCGGGAGCCTTGATACCATTTAGCTCATAGGCCTGTTCGCTATGGCCTAGCGGCTGGCGGCTGGGGTCATCACTAGGCAAGGGAGCGACAAGCTCCTCCCATTTGCGGCGTGCATTGTAGATAAAGGTGTCGAATGCGTCCGCTTTGCCGGGCGATACGAACATACCAAGCGCGTGCAAGATTGCGACAATGCGTTCGAAGCGCAGATTGATCTCGCCTTGTTCAAATGCATTGATCGTTGGTGCGCTGACGCCCGCAAGTTCACCCAAGCTGCGCTGAGACAGGCCCTCGCGTTTGCGACGGCGTACAGCCTCGTCGACGACGGCACGCCAGTCGATTGGCCAATTGGTCATGCGAGCATCCTCTCTGCATTGGCTATGACCACCTCCCGATAGCGGGCACGGAAATCATCAGGTTGAATATGGGGTGGCAGCGCGAGCGCCGAGGCGCTCGTTATTCGCTTCTTGAGTTGATCAATTGTTCGTTGGACAGCTCTGAGAGGCAGCCCGATCACAACCCCGAACCGCGTCAAGAGATCGCGATCGATAGTGTCGAAGGAACGCTTGCTGCCGCCAATTTCGAGCGCGCTCACTCGATCATAGCGCGGATATACCAGCGTATTGAGAAGGTCATAGGCAGGGCTAAGCCTCAACCCCTCATCGCGCTCGAGCAGCGAGAAATTCTTCAAATGCGCGTCGGCATTGCCGATGACGAGATTGAAGAGCACGAGACGAAAAAAACGATCTAGGTCGATAAGGGCGCGCGATGAGAAGCGAGCAATGACGTCAGCGGCTTCCTCATAGCTTCCCTGATATTTGCCTTCGAAGGTTGTGCCTCGAGGGCGTTCGAGGATTTGGGCAAAGTCCTCCAGCCGCAGCCGGACATCGCCAAGCCGATCAAAGCGCTCGACGATAAGAGCAATGCCGTCTTCGCCCTCAACCTGCCCGATTGCCGCGGCGGTGACTTCGCTGGTGCCTAGAACCTCGCGGGCGAGGCGGAGCGAGAGGTCCTCGTTGAGAACCAGTGTCGGGACGTCGGGACTGTTGAACTTGGCTATATGCGTTGCCGGATCCTCTAGCCGAGTTGCAGCGACGCACCCCTGGGCAGTGCGATAGACCAACCACTTTTTCTGGACGCCTGACAATGTCCGCCCTGGAGCGGTTGCTGCTTCTTCAACTGGATCTGCGTCAACGAGCGGGTGGACATGGATGTCGTCCAACGGAAGGATGCCGACCGCGCCGATGCAGTCGGCGCCATAATTTAAGAGTAGGCCAAAATCGTCTTGGTTTGGCGTGCCGCCTGCACGTGCCTGGCGGCCGCGCAGCCAACCCTCAGGGCCGAGATGCTGGAAAAAAGGAATGAGGCCATTTCGCCAAAAATGTTCACGCTGTGTGATGGGTAGCGCGCAAGCAATCTCCTGTGCCCAGCCATCCTCATATATGAACCGGGTGTCAGGCCCGACTTCGCTGAGTGTGCCGGCGCGCGTACCTTTAAACGTAACAATGGCTTGGCATCGGGGATGGCATCATTCTTCAAAAATATGGTGACTAGTCACTACCATAGTGATTTTGATAAAGATAGTTTTATCATTTGACGATTTTTTGAGACATGGAGCTCATATTTTTTCAAAATCGCTGCTTACATTATACGAGTAAATTTTTATGAGATAGGCGTGCATATGTACGGCATTGGCATCACATAGATTTTGTATGGAGCCCTTTGCGACTAAGTGTGTGAGCAAAATATCACCGGGCTAAGCTGTCAGGTTCATGCTCGACCGGTAAACTTAGCGCCGCCCTCCACGAACCTCTCCCGCAATGGTCGGAGAGCGTGGATGAAGATGGACCTGTATCAACGGATCACAGCGGACATTATCGCTGCGATTGAAGCGGGTGTGGGGACGTGCCGAATGCCTTGGCATTTGGGTGCTGGCATTGGAGCGCCCGCCAATGCGTTGACCAACCGACCATATCGCGGGATCAACACCTTGCTGCTGTGGGCCGAAGCCAGCCGTCGGGGTTTCGCTTCGGGACGCTGGGCGACCTATCGGCAATGGGCAGAGCTGGGCGCGCAGGTGCGCAAGGGCGAGCGCGCGACAACCGTTGTGCTGTGGAAGCCCATCGATGCGAGGGAGACCGAAGACCAGGATGGAGAGGGCGAGAAGCAGCGCCTGCTGGCGCGTGCCTTCCACGTCTTCAATGCTGATCAGGTCGATGGCTATGCATCACCTGATAGTGGGCTCTCACCCTCGGCTCGGATCGAGGCGGCTGAGGCCTTCTTCCGTGCCCAACCTGCCGATATCTGGGAAGGCGGGGACGTCGCCTTCTACGATCCGCACGCTGACCTCATCTCGATGCCGTCCTTTGGTGCCTTCCGATCGGCCGAGGCTTATTATGCCGTGCTCTCCCATGAGCTGGTCCATTGGTCAGGGGCCAAGGCGCGGCTCGATCGGGATCTGACGGGGCGCTTTGGTTCTGAAGCTTATGCGATGGAAGAGCTGGTCGCAGAGCTTGGTGCAGCCTTCACGGTTGGTCACCTCCAGCTTGGCTGCGAACCGCGCACGGACCATGCGCCTTATGTCGCGTCCTGGCTTAGGATCCTGGCCGATGATCCGCGCGCAATCCTGACGGCGGCGAGCAAGGCGCAGGCGGCTGCTGACTATCTGATCGGGCTTGCCAGCGAGGGGTCTGGAGCTTGTGAAGGGGCAGTGCCTCAGAGGCTCGCAGCATGAGCGAGAGCCCCACCAAATATCGGCTGTCCAAGTCGAAGATCGCGGCCTTCGAACATTGTCCGCGGCGGCTGTGGCTTCAGGTGCACCGCCGCCATGTCGGACAGTTCGACCCTGAGACGCTCGCCCGCTTCCAGTTTGGGCATCAAGTCGGCCACAAGGCGCTCCTAGCGCATCCTGACGGGATCATGGTCGATGCCTTGCCCGATATGCAGGCAGCAATTGATCGGACGACGCAGTTGCTCGCAATGGCTAAGCCCAGGCCAATCTTCGAGGCGACTTTCCTCCACGATAATGTGCTGTGCCGTGTCGACATCCTCGAGCCCGATGGTGAGGGCGGCTGGCGCGCGATTGAGGTCAAGGCATCACCCCGCGTCAAACCCTATCAACTGGCTGACATCGCGACCCAGGTTTGGATCATGCGGAGCTGTGGCGTCACCATCTCACAGGCGGTCATCCGCCACCTTGAGAGCGCGCCTGATTGGCGGCGGCCGGACATCGCTGTCGTCCGCTTCCAGGATGCCGACGTCACGCGCTCGATGCGGCGGCAATTAGCGCGGCGTCCCAATGTGGCCGCCGACGCTAACGTCTCAATCCGCGGGGCGGAGGTGTTTCGCGACACAGGCGAGCATTGCCACAAGCCCTTCGCATGCGAGTTCAGGCGATATTGCGCGCTCGCGCAGAGGGCGCCGCTCCTGGCGGTGCTTGATGCCGCCGTTGCAGGAGTGACGCATTAGCGAGCAAACATCTTACGACTATGCGCTATTCGTGGACCTCGGTGGCGTCGCTATGAGCCGCGCTTTTGGTGCTACCCAGAATAGCAAGTTCTCCGAGCGTCACCGGCTTAAGTGGCGGACGGATATGAAGAAACCCCACCTCTTGCGGGGATCTGTTCTGCTCGACGGCCAATATGCGCTGTAGCGTATAGGCGCATTGCCGCCCCTGACATGGCCCCATGCCACACCGTGTGGCCGTTTTTATCTGGCTTGGACCAGGACGGCCGATGTGGGCGAGCGATCGGACCTGCTGCGCCGTCACTTCTTCGCAACGGCATATGATCACTTCATCCGCTGGTCTAAAGACCTGCGGCCGCGGTTTGAACATCGCATCGAGAAATGGGCGTATCGCCAATTCGCGAGCCAATTGTTTGTCGATCCGATCGCGGACCACCACAGCGTTCGCGCTGGCGAGCCGACCAAGTCGCTCTGCAATGCGGAGAGCCGCAAGCTTACCCCGCAAGAGGGCTGCTTTGGCGCCGGCAATGCCAGCACCATCGCCTACAATGAACAGGTTGTCACGAGAGCTTTCACCCCACTGGTCAAGCTTTGGCGCAAAGCAGTCCTGGGCGTCATTCCACGTCATTGTGCAATCGAGCGACATGGCAGCGTGGATATGCGGGATCACACCTTCGTGGATGAGTAACACGCTGGTTTCTGTGGAGTGCCAGCTGCCATTTTTACGGTAGCGTATTTGCCTAAGCGAACCGTCGCCGACAGCCTCAATATCCTCCACGCCTTTTATCACGCGGGTTGCACGGCGCAGTGTGGCGCTCCATTTTAACCCTTTCACGAGTTCAGGCCATGCTCGGATGGCCCTTGGGAAGTGTCGTATAGCCTGGCGCCATTGGCCGGGCGGCGTCGTGTCGAGAAAGCCCGCTAGCCGTCCGCCAGCCTGGAGGAACTGAACCGCGTAGAGCAGAGGTAGAGGCCCGCTCCCGGCTATCCAGACGGGTTCCTGCGGAATCTGGCCCGCATTCTTCAAAAGGATCTGAGCAGCCCCAACCGTCAAAACGCCAGGAAGCGTCCAGCCGCGAAAAGGTACAGGCCGTTCCTGTGCTCCGGTGGCGAGAATGACAACCTTGGCGTCAACCCTGTGAGCTTCGCCAGCAAGGCTGTAATAAACACTATACCCGGCTTCGATATGCCAGATCTTGGCCTCGGGTTGATAAACCACGCCCGAGGCGCGAAAAGCTTGAGCGATTGCTCGTCCTTCGACGAATGATGGCCCGAGAATGGCATCTCGCCGGCTGGCGGTTTCGACCGATCTCCAAATTTGACCACCAGGGGCCGGTTGCTCATCGAAGACGATGACAGTCAAGCCGTATGAAGACGCCGTGATGGCCGCGGCCATACCTGCCGGGCCAGCGCCGATAATGGCAAGATCTACCGATTTCATGCGACGATCCTGCGTTTGCCCGCCTGACGCGAGATCCGCATGCCGTCGGCTACCTGAACCAGGCAGGTTTGGACCGATGCGACGCCGTCCACTTCAGCGAGACATTCGAAACAAACACCCATCATGCAATAGGGCGCGCGGGGCGCACCCGATACCGCGCTACGACGCGTCCACGGTGTGGGTTGGCGCAGCAAAACCGCTGCAACAGACTCGCCGGGCTCGGCGATCACCGGCAAGCCGTCGATCTCAATGGTGATAGTGCCGGGGCGATCGTCTAACTTGCGGAACATCACCTCACGTCTCCACGATCAGCCTGTCCACTGTGTGGAAGCAAAAAGTTGATGGCGGCCGTCCAGAGATCGACGCTGCTTGGCGCCGCAAATCGGCGGGCAGACTGTAACAGACAGGGCTGGGCCTCTGTCACTCTTGACCCGCTTCTAAGCCGCATTTTTTTGCGCGAATGTGCTTGCATCACATGAGCCTATTCGCCCATTTTCTTTCCGTCCAAGTCGATTAGCGACATGGGCTATTCGTCAGGGTTAAGGATGCCGAGACAGATTTACCTCCGTCAGGTCGAAGCTTTTCAGGCGGTCGTAGAGCGAGGATCTGTCGTCAAAGCGTCCGAACAACTTCACATCACTCAATCCGCGATGAGCAAACTCATCTCGAATCTTGAGGCCGATACTGGCCTACAGCTCTTTGATCGATCAACCGGACGGCTGGTGCCAACGGCCGATGCGATGCGCCTCTATGAAGAAGTTGGCCGTATTTTCGCCGGCGTCAGTCAGGTCGGATATGCAATCGACACCATTCGGCGCGAAGAGCAGGGGCGACTGGCGATTGGTTGCATGCCAGCTTTTTCAGGATCCTTTATACCACGTGCGACGCTGCGTTTTTTGGAGGAGCGTCCAAACGTTTATTGTTCGGTCCACTCTCTCGTGTCACCTTGGGTGATCGATTGGGTCGTGACGAAGAAACTCGACATCGGACTAGTGAACCACCTCATCGATAACCCATTCGTGGTTCGCGAGCCATTTATGGAACATCCTCTGGTTTGTGTGATGCCTATTGGCCATCCACTCTCAAGCCGTGAGGTCGTCCGGCCAGAGGACCTCCGCGACGTCGCGTTTGTAACATTTTCTGAGCCAGACGTCGGCAGGCTGGTACGTGAGATGCTCGATGCACATGACGTGCGGCCAAACATCCTGCTTGTGTCGAATGTGGCATCGACTTTGTGTGAGTTTGTTGCCGGCGGATTAGGGGTCTCGCTAGTCCATCCCCTGGCGCTCAGCGGGCTTGAGCACCGGGTTACAGTGCGTCGTTTTGAACCTGCGATCTCGCTTCATTACCAGCTGTGCTACAGCGCGGATAACCGCAACGCCGAACTTGTTCGAAGATTTGCAGCGATAATCCGAAATGTCGCATCGGATATTCTCGACCGCATTCAATAGGCGCGAGAATAGTGTGCCGGAAGCCTAGCCCGCATCGGGAGGGCTACGTACGAAGAGAAACTCTCGCCGTCCCGCTCAAGGCGGGACGGCGAGGAAAGTTATCTTAGATCTTGAAGCGGAAGCCCGCGCGGAACGTACGTCCGAGAACATCGAAGAGTGCAGGGTTCACGCTGATCGGCGTGCCGCCGATCGATGGGCCATAGGCTACCTGCGCCGGTGACTTGTTCGTGAAATTGTCTACGGCGACGAAGACCTCAGCATCGCCGAACAGTTTGTAGCTTCCATAGGCGTCGAAATAGATCGCACCGGGAACGCGATTATTTTCGATCGTCATCTGCTCGGTTGTGGAGGTGGGGCAACCCGTCGTGCACTCAATATAAGCAGTGTTTAGCTTGCCAGAGCTGAACCCGCGCGCAGTGAGCTGCACAGCCGCAGCCTCGCCGTCCCAGCCGACAGAGGCCAAATAGCGCCAGCGGGGTAGGGACGGAGAAACGCCCGCCGCAGTGCCATTCTGACTGTTCGTTCCAACCGTGTCGGTCGGACGGTTGATGCCATTGTTGAAGTAGTTCTTGATGAAGCGCGTCGCGAGAACACGCAATGTCAGGTTGCCGCTCAGCCCCGAAGACAGGTTTGCAAGGTCACGGCGGTAGCTGGCTTCAAAGTCGACGCCTCGCGACAACTGCTTACTCAGATTGATCGGCTGAACCAGCACCGTTGTGATCACGCCGGCGGCATTGCGCTGGATCTGAGCGCACAGAGGCGTGTTTCCAGCAAAGCACTGATTGACCAGCGTCTGAGCAACGACCGTGCTGATCGCACCCTTGATGTCGATATTATAATAGTCGACCGAGGCCGCGAAGCCGGGGAGGAAACTCGGCTGAACAACCAGGCCTGCGCCAAAAGTGTCCGCTTTTTCTGGCTTCAGGTTCGGATTGCCACTCGTCACCGAAAACACAGTTGTCGCTGCATTGCCACGCGATGGATCGGTGACGTTGGCGCCCGCTGTCTGGTTGAACTGGAACAGCTCGGACAGATTGGGCGCACGAATGTCGCGCGAACGCGTCACACGCAGCGTGATGTCATCGATAGGCTTGTAGGTCAGGCCAGCCTTCCACGTCGTCACATAGCCTGACGTGCTATAATCCGTCGCCCGGACTGCCGCATTGAGGTCGAGGCTCTTGGCAAAGGAGGCATCCTTGGCAAGCGGGATCACAGCCTCCAGGAAGCCTTCGGTGACGTTGTAGGAACCAAAGCTGGCGTTGTAATTGCCTGCAAAATAAGAGCGCGCCGGCGACAGCGCATCACTGCTACCGCTTACAGCTTCCTTGCGATGCTCGACACCAAAGGCGACCGAAACAGGGCCTGCCCATGTCGAGAACGGATCGCCGCGCATGGTCAACGCCTGGACGTTTTGCGTGAGGCGCGTGCGGCCAAAGGCCGTGCCTAGGACATAGTTACGCGCAGCATCGCTCACCACGCCGGTGCCGAAGATGTTGTAAGGGACGCAGCCGTTGGTCGGATTGGTGAGCGTCGAGCGGCAGACGATCGCGCCGGTGGCAGGATTGACCACAGCATCAATCGCCTGATTGTAGCGAGCGGTGATGGTTGTGCGAGCCGCCGTATACACCCGGCTGACGCTGCGCTGCGCATAAGCATCCCACTTCCAGTTGGAGCCCACCGCATCGAAGTCACCCGATGCGCCGATCATGCCGCGAACCGACTTACGGTTGGTTGTCAAAATGATCGGACCCAGATCCTCATTCGTCGTGCCCAAGCTAAATGGTCCGGTCACACGCGAACGAATGCTCGCAGGAATGAAGGCATTGTCTGGCTGAATAACGATGGTGCTAACCGTCGAGGTCGCGCCGGCAGCCACCGTGCTTGAACCAAAGACGAACTGATCGCTAAAGGCGACACGGCTATGCGCGCGGCCATAAGATAGCTGACCAAAGATCTGGACGTTGTCGGTAACGTCGAAGCTCAAGCGGCCAAATGCATTTTGACGCGACAGGCGAGGGCTGAGATCGCCGGTCGTTCCAAAGTCAGAATATTGCGAGTCTCCGCCTTGCATGAAATTACCGCTGACGATCGACCCGTAGTTGAACTGGGTGGGTGTCCCACCTTGCCCAAAATAGGTTCCGCGCAGCGGGCCCGATGTGATGATGCCGCCAGGGGTTACAGTGGCGAAGCCGGTGTTTTCGCGGACCAGCAGCTGTGGTTGGCCATTGGTGGCGGTATAAGCGGGATTGAAGAAGATCTTTTTCGCTTTGTACCATTTGCGATCACCGATCCCGCGGACGCCGTCATTATGGGCGATTTCACCGCTCAGAAGGATGTGGCCACGATCATCGGCGAAGCTGGCGCCTGCAGTTAGCGAGGCCTTGTAATTGCGATCATCGCCGTAAGTGGTGACACCACCTTGGACGTCGCCTTTCACGCCCTTAAAGTCACGATCTAGGACGAAGTTGACCACGCCTGCGACAGCGTCCGAGCCCCAGTCAGCCGAAGCGCCACCCGTAACAACGTCGACACGCTTGATGAGCGCTTGCGGGAACTGGTTGATGTCGACCCAGCCGGTAAGGGTCGACGCGCCCACACGCTGCCCATCAAGCAGTACCAACGTTCGATTGACGCCAAGATTTCGAAGGTTGAGCGCATTGATGCCGCTCGTGCCGGGACCCACCGATGCGATGCTGGTCGTGGGCTTCACGCTGCTGGCGAGTGAGGGGAGAATGTTGACGAAGTCGGCGACGTTGCTAGGTGCCCTAGTCGCAATGTCGGCAGCTCCGAGAACGGTTGTCGGTATAGGAGCTGTATATCCGTCACGGATCACGCGGGTGCCGGTGACAACGATGTCTTCGACTTCTGCCGTTTGTTCTTCTGTCAGAGGCTGAGAAGCAGCGCTTTGTGCAAGCGCGGGGGCTGACATCATAAATCCAGCTACCGTAGCGATACTGACGCTACTCGCGAGTATGGCGCGCGTGGGCGCTCCCAATTTTCCCCAGTTCTTCATCGTCTCACTCCCTTATTTGGTTATGTGAGTGGGAGTTTTGGCGAGCGTTACAGTCATGTGTCAAAGTCCAAGAATCGTCCTGTGTATTCGTAGGGCTCATGCTCGATATGAGGCTATCTTGAGCGAGCTTAGGCGCATCGGGGTCGTCATGGACAGGTTGGCGCTGTGGTAATTTATCCGGTCTCTTTGATATTCACGGTAGCGCTGCAGTGACGACAATTTCGACGAGGGTCGGTGTGGATGCCATTGAGCTCTGGACAGTGGCACGGGTCGGGCTTGCGTGGGGAGCAGTCCAATGGTCCCATACCGCGTTCATCCCGGCAAAATCCCGCTCAATGTCACGAAGCCAGATCTGTGCGGTAAGCAGGCGGGTCTTGTCGGTGCCTGCGCGCTCCAAATAGGCGTCGATACGATCGAGAACCTGGGTGGTTTGACCGCCAATATCTTGCTCGCGATCCGGGGCCGTGACACCGGCCAGATAGACGATACCATTATGGATGACGACGCGGCTCCCGCGGGCCTCTCCGTCCATGCGTATGATTTCCGACATTAGAATCTCCAAAAAAGGGGCAAGAGCACGAGCCGCGGCGCCGGCCGCACTCAGTTGAGATCGGTTTTAGAAAAGCGGTCTGGCGTGAAGGCGGCGAGATCGTTGGGAAAAGCGCCGGCCGCGATTCCATCAGCAATCATGGTCGCGTGAGCGGCTGCCAGGGTTACGCCCGAATGACAGGTTGCTACGAAGGCGCCTGGATGGCTTTTGGACTGCGCGTAAATCGGATAGCCGTCCGGCGTCATAACCCGTAGCCCGGCCCATTGTCGGACCACTTTAAGCATCGCTAAAGCTGGGATCATGCGCACGGCCTCAGCGCTCATTGAGGTCGCGGCATCAGCGGTAACGGCGGCATCTAAGCCCGCATGTTCGTGCGTTGTGCCGATCATAACGGTACCCTCTTGCAACTGCGCCAAACCTAGAATCGGCACAGGCAGGAAGGGTTCAACACGTTCGGTTATGAGGATCTGACCGCGCAAAGGGCTAATCGGAATGGCAAGGCCTAGGTGCGCGCCTAGCGCCGCGCTGCCTAGACCTGCTGCAAGGACGACTTTTGAGGCGGTCGCTGTCTCGTAGCCATAGTCGATCAGGAAGAGGCCAGCATCATTCTGAACGACGTTTCGGACTGTCATTCCCCCACGAATGTGCCCGCCAAGCCGCACGATTGCGATGTGCAGCGCCGCAAGCGTCGCTAAAGGGTTAGCGAAACCGTCACGGCGGCAATAGCTCGCGCCGGTGACATCTTTGCCAAACCGAACGCCCGGAAGAAGGCGATCCAGCGCTGGACGATCGAGGAGCTCGGTCTCGCTTGGGGTTCCTACAATTTGATTATGGAGACGCTCGAGGTCGCTACGGCGCTTGCTAAAGGCGTTTTCGCCGAGGCACAGCTGCAGGCCGCCGCTCTGCTGATAGGGCACCTCAATGCCGGCAAGATGCTCAAGCTCGTCCCTAAATGCGCCCCAGACGTCTACAGACTGACGCGTCAGCGCTTGGTAATGCGGGTTTCCAAGCCCTTTAGTGTGTTGCCAAACAAGGCCGCCATTTGCGTTTGATGCCCGAAAATCACGGTCTTCGCCGTCGATAACGAGGACCTCGAGACCCTTTTTGACTAGGCCAAGCGCGATAGAGGCGCCGACAAGCCCACCCCCAACCACCACGACATCTGCGTTCATACAAAACCCTCTTGCACCGAGAGTTCGTAGAAACTCATACTATATTCGTCCAAGTCCGATACTCGGTCGACCTATTCACTGAGGTAAAGCCGTGCCCCGAAATGTTGATCTCCGCCAAATTGAGGCCTTTAAGGCGGTGGTAGAAAGCGGGACCGTGAGCCGAGCTGCGCTGGTGCTCGGAATGTCTCAACCCCAGATCAGCAAACAAATCGCCAATATGGAGATGGACACCGGATTGAAGCTATTCGACCGATTCAAGGGGCGATTAGCGCCAACGGCCAACGGTCTTCGCCTCTATGAGGAAGTAGGCCGTATCTTCGCAGGTGTATTGCAGGTCGAAAATGCGGTCGAAGCGATCCGCAGAGAAAAACAGGGCCGCATTGCGGTCGGCGTCATGCCAGCCCTCTCTGGCCCTTTTATCGAGCGCGTCACGCGGACGTTCCTAGGTTCTCGGCAAGGCGTATTTTGCGCCGTCGAACAACTCACTTCGGACTGGATTGTAGAACGGATCGTTTCTCGGCGTTTTGATGTCGGGTTGGTCAACTGCAAGGCCGACAGCCGCTATGTCACGAGTGAGCCGTTGATGACCCATCCATTGGTCGCGATCGCGTCGCCAGACCATCCTTTTGCGGCCAAGGATGTGATCGAGCCCGAGGATCTCCATGATACACCCTTCATAGCTTTTGATCCTATGGCGGATATCGGCACGCGTGTCGCCGATATGCTGGAACGCTACCGGGTCGAACCTCGCACTGTGCTGGCGACGAATGTGGCGCCGACAGTGTGTGAGCTCGTAGCATCGGGCTTAGGCGTCAGCCTTGTTCACCCGCTTAGCTTGAGCGGATTCGAAGATCGCCTCATTGCTAGGCGGTTTGAGCCGGAAGTCCCCTATTGGTTCCAGCTATGCCGGCTGGCGGACAGCCGCAATGCGGATTTGGTGACAGCTTTCATGGAAGATACTCGCGCCGTAGCTGCGAGGATTTCACGCGACATACTTGCGCGGTAGGCCGATTACCCGTCAGTGAGTGGCTGCAAGAGTGTTCTCGCCCGTTTGCCGCGGCAGTATAAGCGCCATCATCAAAACCATCAGCAGCGCTGAGATCAGGACACCGAACACGTAATTATAGTTTCCGTTCGACTGGTCCACGACGAAGCCGATCAGTAGCGGGGACACGAACGCCGCGATCTGAGCCGCCATGTTGATGAAGCCTCCAGCAATACCCATCATCTTCTTTGGGATGGTATTCATTGGGAAAGCCCAAAATGATGCATGGAAGAATAAGAGGAAAAAGCCAGTGAGTGTTTGGCAGATCACCAGGAGAGCTGTCGACTGAGCTGTCATCGACGCGAACATCAGGATCGGCGCCACGATGATCGCTCCAATTACGGGAACGCGGCGACGCGTGGCGAATAGATTGTCCGATGCCCAGCCTGCGCTCAGTGCGCCCAAACTGCCTGCGAAAAATGGGAGCGAGGCTGCCACCCCCATCTCGACCATCGAGAAGCCTCTCGCTTTCACGAGGTAGGTGGGCAACCAGGTCATGAAGCCCCAATTGGCGATGCCGAAGAAGAAGGCTATCGTGAAATATTTCACGACATTGGGTGTACGAAGAGCATCCGTTATGCTTACGTTGCCAGAAGCCGCATCAAGATCAGCCGTTACGTCGCCTTCGATCTCGGACAGTTCGGTTGATGACAGGCGAGAATCCTTCGAGGGATCATCGCGGACCATCTTCCAGAACAAGAATGAGATGATGATCCCGACAAAAAACAGCGTGTGAAATACCGCTCGCCATCCCCAAGTCGACATGATCCACACTACGATGAGCGGGCTCAGCGCGGCTCCTAAAGGGTTAGACGCCAGTTGGATTGCATTGGCGGTGGCGCGCTCCTTTTTGGGGAACCAGACGGCCACAGTCTTGAATGCACAAGCGGGAAATAGGCCCTCGCCGAGTCCAAACAGGAACCGGACAACCATCATCTGTACAAGGCTGCCGACAGAGCCCGTAATCGCTGTAAAAACCGACCACCAGAGCATAGCAAGGGTCGCGACCCGGCGGACACCAAAACGATCGGCGAGCAGTCCGCCTGGGATTTGGCTGAGTGCATAGCCGCCGTGGAAGGCCGTCAAAACAAAGCCAAGGGCGAGGGGACTGAGATGAAGGTCGTCCGCCACATAGGGAAGCGCCACCGGTAAAGCCATGCGGTCGAGGAACGACACGATCCAAGTCACAAAAAGCGTTGAGAGGATCGTATGGCGAACTTTCATCGGGCTTCCATTTTCAGGGTTCCAAGGTGCTCCCCAGCAAATGCGGTAGCCGCAAGATTGAATATCGCCACGCATCTGCTGTCAAAGTCGCATTTTGGCTCAGCCTATTCGCTGGGGTCATGTCCAGCGTCGTGGTGCGGGAGTTTTTGCTGCGGCTAAAGGCGGTCACCGGACCTTGCGGCCGCGGCTCCATATTTGAGAAATGCCTTCACTGCCTGTCGCAAGCAGCGTTATGTCCTTGAGTGGGTCGCCGTCGACAATCAGGAAATCGGCGAAGGCACCGGGCGAAATCACGCCAAGCTTTCCCTCCATATCGAGCAGCGATGCGTTGATCGAAGTCGCCGATCTCAAAATGTCCGGCGCTGCTTCAACACGCGCGCGCAGATGAAACTCATCACGCTGATATGCATGCAACGAACCAAGGAGGTCGGTACCAAAACCCAAGCGAACTCCGGCCGATCGGCAAATGCGGATGGCATCAAAGCCGCGCTCCCGAACCTCGGCAAGCTTTTCAAGGCTATGGGATGGGGCCCCTGCATCATTCCCAAAGCGATAGAGCGCGTCGTAGGTCACAAGCGTTGGAACGACGAAGGCTCCAGCCGCCGCCACCGCTCTTGCAGTCGGCAGGTCGATCAAATTGCCATGCTCGATTGAACGAACCCCGAGGTTCACAGCCCGCATTATGCTGTCAGCGGTATATGCGTGGGCCGCTACGTAACGCCGTCTGCGCCTGGCTTCATCGACGACCGCCGCAATTTCGTCGTCTGAAAATTGCAGATACCAGATCGGATCGCTGGGGGTTGAGATGCCGCCCGACATAAAGATCTTGAGATGATGTGCCCCTTGCCGCAGCGCCTCCCGTGAGGCTTTGCGCAGGGCATCCACGCCATCTAGCAGGTCGGATAAGGCTCCACGCGGCGCACAGCCGCATAGATCACTGCTTTCATAAGGTGCGCGCGCATCGCCATGTCCTCCTGATTGACTGAAGGCGCGACCACAAAAGAAGATGCGTGGTGACGGGAACAATCCTTGCTCAGCCGCGAGCCAGGTACCGTGATCGCCGCCGCCCACATCACGGATCGTCGTGAAACCACGCAGCAAAGCCGCTTCTAGGTTCAGCCTAGCGCGCTGTGCTTCGTAGGTTTGCGGGTATCGCTCACATTTTGCTGTATCGGTCTCGGTGGCAAAGGCATGAAAGTGAGCATCGATCAGGCCCGGCATCAGCGTTCTGCCCGCCAGATCGACCTCGCAATCGAAACGACCTTTCGGACGGGTCGCATCGATCGCTTCGAACTTACCATCTACGACTGTGATAAACGAGGGCTCGCTAAGCTGGGGCGATACGCCATCAAAGACACGCGCCTTCGAAAGGAGTGTTTTCACACCCCTTGCGCCGTTTTCCTGCATGGATGCTCCGATAGGCTTAGGAGGCGTAACCATAGTCTCGCAGAGCCTGCTCTGCTGTGACAAAGCCGTCGCGTAGATCTTGCGCTATGGCTGACCTGTCACGCAGTTGAGGGTCGCCCCAACCGCCACCGGTCGCAGTAACCATCCGCACCACATCACCCTTTTGTAATCGCACCCGCGCTGGCTTCGCCATGATCTCGGGCGGGTCTGCTCGGACACCCTGGCGGAGGATTTCAGCATAGTTGGGCGAGCCTGTTTGTCCGCCGGCTGCCCCCCACGGCGGAAATTTGCACCGGCCAAAGCTACCGGTGAAAGTCCAACCGTCTTCCGGGATCTCATATTCTAGCGCGACACCCTTACCGCCTCGGAATTGGCCGGCACCGCCGTCATCATCGTGAAAGGCGTAGCGGCGAACTTTCACGCCATATTTTTCTTCCGTGATCTCAACAGGGATATTGTAGGTCTCGCCATCGGCCACCGAAAATTGCCCGTTCAGGCCATCACGGTTCTCCATTGCGCCCCACCCGCCGAGAAGCGGGCTGACGAGAATAGTCGATGCTCCGGTCTTTGGGTGTTTGCCTGCGAAAATCACAGCGCATACGGAAAGCACATGCCCTGCGGTTAGGCGTTCGGGCAGATGGCTTGCCAGGGCTTTCCAGATGAGGTCCTGCGCGTACAACATGGTTTCCCAATATGTCGCGACTGGTGCTGGACGTTCGGCGGTGAACAAGGTGCGATCGGGGCAGACGACCTCGATCGCACGAAAGCATCCACCATTGGCGGGAATGCTGGGGTTGGTGAGAGCCTTGAAAATTGTGCGAACGGCGGAAACGAGCCCAGTGCGAGAGTTGTTGCACGGGCCTACACTTTGCGGCGCACTACCGGTGAAATCGACCTTGAACTTATTCTCGCTGATGTCGATCCGCACGCAAACCTTAAGAGGCTCAGTGGTGACGCCATCGTCGTCGATCCA
The DNA here is from genome assembly GCF_004005865.1 of Sphingomonas crocodyli. NCBI lineage: Bacteria > Pseudomonadati > Pseudomonadota > Alphaproteobacteria > Sphingomonadales > Sphingomonadaceae > Sphingomonas > Sphingomonas crocodyli. The sequence continues at coordinate 1,356,154 of NZ_SACN01000001.1, forward strand.
ATCCTCAGCATAAAAGGTCCCTTGCGGCAGTTTCTTCAAATCAGCCGCGACCATCGCTTCGCCATAGTCGAGCAAATCACTCATCGCTTGCTCCATCGCATCGCTTCCATAGCGATCGAAGAGCTCGACAAGACGTGTCTCTGCTACTTTGTTGGCAGCGATGCCGGCCCAAAAATCACCCATCGAATCTTTCGGTAGACGAATATTGGATTGGATTAGCTCGAGCACACCGCTCAGGGGCTTACCCTTCTCGAACACCTTGATCGTTGGAAGCTGAATTCCTTCTTGAAAGATCTCGGTGGAGTCCGTGGTAAAACTGCCTGGCGCCATTCCTCCCACGTCAACCCAATGCGCCTTGTTCATTGCGAAGGCGACCAACTGGTCACGATAGAAAATGGGCTGCGCGATGGCGACGTCGCACAGATGTGTGCCGCCGCCCTTATAGGGGTCGTTTGATATGAAAACGTCGCCCGGGAATATGTCGCCGCTGGGTTGAAACTTCTCGAGGATGTCCTGAATCAGAGAGTCGATCATGCCCAGGAAAACGGTCGTCCCATTGCCTTGGGCGATGAGATCTCCGCGCGCATTGGTGATGCCAACTGAATAATCGAGCGCCTCATAGATGATCGGGCTCATGCTCGTCTTGGCCATCGCCACGAACATCTCGTCGCCGATCGCTACCAACGCGTTTTTGATGATTTCCTGGGTGAAGGGGTCGTTCTCGCTCATGATCAATTCCCGAGCTCGATATGAATGTTGCCCACCGCGTCCATCGTAGCCCTGCAGCCGGGGTTGATGACGATCGTGGTGGTTTTGTCCTCGATCACCGCGGGACCGGCAATCTCCATGCCTGGCTCAAAGCGGTTCAGATCGTACGCTGCGCTCTCATGGACGCCATCGACATCGAAATCGATGACGCGTCGACCCGAGAGGGCGTCGCTGACTGTGGCGCCCGTTATGGTCTTTGGCGGGAGGTCTAGCTTGTCGGTCTCGTTGAAAGCGACGACGTGATAGTTCACCAACTCGACGTCATTAGGCAGCCGGAACTTATATTCCCGCTCATGCTCAGCGTGGAAATCCTCAACAGCCTGCCCAACTTGCGCTAAGCCTAAGAGCCCCGCTGCCATCGGCACTTTGACCGTGTGATCCTGTCCGCAATAGCGAATGTCGGCAAAGCGTTCGAAGCGCAGGCGCGATGCATCCATGCCTTCGTCAGCGCAGACTTTTTGTGCTTCGGCTTCGATATCGCCGTAGACCATATTAAGGGTATCAGTCGGGTAGGTGGCGAGCTGCTCGACCCTGGTCATCAGAAAATCTCGGCGGATGTCGCTCATCAACATCCCCCAGGCCGAGAATACCGCTGAGTTCGCCGGAATGATCACCTTACGCGCTAAGAGGTCCTTGCCAAGCGAGACAGCGTGCATCGCACCACCGCCGCCAAAGGCAATGAGCGCGAAGTCGCGTGGATCGAAGCCGCGATTGAGTGACACGAGCTTGAGAGCATTGACCATGTTCGCGTTGGCGATGCGGATAACACCGCGAGCAATGTCCTGGACGCTGCCGCCCATTCGGTCCGCAAAACGTTGGAATGCTGCCTGGACATTCTCGATATCGGGCGCTTGCTCTCCGCCGAGAAACAATTTCGGATTAATCCGCCCCAGTACGAGATTGGCATCCGTGGTCGTGGGTTCGGTACCGCCTCGGCCATAAGCGGCTGGGCCAGGTGTCGAGCCTGCACTCTTGGGACCGACATGGAGGCGGCCGCCATCATCAATCCATGCGATTGATCCGCCGCCATTGCCGATCTCGACAAGGTCAACGACGGGGGTTCGGATTGGGTAGCCCGGATTGGTGCGATGCCACTCGATCTTATAATCGGTGGTGATCCTTGCCTGTCCATCACGGATCAACGCGGTCTTGGCCGTCGTGCCGCCGATATCGAGCGCGATGAGATTTGGCTCGCCGATTTTGCGACCAAGCGCAGCAGCGCCCAATACGCCGCTTGCGGGACCAGATTCCACAAGCGCGATTGGATTATGTCGCGCTCCCTGCACAGTCGTGACGCCCCCGTTTGACTGCATGATATAAGGTGCTGAGCACAGGCCACGGGCCTGGAGGCCGGCTTCCAGCTGCCCCAGGTAGCGTTTAGCTATAGGGTGGACATAAGCTGATAATACGGTCGTGCTTGTCCGCTCATATTCGCGCCATTCGCGACATACCTCATAGGATCCAACAACCGAGAGGTTGGGCCAAAGTGCGCGAAGCTCAGAGCAGACGGAAGCTTCATGTTCAGCGTTCGCATAAGAATGCAGAAAGCACACGGCGACCGCCTCAACGCCTTCTGCTTCAAGCACCTTGCCAATCGCTTCTAGGCTGGCAAGGTCGATTGGCTGGATTATCTCGCCATCGGCCCCAATGCGCTCGTCCATTTCGAAGCGCAGATAGCGCGGTACGAACGGTGCGGGCTTCTTGAACGCGAAATTGAACAGGTCGGGTCGATTACCTCGTGCGATTTCGAGGACGTCCCGAAAACCACGGGTTGTGATCAAAGCTGTCTTGCTGCCGGTTCGCGAGAGCAAGGCATTGATGACGACCGTTGTCCCGTGGGCGAAGAATGCGAACGTCTCTGGAGAGAGGCCCGCCCGGTCAATCGCGTGCAGCACACCCTGATCGAAATTGGGCGGTGTCGTATCAGCTTTAGCCGTGACGATCCCGTCCGGTCCGATAGCGACAAGATCGGTGAAAGTTCCTCCAACATCAGTTGCCACACGCATGATCGATCCGATGTCCTCTTTCGATTTTTGTAGCCTGTAAGCCAGCCGACACGCTCCGAATATCCCAGCAGCGCCCCTCGCTGTCACAGAGCTGTATCACATAATGTGACATGTCAAACTTTTTGTTGACATCAAAATATTTGATCATATCCCTTTGATGGTAGCTGGGACAGGCGAGCGCCGCCGAGCCGACATAAAGGGAAGGGGCTTTTATGAAGATCGCTTACATGGGGGGTAGTTCGATCGCGGCGATGTTGGCTGTGGCGTGCCTGGCGCCCGCAGCAGCTCAGGCTCAGACATCTGCGCCTAGCGCGGAGGTGCCTACATCTTTGGATGAAATCGTTGTCACTGCACGGTCACGCGAGGAAAAGCTGCTGGACGCGCCAGTCGCGGTCACGGCGATCACCGCGACCTCTATCGAGCGCGCAAATCTGACGCGAGCAACCGATTTCATCGCGCTTGTTCCCAACATCACAATTGCTGACGCGCAGGATTCGGGGAACGTCTCGATCAATATCCGCGGTGTTGGTCAGATCCGTAACGGCGAGACGCCGGTCGCGATTTCGATCGATGGAGTGCTATTGTCGAGCCCGCTCCAGTTCAAACAGGAGTTTTTCGACATCCAGCAAATTGAGGTTCTGCGTGGACCGCAAGGCGCGCTTTATGGGCGAAACGCCATTGCTGGTGCGATCAATATCACGACCAAGCGTCCAACCAATGACTTCTCGGGTAATCTGCGCGTTGGCTACGGCAATGGCGACGCGTTTACCGCCAGTGCTGCTGTCAGCGGCGCGCTTATCGACGACGTTCTGCTTGTTCGCGCTGGGATCTCGCGGTCGCAGTCGGATGGTCTGATCCGCAACAGCTTCCTTAACAAGAAGGTCGATTATTTCGAGGATACGACTGCTAGGCTGCGGCTGGACTGGACCCCGACGGACACGGTGTCGGTCGATTTTCGAGGCTTCTATTCGACCCGCAAGGGTGGTGCCGCATATTTTGCGCGTCCGCTTCTGCAGGCATCGGGGCGACCGTTCCTTGACCCGGTACCCAATGTCGACGTTGCGAATGATGTGGTGGCGCCAGAATCGAATAATCTGGGCTTTGATGACCGCCAGCTGATTGATTTCTCGCTCAAGGTCGACGTCGATACCGCGATCGGAACGCTCACATCGACGACCGCTTATAGCAATGTGCAGCATCTCGTAGCGTTTGATGGCTACGACTATTCGAACAACCGTCAGTGCTATCTGTTTGGCTATGGATCGGTGTCGGATGGCCTTGTCAATTGTACCAACCCGCGGACGTTCGGGCTCGGCCCGAGCGGCAATCCTAACGGTGCAGATGTGCAATTCCCGGCGGGCTACAACACGACCTTCCAGGATAATGACATCAAAAATTGGAGCCAGGAGGTCCGCTTAACCTCTCCGGGCGACCAGCCCTTGCGCTATATCGCCGGCGCCTATTTTCTGTGGCGCGACCGTTCGCTGGTAACGGGTACGAATGAGGATCTGGGTTTTGGCATCATTCCCGTGCTTGATTTCGATCCGCTAACTCCCAATCAAACGCGGCGCTATTTCGCAGAAAACAACAAGGACTTCGCTTACGCGCTGTTTGGCCAGATCAATTATGATGTGACCGAGACGGTTGAGCTGTCGCTCTCTGGCCGTTTCGACAGCGATCGTCGGCGGCAGACCGATCCCCGTGTGGCGCCGTTCAGAGTCGATGGCTTTGGTCTGCCGATTACGGGGCCTGCTAAGCGCGAAGCTACCTTCAAGAAGTTTCAGCCCAAGGGCACCATTCGTTGGAAGCCGTCGGATCAAACTCAGGTTTATGCAACGGCAGCGCAAGGCTTTCGGTCGGGCGGCTTCAACTCGCCGGGTACGGAAGTCGACCCTTTTACGGGCGCTCCCATCTCGGCATCTGTCTATAAGAAAGAAGTCGCGACCAGCTATGAAGTCGGCGCGAAGGCCTCGCTGCTCGACAATATGCTTACATTGAGCGGGGCCGCTTTCATCACCCGCGCTAAGGATCTGCAGGCCTTCAATTTCAACGGATCGGTCAATGCGCAGATCGTCACCAACATCGATCGCGTCGATATCACTGGCGTTGAGCTTGAATGGACACTGCGTCCCGTGACCAGCTTCAAGGTCTTCGGCAGCGTTGGTTTCACCGATGCGGAGATCAAAAAATATGCAGCCAACCCCGCTGCGATCGGCAATCAGGTACCTTATACGACCAAGCTGACGATCAGCTCGGGCGTGGAATATGTGGCTCCGCTATCGGACGACTATAATGGCGTATTCCGAGCCGACTGGCAGCGTCGCGGTAAGACCTACTTCCATGAAGGCGGTACCTTCGTCGGTGTGCCAGTTCGCGACCCGATCAACTTTGTGAGCGGTCGTATTGCTCTGGAGCATCGAAAGGGCTGGTCGATCGCGATCTGGGGGAAAAATCTGCTCAACGAGCGCTATTATGAGGAGGTCGTGGCCCCCGACTATAACTATCAGGGCCGACCGCGAACCTACGGTGTCGAATTGGCGGCGAAGTTCTAACGACAAAGGCCCGGATGTCGTCGAGCATCCGGGCCTTGCGAAACAAAATGCTTATTTGGAGAGACGCGAATGCCCTTCCTAGCCCCCAAGCGGACGCCCAGGAAGATTGCCATAGGCGGCCGGATTAAGAGCCGTCGCCAGGAGCTTGGTTTGACGCTGCAGGCCCTGGCGGACGCGAGCGGTTTGTCTGCGCCATTTTTGTCGCAGGCAGAGCGCAATCAGACGGTGCCATCGCTCGTATCCCTGACTGCGCTAGCGGCAGCGCTCGAGGTGGATATCGGATATTTCATGGAGGTGCCGAAGGACGAGAACATCGTTCGGCGTGCTGACGAACCCGAATATATCGATATCGACTCTCCGGTCATTTATCAGCAGCTGAGCTCGGCACTGCCGGGGCAGATGATGGATGCGATCCTGATGACCATCCCGCCAGGGCATCGCTTTCCAGTTGACCAGCGCGAAGGCGAAGATTTCCTCTTTGTAGTTAGCGGGGAGCTTGTGTCCCAAGTCGGAGACCTGCGTGAGGTTCTTCGAAAGGGCGACAGCATGCATTTCCGGTCCATTTCGCCCCATACGGCTTGGAACGAAACCGATCAGCCTGCGATCCTGCTTTACGTGGGGACGCCCTCAATCTTTCGCGCTGTTTTGGAACAGAAGAATTGACCGTGGAGGCCAAAACTTTGCTCTGGTCGCAGAGCAGCAGTGCACCGCTGCTCGAGCAGTTCATGTTCAAAGATGACGCTGCTGACACGCTTATCGTTGGGACGGGGCATTTCAAAACAGGCCAGCGCATGCCGGCCGAAGGCTGCTCGACATATGGTATGCGAGAGATCAGCGTCATTCTCGAAGGCGCGATCGAAACGACTGTCGGAGACCATAAGGTCGTTCTTCGCGCTGGGGATATTGTCACCATCCCCGCAAATTCGCTCCAATTCTCCCATTTTCTCGAAGATACCAAGTTGGTCTACATCTTCTTTGGCCCGAGAAAATTGGCGGATTGATCAGGGCAAGCCACAGCACGACCTTGGCTTGCCGGTGGCGCATTCTCGCGGAGGCCTGATGTATACCATTCAGTTCAACCGCGCGTGGAACCTCCTCGATATAAGCTGGTCAGGCTTATTCACGCCTGATGAAATGCGTCGTTATGCGGCCGACTGTGAAGCTTGCAGGCGGCGAGAGCGAATAGAGCCTGGGTACCGGCTCAGGATTGTGCTGACGGACAATCAGCCTCTACCTCAAGATACGTTGGGAGTGCTCGGTAAAGTCTTCGAAAATTTCCCAGTCTCGAGCCGCACCGCGATGGTCACGAAAAGCGCGGTTGCTCGTATGCAGATACGGCGAACCATGATGGTGCCACAGATGCAAATATTCGACGATCCTACCGCCGCTTTGGCTTGGTTGATGGCGCCGCAGGCGCGGGAAGGCGGCGTTTAGGGGTGCTAGCGGATTTAGGTGTTCTGCCAGCGCGGCTAGCGCGCCGGTCGGGTCATCTCTCTGATCCACTTAATGATGAGATCGGCAATCTGGAGATTGTTTCGATCCTGCATGATCATGTGACTATTCCCGCGGATGCCGAGCTCACTCGTATGCAGCATTTTGGCATTACCCTTTGCGGCGTTCACGCGAGCAACGAACTTCTCACAGTCTTGGAAAAAGGGGAGCCAACTCACACCTTGGCTTTGGGGTGTTTCGAGATGGTCGCCATAGACGACCAATATCGGTAGCCGCGCGAGCTTCGTGATCTGGTCATCGCTATATTCAGCCGCCTTGCACCCTGGCGGCTCGATCGCGACCAGCGCTCTGATGCCGCTGGGGGCGAGCAAAGCGGCTTCAAATGGGTAGCGACCTGCTTGTGAATGGCCCATGAGCACGGCGCCCTTCAATTGCTGTGCTAGTGCTGCGAGGGCTGAAAAATTGGGGTCATATGCGGGGAAGCTCTGGCCTAGGTCCGGAACTGCCTGTTTGGCGAACTCACTTGCCGCGGCCACCGGAAATTGGCTGTCGCTAAACGCTTCTCCGGCTTTTGGACCAAAACGAAAGCGCACCCAGGCGACATCGTTCGCAACGCGGCGCAGATTTGGTTGGCTTTGTGGGTTAGCAGCGCCCGCGCGCGCAGCATTGAAGGGGGCTTGATTGAAGCCTGAGCGGGCACGCCCGACCTGATCCACAACGTAACTCGGGAAACCGCGTCGCGCGAAATATTCATACCAACCCATGCGGCCATCGGGCGTGGTTTCGTAGCTTTTCCCGGTGAGCGTGCCGCCATGAACCATCACGACCGGGAGTCCCGAGCGCTTTTGCGGAATGAGATATTGCACATACATCTGGTCGACGGTGATTTCACCGTCGCCATAAAGGCCGATCTCGGTCGCATTTTGCTTGGCTGCGTGTCCACCGACGAAAAAGCTTCCCGTCGATTCCAAACTGAGAGGTCCCTTCGGTCGACTTATCTCTTCGAGCTTCTGAGCGGATAACGGTGCCGCCATCATCAAAGCGCCGGTGAGCAGTCCTGCTGATGCTACCTTGCAGACGGGAACCAAAGCTGCCGCAAGGGCCGGTCGCTTGTGCCGGTTGCATCGGCGGCTCTCAACATATGCCATTGTGCTCTCCGCTCTACACGCTGCCCAATTCTTGCCAGAAGCGGCCAAGCTTCACTTCTCCAATCATGATTGCCACCAAGTGCCGCAGATCGTGGCGCTATACAGTCTCATTGGCCTGTGCCGGTTCGTCGATCGTGCTCAGGAAAAACAAGCAGGCCAAGGCGGAGACCGCCAGGAAGGCAAAGACAACGTCCCAGCTATAGGCATCGAGCAAGATGCCCGCTGCCAGCGGGAAGAGTGCAGCTCCAACGGCTGCGCCCATCCCGGTCAGACCATATGCAATCGGATAAACTTCTTTGGTGGTCAGGCTCATCGGGTAGATCGTAAAATGGGGGTACCCCAGGCCGACGACGAAGCCTGTCACGAGCAGCAATGCGCCTGTCAGAACAGCATTGGCTGGCGAAAAGATCAAACCCGCTAGCGCGATCGCGGTGAACAGCGCGCCCGTCATCATGAGCGGTTTGCGCCGCATTTCGAGGATATTGTCGGAGATCCAACCGCCAGCGAGGTTGCCAACCACTGCACCGGCAAAAGGCGTTGCTGCCACAAAGCCCACGGTGGTCAGTGGGAGCTGCTTGGCGTTGAGCAGATAGGAGGGGATCCATGCCAGGAACACGTTGAAGATGCCGACCATGAAGATGCTGGCGAGCATGATCCCAAAGATGTTCCAGGAACGGAAGACGCCCTGACCGGTGTCGATCAGTTTGACCTGACGCAGGCGGATCACCCTATCGATCCAAGGAGGGACCCCGGAAGACAAGCGCACACGCCGTTTCGCTTCGATCGCCTGTGGATTTTGGATCTGGCGTAGCTCGGCTGGGGACACGAACCGCGACTGATCCGGTCGATTGCGGACGAAAACAAACCACACAATGGCAGCAGCGAGGACCGGAATCGCGAAAAATTGGAAGATCGCGCGCCATCCAAAATGCTGGAGGATTAGGACGCTGATCGGCGGACAGATTACCGGCCCAAGCTTTGACGCACCCCAATAATAGCCGGTCGCGGTTCCTCGCTCACGCGTCGAAAACCAGTGATTGATCGTTGTGATGCAGCAGATCGAAATCGAGGCTTCCACAACGCCCAGGAGCGAACGGTAGATCTTGATATCCATCGTCGTGTCGCTGGTTCCGATCAGGAATGATGCAAGCGCCGTCAGGGCGAGCGCTATCGTCATGACCCATCGCGGCCCAAACCGCCGAACCAGGAAACTCGAGGGGAGCTGAGCCACCGAGAAACAGACGAACATCAAGGTGGCGAACAAGCCAGCCTCGGTGTTGCTAATCTCAAACTCTTTCTTGATCCCTGGGAGGGCCACACCGAGGTTGGCGCGATCGGCTGCGACCAACATATAGATGAAGCAGGCGAGCCCCAGAATGACCCATCGAAACATCGACGATCGTTCTGGGTTGAAATCGCCGTCGCGATATTCGCGGTCTCCCGTCACCCGTCCTTCACTGCCCATTTCGCTCATGTCCTATGTGGAGGGCGCTGCGCCGGTTACTGGGCGCTTGCGGCGGTGGAAGATCCCGTCGCTTCAATGGCTGCTCGAACACGGTCGGTGCCATAGTCGCGCTCAGCAGCCTCTTGTGACACGAAACCATCGCGCAAATCTCGAGCGAGCTCGTCGAGGGGGCGTTCCTTGGCCGGGCCAAAGCCACCGCCACCAGGTGTCTGCACACGTATGCTATCGCCCGCCTTCAAAATGAGCTGGGCAACTTTGGTGGGAAGGGCCTCTTGGTCGTCTCGCCCAGGGTTTCGAGTGATGACACTGAGACCGCCGGTCTGCCCGCCGTCGAGACCTTCTGCGCCGTGGATATAGCTATCCGACCGAGCAGAGAATGTCGTGGCATCGTGGAGTGCGCGCACCTGCCGGGCGATGCCGAGGCCGCCGCGCCAACGGCCGGCTCCTCCAGAGTCCACGGCCAAAGCATATTCCTCGCACAGCAAGGGATATTCGTTTTCCAAAGACTCGGTTGGCAGATTGAGCGTGTTGGTCACATGGACGTGGATCGCGTCCATACCATCTCCGTCATATCGCGCGCCGCCGCCGCCGCCGATCGTTTCGCCGCATACGTAGAAGCGCTCGCTATCAGGTTGTGTGCCGGCAAAAAGGAAGGAGGGCAGGAGGTCGTTGCTTGACGCGATTTGCCGTTCGATCGGTAAAACGTCGCGGAAGGCGCCAAAAACTGCGCCCGCGATTTTCTGGCAGGTGTTGCTGCGAACGCCGACAGCTGCCGGAAACTTCGGATTGGCTATCGATCCTTCCGGCGCGGAGATTTTTACGCCATCGAACATGCCCGAATTGGGCATGAGGTCAGGATCCAGGAGCGCCTTGACGCAATAGTAGATCGTGGCGCGCAGCGCATTGCGCGGCACGTTGAAAGCGCCCTGGGCCTGAGGGCCAGTGCCTTCGAGGTCGATATGGAGTTGGTCATCCTCGACGATGACGTTGGCGACGATCGGAACGGGCTCGCTGCCCGTGCCATCGTCATCAAGCCAGGTTGTGAAGCTGTAACGCCCGTCAGGCAATGAGGCGACAGAGCGACGTAGGCGTTCGGCCGTATAGGCGAAGACGTCGCGAATTGCTGTCTTCGCGTTATCGAGCCCCATGCGCCGGAACAGAGCCTTAGTTTCAGTGCCCCCACGCTCATTGACCGCGATCTGCACTCGCAAGTCGAGGCGACGCTCCTCAGCCATTCGCGAGTTTTGAGAGATGAGGTTCAACACGTCCTCATCGATCTCGCCAGCACGCGCGATCCGGATGATGGGAATTCTCAACCCTTCCGAGAAGATCGATCGTGAGTCAGGGGAGATCGAGCCAGGTACGGCTCCACCGAGATCTGAGTGGTGACCGATATTGGCGGCGAAGGCTACGACCTCCCCATCGATGAAGATCGGTGTGACTACCGAGATATCAGGAATGTGGGTGCCGCCAGCAAGGTAAGGATCGTTGCAGACGAAAGCGTCGCCATCAATCATTTGGTCGACGCTATAGCGCTGCAGCAGACTCTCGACACCTCCGAGGAGTGAACCAAGGTGGAGCGGGATGTGCGTACCCTGTGCGATCAATCGGCCGTTGGCATCAAAGATACCCACGGAAAAGTCCCGCCGTTCCTTGATCACGGGGGAGTAAGACGACCGCATCATATGGAGCGCCATCGTCTCGGTGATCGACAACATCCGATTGCTGAAGACCTCCATTGCGATAGCATCGAACTGGGGTGCCACCGATGCCGGGGTCTGCGAAGTGGTATGAGCCATGAGTTCCTCGCTCAGTTCGAGATGATGATGTTGCCAAAGCCGTCGATGACGGCTCGCTGTCCCGCCAGCACGACCGTCGTCGAACTCATCTCGTCAATGATCGCAGGTCCGGAGACAGTCTCGCCGACAGGCAGGGCGGAACGGCGATAGACGGGGGTGTCCAACCAACCATCTTGGGGGCCGAAATAGACATTGCGACTGTCGGTCTTGGCCTCAACGATCGATGGCCCGCCGGCATAAGCCGCACCAACACTTTTGGGTACCTGACCGACGGCCCGAAGCCGGCAGCTTACAATGAAAACCTGCTGGTCGGGATTTTCATATCCGTAGGTCGCTTGGTGCACGGCGCCGAATGCGCGCAGGAAAGCATTGAGGCCATCGTCATCGATTGACGCAACCTCGACGCGTATCTCGTGGCTTTGGCCAAGATAGTGCGCGTCGATGGACAGCTCGAAGCCACGGGCTTCGCTCGCGACATTCTCCGAGGCGAGCCACTGATCGCCTTCCGTGACCATATCGCGCATCGCTTCACATGCTTTGCGCCAGCTATCGGGCGTGACAGGGGCAAGTTGCATCCGAACAAAGCTCAGGCTCACGTCGGATAGCAGCACGCCGCGCGCGCACATCGTGCCCGGTTCTTGCGGGACGATGATCTGTTCAACACCGGCCTCGCGCGCAACTTCCGCAGCGTGGAGCGGTCCGGCACCACCAAAAGCAAAGAGGGCGATGCGGGCGAGGTCATAGCCTTGTTCGGTGGTGACCGCGCGGATTGCACGGCTCATATTGGCGGCGGCGACCTGAATGATGCCATAGGCTGCCTCTTCAACGGACAGTCCCAACGGGCGGGCGACCTTCTCTTCGATCGCAGCAAGAGCTGCTGCACGGTCAATCGGCATGCGCCCATCCAACAGCGCGACGGGGTTGAGGCGATTGAGGCAGATATTCGCGTCTGTGATCGTGGGCTCGGTGCCGCCGCGCCCATAAGCGACAGGCCCAGGTTGAGCACCTGCGCTCCGTGGACCGACTTTGAGGGATTTGGCTGCATCAACCTGCGCGATGCTGCCGCCGCCAGCGCCGATCACATGAATATCGATCATCGGCAATTTGACGGGATAGCCTGCCACTTCGCGGCTCGAGGTGAGCTTGGGCTTGCCATCGACAATGAGCGATACGTCGGTGCTCGTGCCACCAACATCAAAGGTCACTAGGTTCGGAAAGCCCGCCGCGGTGCTGACGACAGCGGCCCCAATGACGCCAGCCGCCGGACCCGACAGGCAAGTGGTGACCGGCAGGCGTTTGGCTGTTTCGATCGACAGAAGGCCGCCATTGGAGTGGACGATCATTGGTGCCGAACCGATGCCAATTTCCGCAATCTTGCGCTTCAGGCGATCGAAATAGGCCTCCATCTTGGGGCCGACATAAGAATTGAGCACGGTCGTTGAGGTTCGCTCAAACTCTCGAAACTCAGGCAGCACATTCGAAGAAACGCTGACATAAACGCCAGGCAGCTTCTCTCGAACCAAGCGAGCGGCAACCTCCTCATGCTCGGGATTGCGATAGGAGTGGAGGAACGAGATCGCGAGCGCTTCGATGCCAGTGGATGCTAGTTCGCTGATGATGGCATCGAGCTCTCGTTCATCGAGCGGAGCGAGGCATTCGCCCTGAGCGGTCATACGTTCGCCAACCTCAAGTCGCCGATATCGGTCGACGAGCGGCTCAGGTTTGCGGACAGCGGAATCATATAATGCTGGGCGGGTTTGGCGCCCGATTGCGAGGACGTCGCGAAAACCCTTGGTGGTAATGAGACCAGTCGGGACGCCACGGCGCTCGATGATCATGTTGGTCGCCACGGTCGTTCCATGACCGATATAGGCGATGTCTTTTGCCGATATGTCGAAGATGGTGAGGATCTGGCTAATGCCATCGACGATGGCATCTGAAGGGTCCGCAGGGGTGGACGGAAGCTTGAAGTAGAGATTCTCGCCGGAAACGGCATTGGAAATGGTGAAGTCGGTGAAGGTGCCGCCGACGTCTACGCCTATACGAAACATTTCGGATGCCTTTTCTCTTGCACGATCGTTGCCTACGGCCATGCGGCCGCACAAGAGGTGCAGCCGCATCCTATCCCTGCTTTGCGCAGCTTGGCGCTGCGATCTCGTCTTTGCTCGGGTGAGACTGGGTGACGGTGGTTTCCGTCACCCAGTTTGCGAGCAGGCAGTCGGCCTCAATGAGCCCAGCACATGGATCAGAAATCGATCTGGATGCGCCCATAATAGAAGCCGCCAGTGAAGCCGTACGGGCCAAAGCGCGGATATTGGTTGTAGCCATATTGGGCGAGCGGGATGTTGTTGGCCGGCGGGTAGACGTTGAAGAGATTGTCTGCGCCAACCGCAAAACTCACCTGCTTGGTGATATTGTATTTCACCATCGCATTGGTGATCCACTTCGCCTTGAAGAAGCGATCGAGCGTCGCGTTCGCGCCGGGTGTTTCAAAGCTTCCGTAGCGGACGCCCTGAAGGTTGAACGTGAACTTATCGACGGTCCAATTGGCACCAAGCGCCACCTTGGTTTCGGGGATTGCGTCCGTCAGATAGCCCTGGGTAACGCGATCAACCTGCACGTAGGTCGCGCCGAGCGCGTTCAACGCCGCGGGGTTGGGCGCAATGTCCGTAATCTTGGTATGGTTATAGTTGAACGCTGCTGTCAGGCGGAGATCACCGGCATTACCGAGATCGGCACGGTAAGTGGCGATGACATCCACACCGCTCGTGCGCGTATCAACGGCATTGGTGAAATATTGACCGGTGAGGTTGGGATCGATGCCATTGGCCCTGAGGATGTTGGCGACAGCCGCACCCTGCAAAATGCTGCCAAGCGCGATGCGATCGCTAAGCTTCACAATATAGCCGTCGACCGTCACATTGAAGTTCGGGGCGGGGTTCATCGTGAAGCCGAGGCTCGCATCGATCGACTTTTCAGGCTTTAGCGGCGAGGCGCCTAGAGCAATGGCAGCCGGGGTACCGACAGGCAGGATCTGGTTGGTGATCGGCTGACCAAGATTGGCAGCGGCATTACTCGGCGTCGTGCTGGCCTTTGAATAATGCTGCTGGGCAAGGCTTGGGGCCCTAAAGCCGTTGCCGAAAGAGCCACGCAGCGAAAGCCAATCGGTCGCCTTGTAGCGACCATCGACTTTGCCCACGACGCTGGTGCCGGATGTGTCATCATAACGCTCGACGCGGCCAGCAGCCCCGATGAACAGGCGCTCAGTGGGTTCATATCCCAATTCGACATAGCCAGCGAGGACATTGCGGTTCCAAGAGCCTGCGTCAGCGGGCCGCAAGCCTGGTGCGAAGAACGCACCCGCCGGCAGGAACTGGCCAGCGAAAGCCTGGCCCGCCGGGCGGACATAGGTCCCCAACTGATAGCTCGCCAGATCGCCGGCTGCGATCTTGAAGCGTTCGAACCGGTGCTGGAGACCAAACGAAACCTGAAGGCTGCCACCACTCGACATGTCGAGCTTGCGGGTCACATCAAGCGAGTTGACCCATTCCTGCGAAGTCAGCGAACCGATGTAAAACTCGGTTGGGCTCGTCGGTCCAAGGCTCGGATTGAGACTGTCGAGCGTGTCTTGGGGCGCATGATTTTCGCCTGCCGTCGAAGACAGGCTCCAATCCCAGTCGCTGATCGTGCCGCGTGCGCCAATCGCCAGCTGCCCATCGGTCTCGCGGATCCGCTGGATCACATAAGTGAAGTTCGGATAGATTTCCGGCAGCGCTTCCTTCTGGTTCGGAATGATCGGTGGGAAGATGATGTCGGTGGTACGCTTGCTGAACGTGCCGAAGGCAAACAGCTCAACGTCGCCAACCTGATCGCTCGCGTTGAACCCGACCTGCCACTGCTTTGTCGGGAACAGGCCGAAGCCCTTGCTGATCTGCCGATTGACCGTCGCTTCGCGCGGGTCGAGCTGCCCGTTGGCCAGTCTGGGATAAAGTTGGACGGTCGACGCGATCGGATAAGAGCGGTCGGATGCATTTTGATCGGTTGCTGAGAAGAACAGGTTCAGCGATCCCGTATCGGAATATTTGAAGCCATAGTCGCCGCGAATGAGAAGCTGCTCGCCGTCGCTACGGTCCATATTCTGACCATATTGCGCGCTAAGCGATCCTCCGGGCGTATCCTTCAAAATGACGTTGATCACGCCAGAGATTGCGTCCGAACCATATTGCGCGGCGGCCCCCTCGCGCAGAACTTCGATACGGTTGATCGACGAGGTCGGGATCATACCCAGATCAACAGGTGCCGTGCCGTTGTAGAGGCCCTGGCCCACGTTGATCAGCGAGGTGTGGTGGAACCGCATGCCGTTGACGAGAACGAGCGTGTGGTCTGGGTTAAGGCCGCGCAAGCCGCCTGAGAGGATTGCGCTCGATGTGCCGCCACCAGCCTTGGTCGTATAGTTGAAGGAAGGGACCTGCAGCTGCATGTCCTGATAAAGGTTGGCGTGCCCCGCGTCCGCCAGATCCTTACCGCTGAGCACGTCGACAGGCGTCGGGCTGTCCAGTGCAGAGCGCGGTTTACCGCGCACACCCGTCACGATGATGTCTGAGACTTCTGTGACGTCAGCCGGAGATTGGGCCACCGCAGGCGCTGCTGCGGAAATCGATGCAAGCAACGCTAAGACCGAACTAGCCGACATCATCGAGTTTCTCGCTGTCCGCGCCTGATTGACTTCCCTCATATACTGCCCCCCTGTTTTGAGACTTAGCCAGGCGCGTCGTGCCCCTGTTACGTTGGGGTTGAGACTGCGTGACAGGGAAAAGTCAGTCAAAGATCAAGAATCGCTTATAATATTCTCGAAGGTTATGAACTTTGAACGCCGGTTAGGTTCCTCCTGGAGGCGGGTAGATGCGGAAAATGGCCGAATGCGGCAGCCTTTTTATCCTTCGCACAGAATCGGTGAGGGGGATCAGGCTCAGGTCATAACTTCTCCGAATATGGACCATCGTGTTTCGACTTGGACGCCTGAATGGCTCCCATCTAGCAAGGTGGCTGCAATCGAAAGGCTTCCAATGAACGACATCACCCGCATCAAAACCAACCCGCGTCGTGGCAGGGCTGTCGCCTATAATGGCGTGCTCTATCTGGGGGGGCAGGTCGCCGATAATTGGGATGGTGACATCGTGGCGCAGACCCGCGAGGCGCTCGCCAAGATTGATAAGGTGTTGGCTGAAGCCGGTACCGATAAAAGCCGACTGCTCAACGTCCAAATCTGGCTGAAGGACATCGGGCGCGACTTTGCCGGTATGAACGAGGCGTGGGATGGCTGGATTGATGTCGAAGCAGCACCTGCGCGTGCGACGGCCCAGTGCGAGCTCGGTGCGCCGGCCATTCTGATCGAGATTATCGTCCAGGCGGCACTGCCGGCTTAAGCGACGCTCCGCTCTCCCCTTTGCTGGCCTACTAATGCAAGGTTGGCAAAGGGGATGAACGTTAGAAGCCATCAAAGCGAGGCTTGATAAACCTCTGTAAATCCCGGTCTCTGGACGAGCTGCGATCCCCATAAGGAAAAGGGTAGGGCGCCCCTCAGGTGGCGCTGCAGAGAGGCAACGACCGATCGCCAAGCAGGCTCTAGTTCGTTGAGTAGGATTGTGCGCTCGTCACGGATTTCAAAGGTCAGCAGCATGATGCGACCGGCATAATGATGATCGACCATCACGCCCATTATGTTGACGATTCTCGCCCAAGCATAAACCAGTCGTTTGCCTTGGTCGCACTTAGCGACAAGGCCGTCCGCATCTGCGGCGATAACAGCTATCCGTTCGACAACCGCGTCGTCGGATGAGACTTTCGTGTCAGCCACACGCAGTCCTTGATGGGTGGAGATAGATCGGGATAGCCGCAGGAAGGCGGTCAGGAGCTGCGCTTCCTCCTGGTCGGTGCTTTCACGGGTTCCTTCTTCCCGAGCCCAATCTTGTGGGCCAATTGTCTGCGAACATCCGCATAGTTGGGCGCCACGAGCGGATAGCTGGTGGGCAATTTCCATTTGGCCCGATATTCTACTGGCGTCAGCCCATGCGCATTGCTGAGGTGCCGCTTGAGCATCTTTTGCTTCGAACCGCATTCAAGACAGGTAATGCTGTCGGGCTTCACAGAGGTTCGGATGGAAACCGCGGGTTCTTGTGGAACTTCGGGTACGGGAGCCGGCGATCCTAAGTTCGTCAAAGCGCCATAGACGCTTTGGATGAGCGCTGGCACGTCAGCCATATTGACTCGGTTGCTCTCGACATGGCTGGTGACGATCTGCGCCGTCAAACCAATAAGATCTTCGCTGTTCAAAACGGCCTCCATCCTGCTGTCACAAACTATGCACGATTGAGGAAGGGAGACAAACTCTGCGCGGGTGATGGCTCGTTTGGGTGAGCTATTCGATGGCCTTCAGTGAAGCGGACAGGATGGCGGCTAGTGCCTCCTCAGCTCGTTTACGCGTGGGGGTATCCTTTGAGCTCAGGTCGTGGCGTAGCCAGTCCGGCAGTTGCGCTACTTTTTCGGCTAGCCGGTGTTCAATCTCGTCCATCACATGGCGCACTGCCCTCGTGGCTTCCATATTTCAATGCCAAAGGCTGAGGGGTGGCGGTTGCAAATTGTCAGGCAGGACTAGCTTGATTTACCATTGTCCTGCCGTCTTTGATGTCGTGCTCAGGCTTGTTTTGCCAGAAGCGGGTCGCGCGCAGCTCCATGCATAAGGCGATCTGGCCGCAGCCCAGCGACATCGAAGCAAGTGGCGCCATCAAGCAGCATGTCGGCCGTAACAATCCCTAAGGCCGGCACGAGCTGGAAGCCGTGACCTGTGAAACCGAATAAATGCATAAGGCCTGAGGTGGACGGCGAGAGTCCTGCAATCGCAATATGGTCTTGTGTTGCGGCTTCCAAGCCAGACCATGTCCGCACGATCCGGAGCCGTTCCACACCGGGAAAGAGAGCGACCGCTGCTGCCGCAGACTTAGCAAGGGCGCGTGCGTCGACATCGGCGCTTTCTCGCACGAGGTCGAAGCGGCCTTGCTGACCTCCCCCGATGAGAATTGTGCCCTGAAGCGTTTGTTTGAACGACAACATGCGGCCTACTGCGCTTACTGTCGGCTTGAGCATGGGGGCGATCCGCTCGGTGACGATCATCATTGATGCCTTGGTGCCAATTGGAATGTCATCGCCCGCCATCGCTGCGATCTGACCCGCCCAAGCGCCCGCCGCATTGACCAGGAGCGGTGCCTCGAACCGATCCTCCCCGGCCGCCACCAGCCAAATGTCACCGCGCTTCGCAAGAGACGTCACCCCAGCACCTTCACGGATCTGCACGCCGGCTGAGCGTGCAGAGCGTAGAAATGCCGCGAGCGTGCGATGCGGGTCCGCGGCGCCGTCGCGCCGAGCAAAGACGCCGCCTAAGCAGTGCGGAGCTATGGTAGGCGCAAGCTCGCGCAGCTCTGCCGCACCCACGATTTCTTCGTTGGTATAGCCGCGCAGTTGGTGCTGGGTGACCTGCGCGGACAATTGTTCGAGCTGGGCCTGCGTTTCGGCAACCCGCAGCTGGCCAGTCGCTTGGAAGCCGCAATCGTCGCCAACCAGGTCTGCGATATTGTGCCACATCTCCATTGCGGCGAGCGATATCGGTAGTTCTGCGGGAGCACGGCCAAGCGTTCGCACACCAGCAGCAGACGCTCCCGAAGAATGACGACCGATCCGTGCCCGCTCAAGCAGCAGAACATTGAGCCCGCGCCGCGCGAGTTGCAGCGCAGCTGACAGGCCGTGCAGACCGCCACCAATTATGATGGCATCAGCGGTCTCGGTCATATGCCGCTATCCAATGTTGCAAGCTCGCCCAGCGTGAGGGGCTTCAACGGAGGCCGAATGCGCAAAAAGCCAATCGCATCCGGTGCTCCGCCATGTGCTTCGCGCACCAAGCGCGTGAGGCTCGCTCCACATTGGCGACCTTGGCAGGGCCCCATACCAGCGCGCGTTGCGATCTTGATGCCGTCGGGACCCAGATGCGCCTCGTTTTTCAATGCTGCGCGGATATCGCGCGCAGTGACCTCCTCGCATCTGCAGGTGATCGTCTCATCCGGCAGCGCCATTTTGACGGGTGGATACAGAGCATCGACAAAGTGGCGGAAGCGTGCGGCCTTAGCCAGTCCACGCCGCACGGGCTTGGCTGCGGTTTCGGCTTGCTCTGAGCTCATGGTGCCTGCGGCCCGGGCAATCCCTATCGCTGCTAAACGGCCCGATAAGGTGGCGGCACGAGCACCGCCGATGGTTGCGCCATCGCCGGCTGCGAAAATGGTCTCAACCGAGGTCCGGCCAAATGTATCAAGGATGGGTTCGAAACATTGTTCGGCCTCGTTCCACCGGTGATCGCAACCAGCCGCAATGGTTCCGTGGAGACCGGGCACGACGCCGTCATGGATGAAGAGAAGTTCGGTCGCGATCTCCCCGATT
Organism: Sphingomonas crocodyli; assembly: GCF_004005865.1. Taxonomy (NCBI): domain Bacteria; kingdom Pseudomonadati; phylum Pseudomonadota; class Alphaproteobacteria; order Sphingomonadales; family Sphingomonadaceae; genus Sphingomonas; species Sphingomonas crocodyli. Next base: position 1,375,828 of record NZ_SACN01000001.1, read on the forward strand.
TGGCCATCGTCTGTGGAGTAGGTGACGTGCGATAGCTTATCCCCGCCACGGGCCTGGAGGGAGGTAATGCCGCGAACGACCTTGATTGAGCGGGACTGCCATTGCCAAGCGAGCCCTCTCAACAAATCGCGCCAGCCATAGGTAATCGCGCCAGGGAGCGCGCGCGCAGCTGTAATGATCCGTCCCGAGGGGGACGTATCGAGAATGCCTTCAACCATGCCGCCTGCGGCAATGAGCTGATGCATGTAGAGGAGGAGGAGGGGGCCTGAGCCTGCTAGCCATACGGGCTTGTCGGGTATTTGGCGCGCCGTCTTGAGCAGTATCTGCGCAGCGCCCACGGTCATAACACCAGGCAATTGCCAGCCGGGAAATGGCATTGGCCGCTCTTGTGCGCCCGTCGCCATCAATATGAACCGTGGCTCGATCATTTGAGCCTGTCCTGAGCTCGATAGAAATAGACGGGGCCCGGGCTCGATTTGCCACACCTCGGATGCGGGTCTGTAGTCACCGCCCATTTGCCGAAATCGGCGCACCAATGCGGCGCCTGATCGATCTTCAGCACCATGAGCGGGCCGCTGTTCGATATTGGCAAAGATGCGTCCGCCAGGTGCTGGCTGATCGTCGATGACAGTTGTTGATAGGCCCAGCTTTTGGAGTTCAAGCGCCGCCGTCATACCGGCCGGCCCTGCGCCGACGATCGCGACGTCGATCATGCTAATCCACCATCGGGTCCTGGGCGGTGGTTCTGGCGGCGCACATCTAATCCGTCGCGCACGCGCACGAGGCAACTGCGCGTGGATGTCGCACCGTCGACTTCGACAAGACATTCAAAGCACACCCCCATCATACAAAAGGGGGCTCTGGAGGCGCCGCTCACGGGCGTCCGCCGACAAGAATAAGGCGCATTGCGTAGAAGGACGGCTGCGAGCGGCTCGCCCTCGTCGGCGGTGACTCCGACGCCATCGATAGTGAGCATGACCGGGCTCGGTGCTCGAGCAGGGTCGATTTTGCGAAACATTGCGTGCTTTCAGGCAGATGGATCCGCCAGACGATGTGTCGCGCCATTTTCAGAACGTCAAAGACCTGTTGTTTCGTAACTTATTCCAAATGGTTATATTGTGGGGCTGCGGCACCCCTTATGGCTATGGCATGTGATCATTCGACCCTGATTAGGATCGTGAACTTGTATTCCAAAGAGTTATGAATATCATCTCGCCCGAGCCTATTGGCCCCTTTTTTTGGAGGCTACGTGCCCCGCCAAATCAATCTTCGTCAGATCGAAGCTTTCAAGGCTCTCATTGAGAGCGGAACGGTCAGCCGTGGAGCCGAAATCCTTAGCATTTCCCAGCCTGCAATGAGCAAGCTGATCGCTCATCTCGAACTGGATACCGGGCTTAAGCTTTTCGATCGCGTGAAGAAGCGGCTTGCGCCAACGGAGCATGCAATCCGGCTGCACAATGAGATTGATCGGATCTTTGCCGGGGTTCGCCAGGTCGAGAATGCAATCGATGCTCTTAGGCGCGAAGAGCAGGGGCGGCTGATGATCGGTGTTCTACCAGCGCTGGCCGGCTCGTTCATTCAGCGGGTAATCATCGACTTTCTGGACAAGCACCCCAATGTCTTCTGCTCGATCAAAACCTATAGCTCACACATGGTCGTTGAGCGCTTGGTCGTGCGGCAGCTCGACGTCGGGCTGACCAATGGTAGGATCGACAATCCCTATGTGAGTTTCGAGCCACTGATGGAGGACCCGCTGGTCTGCATCATGCCGCTTGATCATCCGCTGACGAGCAAGAAGCGCGTCGAGCCCAGCGATCTGGACCAACTGCCCTTCATTGGGTTTGATCCTGATATTTATGTCAGCCATCTGATCACCAAGGTGCTCGATACCTATAAGGTCCAGCCCAACATCATATTGTCAGCGACCTCTGCACAACCTGTCTGTGAGTTTGTGGCCGCGGGTTTGGGTGTCTCACTGGTTCACCCCATCATGCTCGACGGAATGGAGCATCGTGTCGCCGTTAGGCCATTTGATCCCGACATCATGTTTCACTTTCAGCTAGCGAGGATGGCCGACGGGCGTAATGCCCGCTTTGCTGAAGCGTTAGTGGATGAGATCCGCCGTACGGCGTCTGCCATCTCCAAGAGGATCGTGAGCGACAGATAACCGACGACAGTTCGGCCTTGCTTACAGTTAAGGCGACGGCGTCAATGAATCCCAAAAATCGCAGTGGCGCCTCATCGCATATTGGTGGTCGGTGAGACGCGATGAAGCGGGATGATCCTGTATAAGCCAAGCATCGCTGCCAGCTTTTTCTGTGTGACGTGGCCAGGGGGCATTCCCCGCTCCATTCGGATTGCCGGTGCGGGCAAAATTGCTCCATGCGGCGACAATTTCGTCTGACAATCTCGACTGCTGGCTGTTCAATGGCCTGCTCACGCCATCTGGCCCGCCATGCCAAAGGGGGAACAGATATTGGATATCGGCTGTGTGGTATGCGCCTAAGGTCAGTCCAGGCATATCTGGAAATATGGATGGCGCCCGTCGATCTGAAAACTCATAGGCATAAACGGGGATCTGTTGCGCCAGCAGCGTGCTGAGCCGACGAATGTCGCAGATTTTTGCGTCGCTCGCCGCGCGCGACCATGTCTGTGCCGGGCTTTCTAAACTGCTTAGCGGGTACAGCGACAAAATATCCGACGCCGTGCTTTCAGGATATTTGGGGGGCGCATAGCTTGAACGGACGTAGCGTTCATATTGGTCCGCGGTAGGCGGGATGCGCTTCGCGTTATCCGAGTGGGACCAATATTGAGTTATCGCGAGAAAAAAGCCCTGCTCGTCCATTGTGGCACCGGTCATCAGGGGCACGTGACGAAAGCGACCAGTTTTGAATAACGTTAGCGGCTGATCGGGCAGGGTCTGCCCGTCAACGATACCCGCACCAATGATGACAAACTTGCTTTGAGCGCTAGCAGTACCAGCCAGCTCCTCGATCTTCGTGGCAGGAAGCTCGCGAAGGCATCGCGCAGTTTCCGAACCACGCCCCGAACCACAGCCCGCGGCCTGTGCGAAAGCGACGCCTATAGCCTCGGCGGCATCCTGCGTGATCGCTGGGAAATTAGCATAGCATGAGCTTTGGCAAATCGCGCGGTGGAAGAGGCCGGCAGAAGTAGGCGATACCATATGCAGGAGTACGTCGATTGCTCCTGAAGACTGTCCGGCGAGCGTCACATTGCGTTTATCGCCCCCAAAATGTGCGATATTGCTCTGGATCCACCTGAGCGCGGCTTGCTGATCGAGAATGCCGTAATTGCCGAAGCTGTGTCCTTCTTGATCCAGCGCGGGATGCGCCAAAAATCCCATCAGATTTAGGCGATACTCAACCGTGACGACCACATTGCCACGGGCCGCTAATTTGCTGCCGTCATAGCTGGGTGTTTCCCCGGTGAAATTGCCGCCGCCGTGAAGATAGACGATCACGGGAAGCCGAGCCGGAGGCCGAGCGGTCGGCGTGAAAACATTGAGATATAGGCAGTCCTCGTTGGCGTTTCGGGGGCCGGAGAAGACGCCGAGAGTTGTAGTTTGTGCGCAGATCGGGGCGAAGGCGGTGGCGTTTCGAACTTGGGGCCACGGCGCATGTGCTTCAGGGGGACGCCAGCGGAGATCCCCGATCGGCGCGGCCGCATAAGGTACTCCAAGATATCTCGTAATGCCGTTAGAAACGGAGCCCCGCAAAAGCCCTTTGTCTGTCCTGACTATCGGTGCTCGCAGCGGTTGGGCTGCTAGGATGGGTGCTGGCTTAAAGGCGCTCAGCATGCCTAGGAGAAGGGCGGCTGTGAAAGCTGCCGATCGCTGTGGCATTGCTCTCCGGTTTTTCGCAGGCTCGGTGATCTGGTTGGGGATATGGGCCCGGGCGCTAGCCGCGTAGATCGAGATCGAATGAGGCATCGCCACTCCGTTTACACCATTCCTATCGATGCATCTCCCGGCGTCCAGCCAAGCGATCAAAAGTAACGCAATGGAAGCGCACTTATCTGCGCGAATGTTCACCGCAGCCTCCCGGTGAAGCGAGAGGCTGCGGTGATTGGGGGTTACAGTTTAAAGCGAACGCCAGCCCGGAAGACCCGGCCTTGGACGTCGTAGAGGACCGGATTCACGTTGATCGGTACGACCGACAGGCCAGGTCCATATGCGACGGAGGCCGGATCCTTGTTCAGGATGTTGTCCACCGACAAGTAGGTCTGGATCTGCCCGCTAAGCTTCACCGTGATATTCCCATCAAGGTAGAAGGCTCCCGGCAGACTATTGTCGTTCATCGTCTGATTATCTGCCGTGGACGCCGGACAACCCGTCGTACATTCGATGTACGTCGTGTTCTGCTTGCCCGCGCTGAAGCCGCGACCAGTGAGGGACAGTGCGATCGGATCCCTGTCCCAGGAGATGCTCGCCACATAGCGCCACTTGGGAAGCGAGTTCTTGGCAACGGTGTTATAGCCGTTGGTGCCAACCGTATCGACGGGCGCCGAAATGCCATTGTCGAACAGGTTCTTGATGTAGCGGGTACCAACAAACCTTAGGCCAAGATTACCACCGAATACGGGCGCACGATAACTCGCTTCAAGATCGACACCCTTTGCATGCTGCTTGGCAAAGTTGATCGGCGACACTGCAACCGAGGTCAGCATGGGGACGCCGCTCGAACCGAGTGGGCCACCACGAGTGATCTGGTTGCAAAATACCGTGTTGCCACCCGCGCACTGGTTGACGGCAATCTGCGCTCCGACAGTCGAGATGGCATCATCAATATTGATGTCATAATAGTCGACGGACGCAGCGAAGCCCGGCAGGAATTGCGGCTGGACCACCACGCCCAGGTTGAGTGAGTTCGCGACTTCAGGACGCAATGCGAGATTGCCACGTGAGACCTGGAAGACGTTGTACGACGTATTTCCGTTCGCAGGGTCATTGAGCACCTGCGTTGCGGTCAGCGAGGTCGTGAACAGTTCGGCGAGGTTGGGCGCACGAATGTCCCGCGACCGGGCGACCCGGAACGTGATGTCCTCGATAGGCGAATAAGTGACGCCAAGCTTCCACGTCGTGACATAGCCCGAAGTGCTATAGTCGGTTGCGCGAATGGCCCCATTCAGATCGAGATTCTTGGCGAACGGCGCATCCTTTGCCAGCGGAACGACAACTTCGAGGAAGCCTTCGGTCACGTGATAGGATCCGAAGGTTGGACGATAGTTGCCGACGAAATATGCAGGCCTTGCGGGTAAGGTCGCATCGAGCGGATCAACGCTACCCGAGACACCTTCACGTCGGTGTTCCACGCCTGCTGCCACCGAAACCGGTCCCGCCCAGGTCGAGAACGGATTGCCGCGCAGCGTCGCTGCAAAAACATCCTCCTTCAGACGGTCACGCCGGAATGCTGTTCCCAAGACATAGTCGACTGCTGCGGGATTGTTGACCCCGGTGCCGAACAGGTTGAACGGAACGCACCCGTTGGTCGGGTTTGTGAGTGTTGACCGGCAAACGATGACCCCATTCGGTGCACGCACCGCATCGAACGCATTTGTGGCGTTCTGATTGATCGGAACGTCCGCACCAACATAGGAACGCGCAATCCCTCTCTGCCAGTAGGTGTCCCAATCCCAATCGGTTCCGGCGAGTGCGAAGTCGCCCTTGGCGCCGACCACGCTGCGCCACGAAGTGCGCTTGGTGTGCGCGGTGACGACCCCGAGGTCGCCAGCAAAAGTGTTGATCGTGAACGGTCCGGTGATCTGGCTCGCTATGCTGGCGGGAATGAACGCGTTGTCGCGTTGCACGGTGATGCCGAAGCCAAGATAGTTCAGGATCGCATTACGTGATGTCGCCCGAGCGTAAGAGCCCTGCGCAAAGAGCTGAACATTGTCGGCAACGTCGAAGCTGACTCGACCGAAGATGTTCTGGCGGCTGAGCTTGGGAGTGAGGTCCCCGTTCTTGGTGAAGTCGGCATACTGCCAGTCACCGCCCTGCATGTTGACGCCGCTAACCAACCCCAGATTGAGCCTAGCGGGCGTACCACCGGGACCGAAATAGGTGCCGTAGAGCGCGCCCGGCGTGGTGATCACGCCGCCAAAAGTAGATAGATAGCCGACGGCTGGGCTGGAGATCAGCCTCGGTTGGCCGTTCGTCGCGGTATAGGTCGGATTATTGAAGATCTTCGAGCCATCATACCACTTGCGCGAACCAATGCCCGTAATCCCGTCATTGTGCGCAATTTCACCGCTAATCATGATATGACCGCGGTCGTCAGCGAACTTTGTGCCAGCCGCGAGCGACACTTTATATTGGCGATCGTCGCCATAAGTGGTGACGCCACCCTGGACTTCGCCTTTCAGCCCGGTGAACTCCTTGTCGAGCACGAAGTTGACGACACCCGAGACCGCGTCGGAGCCCCAACTGGCCGATACACCTCCCGTCACGACGTCGACGCGCTTGACCAGGGCCTGAGGAAACTGGTTCACGTCGATCAATCCGTCGAGGGTCGAAGGCGCAACGCGCTGACCGTCGAGAAGAACAAGCGTGCGGTTTTCGCCCAGGCTACGCAGGTTCAGGGCGTTGATGCCGACATAGCCTGCGCTGATGAAGGCGACATTTGCCTTTGGCGTGCTCGTCGCGGCAAGCGACGGGAGCTGATTGACGTAATCAGCCAAATTGGCAGGTGCCTTGGCGGCAATTTCCGCTTCTCCGATAACCGTCGTCGGAGTTGGAGCTTTGTAACCATCGCGAATAACGCGAGTTCCTGTCACGATAATGTCCGAAATCTCGGTCACATCTTCCGCAGGATTTTGAATATTATTGTTCTGTGCCAGCGAGGGGCAGGCCGACCCTGCGCAAATGATGGCAATTATGCTCGCGGATGCGCGAAAAAAACGCGCATTGGCGGTGTGTTTATTATTTAACTTCCCCACTTTAGCTCCCCTTTTTCTTGAGCTTAAGAGTGGAGACTGCGGGGCATGCTCAATGCAGTCAAAGTCTAAACCTTCTTGCCGGTATTCTATGCGGTTATGGTATGGCTCGTTCAATTTCGCTAATTTTTTGAGCGGCAAGCTAGAAAGATGAAGCGATTTTGGCCGCCAGTTGAAACTGACGGCCGGCATATCCGCTACCCAATGGACTTATCTGTTGCCGCCTCGGCGTTATAGCAAAGCGCGTATCGCCTTCGTAATTGGCCGGGCGGTTCTTCCCCCCCCAAAAAAAACGGCAGCTGGAGGGCAGGTTTCTCAAAGCCCTTTCAAAGGCCACGCTATAGCTGCGAGGTTGCCGACAGATGAGTCAACGAAAACGGCTGGCGTGACGGGCAATTCCAATGACCGTGAGAGCGCCGTTCTAGGCAAAATTAGGCTTGCAGGATCTGTGTTTTGATCGCCAGCCGACGAACATGGTCTTCGTCAACTTCGATCCCGAGCCCCGGACGGGCGGGCGCTTTGACCCGTCCGTTGCGTACGAAAGATCCGAAATCTGTGGGATCTTCAGCAAGGCGCAGGGTCGACATATAGGCATGGCCAAAGTCGACGAGGTTGTTGATCGTCATAGCATGCTGGAGTGAGGCGGCCTGCGTAATGCCGAACTCGAGCATAGAGTTCATATAACAGCGAAAGCCAAATGCCTCGGCGACCGACGCGATGCGTTGCGCGCGCAGGGGGCCGCCATTTTTGCTACACTTGATGCTGAAAATGCTGGCAGCCCCAAGGCTGGCGATGCGGCCAGCAACTTCCAGCCCAATCAAAGATTCATCAACCGAGATCGGAAAGGTCGTAGACCGCGCAAGTTCGGCTAGGCCCTCCAAGTCATCACCGATGACGGGCTGTTCGACAAAGACCAGGCGTGATCCCTTTACGCCGTCGAGAAATTCTCGCGACTGAGTGCGGTCCCATCCCTGATTGGCATCTGCGATAAACCCAATGCGATCACTGTAGCGCGCCTCAAGGGCCGCTACGCGCGCGATCTCGTCAGCGATGGGCGAAGTGCCCATTTTGAGCATGAAGCTGGTGAAGCCTTGGGCTGCCTTCTCATCGATGACGGCGTAATCGTCTTCCGCAGTGCCATTGCTCAGCGGCCACAGCACAGGAAGCTCGTCGCGGACCGCGCCTCCAAGGAGAGTTGAGACCGGCACATTGAGGCGCTTACCCAATATGTCGAGCAACGCCATGCTGACGCTGCCTTTCCCGTAAAGCTGCTTAGGCATGAGGCCGTCGAGCATCCGATCGATCCACCCCGGTTCAGGGGCAGAGGCCGTGAACACGGCTGGCAGCAATATCTCATTGAGAGCGCGAAATACGTCGGCGGAGGATTCACCCGTGAACGACTGTGCGGCATTGGCTTCGCCCCAGCCGACGATCCCGTCGGCGTCGACCAACTTGATCATCACAGCGGTGGTGGTCGCGACGGTGCCGTGGGTTAGCTTATAGGGCGTGACAAAGGCCGCTTCGATTTCGAAGACCTCGGCGCTTACGATCCGCGCCATAGTCGCCGTTCCTGGAAAATCGCTCATTGTCAGGCCCTTTTCGTCGTTCGTTGCGCTCCAAATCAGACAAGAGCGGCTTGCCGTCAAAGTCGACTTTTTGGCGTCGGTATTCTGTGTGGTTATGCGATAGCCGTTGCTGGGGTGACGCGCGACGGGAGGGATAGGACGATGATCGATGAGACGATCAACGAACCAATCATGAGCGCGAAAGTCATACCAAAGCCTCCACTCGACATATCGAGGAGATATCCGATCGCCAGCGGCGATAAGAAGGCAGCGAGCTGGCCAGCCATATTGATGAACCCGCCGGTGACGCCCATCATACGTGAGGGGACACTGTTCATCGGATAGGCCCAGAAGGTCGAGAAAAATGCGCTCAGGAAGAAGCCGGCGAGCGTCTGGCAGACGATGAGCACGGGCGTCGATTGGGTCGTGAACATTATGTAGAGCAAAGCTGCTGAGATTAGCTCTGTTGCAATGATCGGCACGCCGCGCCGCGCGGGAAACAGGCGGTCGGACACAAATCCACCGACGATGAACCCCAATGTTCCTGCAAAGAATGGCAAGGATGCTGCCGCGCCCATCTCAACGAGCGAGAAACCGCGCGCTTTGACCAGATATGTCGGCAGCCAGGTGGTGAAGCCCCAAAACGCGATGTCGAACACAAACAAGATCAGGAAGTAGCGTAGGATATAAGGCTGCTGCCACGCATCGCGCAGGCTGTGCTTTGCCGTGTCGTCACCCTTGTCGTCCGAGCCTGCCTCGATTTCTGCTCGCTCTTGAGGCGAGATGCGGCGACTTTTCGCGGGGCTGTCCGCCACCAAGAACCAATAGATCGCCGCGATGATAATCCCTGGGATGAACATCAGGTGGAATGCTGCCCGCCATCCCCAAGTGGCCATCACACCGACAACGATGAGAGGTGCGAGCGCCGTTCCAAGAGCATTTGACGACAACATGATGGCGTTCGCGGTCGCGCGCTCACGCAAAGGGAACCAGACCGAGATGGTTTTGAATGCACAGGCCGGAAAAATGCCCTCACCCAATCCGAAGAATAAGCGCGCGAAGAGCATTTGTGCGAGGCTGCCAACCGAGCCGGTGAGGGCTGTGAATGCCGACCACCATAGAAGTGCGATCGTAGTGACCCTTCGCACCCCAAAACGATCAGCAAGGAGGCCACCAGGGATGTGTGAAATCGAATAGCCAGCGAAGAAGGCGCTAAGCACGAAACCGCTTGCGAGCGAACTGAGCTGGAAGTCGGCTGCGATATAGGGAATCGCGATCGACATCACCATGCGATCCATGTGGGAGACGATCCAGGTGATGAACAAAACTGACAGCACGCTGTGGCGTGCTTTCCAGGAGAATGGTGTCGGCATCATATTCTCCTGAGGGGCACTGAGTTGATTGTCGTCGCGCGGCGTCATGCGTCGCTCCGGGCGATTTCGTTCAACGAGGCAAGCTCCTTGAGCGTCACCGGTTTGAGCGGCGGTCGGATGTGGAAATAGCCGACATCTTCGGGTGACCGGTTCTGGGCATCAGCCAATATGCGTGTGACCGTATAGCCGCATTGGCGTCCCTGACATGGCCCCATGCCGCACCGCGTTGCAGCCTTGACCTGATTAGGACCGGGGCGACCAAGATTGGCCATCGCGCGGATCGCGCCTGCTGTTACCTCCTCACACCGACAAGCAATGGTGTTGGCCGGGGGCACAAAGGCCTGCTTGCGGGGGCGGAACATGGCATCTAAAAATGGGCGAACAGCGAGCTCGGCGTGTAAGCGTGCGCGGATAGAATGGGCGCGCCGTGTCACTGCGTTTTCGGTGACGGCGCCAAGTTTCATTGCAACCCGTAGCCCAGCCAATTCGCCGCGCAGACAAGCCGCTTTGGCGCCCCCGATGCCAGCGCCGTCCCCAGCGATGAACACATTGGCTTGCGAGCTCTCCCCCCAATCGTCGAGCACTGGCGTATAGCTATCTTGCGCCGCATTCCACTTGAGCGCGCAATCCATCGACATGGCCGCATGGATATTCGGGACGACGCCCTCGTGAACGAGCAAAAGTTCAGCCGGAACCTGCTTCACCGCTCCCCGCTGGGTGCGATAGCGCAACGTTTGGATCTGGTCTTTTCCCAGGGCCTCGATCTCGGCGACCCTCTTGATGATGGGGAAGCCGCTCGCATGTAGCCGAGCGCTCCAATATAGGCCTTTGAGGAGATCGCGATAGCCGCGCATGGCTCCCGGGAAATGGCGCGTAGCCTGCAACCAACGCCCAGCGGGTGTCGTGTCGAGATAGCCTGCAATGCGGCCACCCGCACTGAGCAATTGCGTCGCGTAGAGCAGAGGAAGAGGCCCGCTCCCAGCGATCCAAACTGGTTGTGTGGGTATTTGACCCGCATTCTTCAAAAGGATCTGAGCAGCCCCAACCGTCAAGACGCCAGGAAGCGTCCAGCCTGGGAAGGGGACGGGGCGTTCTTGGGCTCCCGTTGCAAGGATGATCGCTCTGGCCGTTACACATTCGGCTTTGCCTTCATGCGTCATGTAGGCGTGGAAGCCGGCTTCTATTCGCCAGAGTTGCGAGGTCGGCCGATAGATCGCGCCTGATGCGCGAAACGCTTGGGCTATCGCACGTCCTTCGACGAAGGCGGGGCCTAGAATATTGTCACGGGCTGTTGTCAGCTCGATGGAACGCCAGATCTGTCCGCCGGGTGCCGGCTGATCATCCACGACGAGAACGCTTAGGCCAAGCTCGCGTGCAGCAATCGCCGCGGACATGCCTGCAGGTCCCGCGCCGACAATCAAAAGATCGAAGTGCATCATGCGCTGAAGCCCGGCACGCACCGCTGCCGTTTGACGCACATGCCGTCTCGTGCCGATGTCAGGCAGGTCTGGACCGACGCTACACCATCGACCTCGGCCAGACATTCAAAGCACACGCCCATCATACAATAGGGGGCGCGTTTGCTGCCTGAGACCGGGGTCATGCGCGACCAGGCCTCATCTTGCCGCAGCAATACCGCTGCAACGCTTTCGCCGGGTTCAACCACTGTGGGTAATCCGTCGATATCGATCTTTAGCGATTTCTCGGCGGGGTCATGCAGCTTGCGGAACATCAAAGCGCCTTTGGTGGAAGATATCGAGGGACGCTGGCAGTCGACCGGCTGCGATCGCCTGTGCGAGCGGGAGGGCGTGCACAGCAGCCAGCGTCACGCCGGAATGGCACTGCGCGACAAATGCGCCGGGATGGGTCTCTGACTCGCTGTAGATGGGATAGTGATCAGGGGTCATGATCCGCAGCCCTGACCAGTGCCGTACCAGCTTAGCGTCGCCGAGCTGAGGAAATTGTCGCAAAACCCGAGAGGTGATGGCGGCCGCTGCCGACGTCGTTGTTGAAGCATCGAAGCCGGTTTCTTCGGTCGTCGACCCCATCATTACTGTGCCTTCGCGCGTTTGGCGCGCGTCGAACGAGGGCAGGGGGAGTAAAGGCTGCAACCGTTCGGTGACGAGGATTTGGCCACGTTGAGGGCGGACAGGAATGTCCAGTCCAACTTGGGAGGCGAGAGCTTTTGTGCCCAGGCCAGCCGCCAGAACAATACGAGCGGCTGAAAAGCGCTCTGAAGCTGTCTGGACGACAAATCCGCCTCGCATATCAGAGCGGATCGATCGAACGGGGCTTCCACCCCGAATGCGCCCACCGTTTCGCACGATGCCCATATGCAATGCGCTCAGCAGTCGCAGAGGGTTGGCATGACCATCGCGACGCCCAAAGCTGGCACCTACCACCTCATCGCCAAGGCGCACTTTAGGGAATAGGCTTTGGAGTTGAGACCTGTCGATCATCTCCCAATCAGCCTTGGTGCCCGAAAGCTGATTATGAAGGCGCAGCAGCGCGGATCGACGCTGCTCGAACTCGGTCTCTCCCAAGCATAAGGCTACACCGCCATCATGCTCATATTGGAGGTCGGTGCTGCTAAGCTCTTCAAGCTCAGTGCAGAAGTCTCGCCACAGATCGACCGAATGGCTCGTCCATGCATGATAGCCGGGCATGCCATCGCCCTTACCGTGCTGCCACACCAGCCCGAAATTGGCGGTCGCTGCTCGAAAATCACGGTCCTCGCCATCCAGAACGAGAACGTTCTGTCCGATCCGAGTTAAACCATACGCAATGGCGGAACCGACCGTGCCGGCACCGATGATGACAATGTCCGCGTCCATAACCTTCCCTGTTGGAGGAAAGGCTAGGGGGGGCGTTTCTATTCGTCCAAATCCAAAATTTTGGTGCGGTATTCAGATTGGTTATGCTGTCTCTCGCGAGCTGAGAGGCGGTCAGCGCGATTTTCGGCGTCACACCATTTCGGAGGTCGCGAGCGAAGCTTCTGCTGCGAGCGCCCGGACATGGGTAGCAAACTCCTCGACGAGCATTGCATTGCGGTTGTCGGCGCTACGGCACATGACGAAATGGAATAGGATTTCCGGTTCAAACCGCCGCACAATGACACGGTCTCGCATGCCGCTAATCACAAGCGGATGGACGAGCGAGACACCAAGGCCTTCTGCGACAAAACCACACATGGTTTGCAATGCATTGGCGGCAAGGACGTTTTTGGGCCGTACGTCGTGTTCTTGGAACATACGCTGGATCTGATGGCCAAAGATCCTTGCCGGGTCGGGTGCAAGAAATGGGACGCCCTCGAGATCTGACGGTGTGATCACGCGCTTCTCCGCCAATGGAGAGCCAAGCGGCATGATGCACACGATGGGATGAACCATGATCGGTTCGGTAATGAGATAAGGATGTTCGAGGCCGGAATCGATCAGTCCGATATCGAGCTTGCGAGACGCAATCCGATCCACGGTCCACTGCGATCCAAGCGTTTCAACAGAGCAGAAGACGTGAGGGCGCGACGCTAGAAAGTTTGTTGTCGCGCGCTGAACGAAGTCACCTGACAATGCTGGCATGACGCCGATCGACAGCTGTCCCTTTTCCTCGCGCCGAATGACCTCGACGGCATTCTCAACTTGTCGGACACCCGCAAAGATCTGCTCGACCTCGCGGTAAAGCCGCATGCCTTGTTCGGTTGGGGCGAGGCGCCCTTTGGAGCGATCGAACAATTGAAGTTGGGTGTCCTCCTCGAGATGCGCGATAGCCTTACTCATTCCGGGTTGAGATATACCCATCAGTTGGGCCGCCCGACTGATAGTGCCAGTTTCGATGACGGCCTTGAAAGCCTCAATCTGCCTTAGATTGATATGCTGCATTGCATAACCCCATTGAATACCCGGCGCCTATAAGGGCATCAAAGTGATATCTGACAAAGGCAGTAGACGTCAAACACAGTCACAGGGGAGCTTTTTGGTCAGCAAAATGCCGCTGCGTTTCGGAAGGTCTTCCGTTACGCAGCGGCAGGTCAAAGCCTAGGGTGAAGGCTTAGAGTTTGAAGCGAGCGCCAGCCCGGAACGTCCGCCCGAGGACATCATAAAGGAGCGGATTGATGCTCAGCGGTGCCGATCCGATGCCAGTGCCGAACGCCATCTGGGCGGGATCCTTGTTGGCGATATTGTCGACCGCCAGGAACACTTCGATGTCGTGCGGGAGTTTTACCGTGACGTTGGTGTCGAAGTAGAGTGCGCCAGGCAGACGGTTGTTGTTGATCGTCATATTTGCGGCGGTCGATGTCGGGCAACCGGAGGTGCACTCGACATAGGTGGTATTGTAAACGCCCGAGCTGAAGCCGCGTCCGGTGAGCGAGATCGAGACAGGATCATAGTCATACCCGATGGACGCCAGATAACGCCATTTGGGTAGCGTATTGCGGGCTGTACCATTGGTGCCGTTCGTGCCGACCGTGTCGACCGCCGGCGTGATGCCGTCATTGGTCGTGTTCTCGATGAAGCGCGTGGCCAAGACGCGCAGGCGCACATCGCCTCCAGCGACCGGTCGACGGTAGCTAGCCTCAAAGTCGATCCCGCGCGACTTCTGTCGAGCGACATTCACCGGCTTCACAGCCACCGACGTGATCACGCCAGCCGTGTTACGGGTGATTTGCGAACAGAATTGGGTGTTTCCAAGGAAGCACTGATTGACCAGCGCAGCGGCCGTGACCGTCTGAATCGCGTCTTCGATCTTGATATTGTAATAGTCGACCGAAGCGGCAAAGCCCGGAATGAAGCTCGGCTTGAGCACGACGCCCAGACCCAAACTGTCGGCCTTTTCGGGCTTCAGCGTGGTCGAACCAGATGTCACCTGGAAGACCGTTGTCGCTGCATTCCCACGGAACGGATCGACGATCGAAGTGGTCGAGCTTTGGCCGGACTGGAACAGTTCTGCCAGATTGGGCGCACGGATATCGCGCGACCGGGTGACGCGGAACGTGATGTCGCTGACCGGAGCCCAGGTGAGACCGGCCTTCCAGGTCGTGACATAACCCGAAGTGCTATAATCGGTTGCGCGAACCGCACCGTTGAAATCCAGGCTCTCGGCGAACGGCAGATCCTTGGCGAGCGGGACTACGGTTTCCAAGAAGCCTTCGGTCACATGATAGGAACCAAAGCTCGCCAGGAAATTGCCGGCAAAGAAGGAGCGCGTCGTCGACAGCGGATCATTCGAGCCCGACACGCGCTCGCGCCGATGTTCGATACCCGTGACCAACGAGACCGGCCCCGCCCAAGTCGAGAAGGGTTCACCGCGCAACGTGCCTGCAAACACATCCTGCTTGAGCTTGCTGCGACCCCAGCTGGTTCCCAGAACATAATTGCGCGCGGCTTCACTCGCGACGCCCGTGCCCATAATATTGTAGGGCACGCAGCCGTTGGTCGGATTGGTGAGCGTCGAACGGCAGACGATCGCGCCTGTCGTCGGATTGCGGACGGCGTCGATCGCTTGATTGAAGCGCGATGTGATCGTCAGCAGGCCGTCTGTGTAGACGTTATTGACGCTCCGTTGCGCATAAGCGTCCCACTGCCACTCTTTGCCGAGCGCCGTTAGGTCTCCCTGGAGGCCCAGGACATAACGCTGCGAGGAACGACGGGTGGTCGCGATCGCCGGACCGAGATCCTGATTGAACGTTCCAAGCGCGAAAGCTGTCGTCACCCGCGGGGCAATGCTGGCCGGGATAAAGGCATTGTCCGGCTGAATGATGATGCTGCTCGCAGTCGACGTCGCGCCTGCGGCCACGGTCGCCGCACCGAAGTTGAACTGGTTAAGCGAAGCCACGCGAGACGTGGCGCGGCTATAAGATGCCTGACCATAGATGGTGACGTTTTCGGTCAGTTCATAGCTGGTACGGCCGAACAAGCTTTGGCGGTTCAGCTTAGGATCGAGGTCTCCTGACCGCGCGAAATCCGCATAGAGATAATCGCCGCCAACCATGATGTTGCCGCTGACGATCGAGCCGTAGTTGAACTGCGTGGGCGTCCCGCCTTGACCGAAATAGGTCCCACGCAAAGGACCCGAAGTGATGAGGCCGCCAGGGGTCGCTGTCGCAAAGCCGGCACCCGGTAGGTTGAGCAGCTGTGGCTGGCCGTTGGTCGGGGTGTAGGCCGGGTTGATGAACAGCTTGGAGCTATTGAACCATTTACGGTCGCCGATGCTCTTAATGCCAGCGTTATGCGCAATTTCACCGCTGATCATCACATGACCGCGACCATCCGCAAAGCGTGTGCCGGCGGATAGCGAGATGTTGAAATTGCGATCGTCGCCATAGGTGGTGACGCCGCCCTGGATCGAGCCTTTGAGGCCGGTAAAATCCTTATCGAGGACGAAGTTGACGACGCCCGACACTGCGTCCGAACCCCAGTCCGCCGAGGCACCACCAGTAACGATGTCGACGCGCTTCACCAGCGCCTGAGGGAGCGTGTTGATGTCGACCAGGCCTGTCAGCGTCGATGCAGCAACCCGCTGACCGTCAAGCAGGACCAAGGTGCGGTTCGCGCCGATATTGCGCAGGTTGAGCGCATTCACGCCAATAAGGCCGCCACTGAGCGAGCCGACATTGGCTCTGGGCGAAGTGCTGCCCGAAAGCGATGGCAGCTCGTTGACGAAATCGGCGATGTTGGCGGCCGCCTTCGCGGTCAATTCCTGTGCCCCGATCACCGAAGTTGGGGTCGGTGCCTGATAGCCGTCGCGGATAACGCGGGTGCCGGTGACGACGATCTCGCTAACCGTATTGTCGTTGGTGGTCGTGTCCTGCGCGGCAGCCACGCTGGGCACAGCGACTGTAACCATCGCCAGCAGGCTAGCCGTGTAACGCAGCCCAAGATTATCCGATTTCCTGCCCTTTTCCGAAGGTTTCATCATGCCCCTTTTCCTTCCCTGGTAATTTATTGTCTTCATGGTGAAAGGGGGGTGGGCTTTTAGTCAAAGACGGAAAATCGGGCATCGTATTGGTGCAGCTTATACTGTCGGTAAGCACTTTTTGGTACGCGAGGAATCTCGAAGAAGCTCTCAAGTCGCGGCGGTTCGTAGAGTGGTTTAAGGCATTCGGACCGGTTTGTGCTGGTCGATGGGAGGTTAGCTATCTGTCAAAAGCGACCGCGAAACTTCGGCTGCGGTTAATCGCAGGCGCTCGGCAAATGCGTCGATAATCTCGGCGTTGCGCGTGTCGGCCATGCGGCAGAGTTGATAGTGATACGGAATTTCCGGTTCAAATCTGCGGACAGCTAGGCGTCCGCTATGCCCACTGACTGACAGTGGGTGGATCAAAGTCACGCCGAGGCCAGCTGCCACGCATTCGCACAAGGTCGGTGCGACATTGGCGATCGCGACAGCTCTTGGTCGGACGTTATACGCCTCAAACATGTCCTGCACCCTCCGGCCGATATTGGTATCAGGATGCAAGGTGACGAATGGCACGTCCTCAAGATCATTCGGTTCAATCACCGTCTTTGCGCTGAGCGGATGGCCACTGGGCATGATGCAGACGAGTGGATGCTCGATGAGCGGTTCGCTCACCACATAAGGGTTGTCAAAGCCGGCTCCGACGAGGCCAACATCGAGCTTACGCGCGATCAACCAGTCCAAAATCCATTGCGAGCTCATCTGCTGCACTGAACAGAACACATTGCCGCTATCCCTCACAAAGGCCGGCAAGGCCTGGGGGATGAACGAACTGGCAAGGGCGGGCATTACACCGATCGCGAGCGTACCCTGTTCCTCGCGCCTGATGGCCTCCAGGGCATTTTGCACCTGGCGGACCCCGGCGAAAATGCGGCCAATCTCCTCATAGAGGCGCATGCCGCGATCGGTTGGCACGAGCCTGCCTTTGACGCGGTCGAACAGCTTCAGCCCAGCGTCAGTTTCCATATGGGCTATGAGCTGGCTCATCGCGGGCTGCGAGATGTTGAGCATGCCCGCTCCAGCACTCACCGTGCCCGTCTCGATGACAGCCTTGAATGCCTCAATCTGTCGGAGGTTAACTTCTCTCGCCATAGTATAAGTTCCAGCAATAGCAGGTACCAATTTTCCACTTGGACTAAATGGAATATGGCCGCCTAATTTCGCCAAATGCAAGGGACGAACTCGGAGGCAGACGTCGTCGTTATCGGCGCAGGCACAGTGGGGGCCGCGATCGCCTATGGCCTGGCAGGCCTAGGCCAGCGCGTCGTGGTTCTCGATGGCGGTGACCGCGATTTTCGTGCGGCAGTCGCGAATTTTGGCCTGATATGGGAGCAGGGCAAGGGCATCGAAGTGCCGGGCTACCGCATTCTGACCCATGGCTCGCTCGAGCGTTGGCCAGAATTTTGTGCTGTGCTGGAAGATGAGACCGGGATCGATCTTCATTATGATCGAAGCGGTGGCTTGATGCTGGCCATGAGCGAAGCGGATTTCGAGCGCGTCAGCGCTATGCAAGCGCGGTTGCGTGCGGAACTCGGTGAGCAAATGCCGCCCTGGGAGATGCTCGACCGGGCCGCATTGCAGGCGCTTATGCCCAAGGTCCGGCTGGGCAAGGATATCGTTGGATCTTCTTATGGCCGCGACGATGGTCATGTGAACCCATTGCGCCTGTTGGCGGCCCTCCATGCCGGCATCGTGAAGCGTGGCGGCTCGTTGTGCGGGCAAGCGGTGGTGTCGGCGATCACATCGGACCGCCAAGGCGGCTTGCGGATCGACTATCGTGGCGGATCGGTTTCAGCTGGTCGCGTCGTGATCGCGGCGGGACTGGGATCTAAGGCTCTGGCAGCGCAGGTCGGACTAGATATTCCTTTGCGCGCGCAGCGCGGTCAGATCCTTGTCACGGAACGGATTGAACCCTTTCTGCCACTGCCAATGAGCGGCCTGCGTCAGACGCGCGAGGGATCGGTCCTTATCGGGCTCACTCATGAGGAGGTTGGGCTCGATGCTTCGACAACCGTTGCGGCCGCGGCCGCTCTGAGTGCGAATGCGATCCGTCGCCTGCCAGGACTGGGTGAGGCGAAGCTTGTTCGTCAGTGGTCAGGGCTGCGCATCATGACCCCCGATGGTCATCCGATCTATGCGGAGTCGAGCAGCCATCCTGGTGTGTTCGTTGCGCTTTGCCATTCTGGCATCACGTTGGCCGCAGCCCATTCCGGCATGTTCGCGCAATCTATTGCGCAAGGGTGCCTGCCATCCGCTCTCGATGTTTTTCACCATAGGCGTTTCGATGTTTCGCAAGCTGCATGAACCTGGCCCTGAGCATTTCACAATCGAGATTGATGGCATGCCTGTCACGGCCGAGCCCGGTGAGAGTGTGGCAGCCGTATTGTTGCGACAGCCTGAGGCTTGGTCGCGCTTGTCTCCTGTCGGACGCGGTAAGCGCGCGCCTTACTGCATGATGGGAGTATGCTTTGAATGTTTGGCTGAAGTGAACGGGGTGTCATCGGTCCAGACCTGCGTCGAACCCGTCTGCGAGGGTATGCGGGTGAGCCGTCAGCGCGCTCGAAAGCCGATATCATGAGCGCGGTTGATCTCCTGATCGTCGGGTCCGGTCCTGCCGGCATGTCCGCTGCAATTACCGCGCGTCATCATGGTCTCAATGTGGCTGTCATCGACGATCAACCTGCACCTGGTGGACAGATCTGGCGTGCCGTTGAGCGAAATACGCGCAGCGATGCCATTCTGGGGCCGACCTATGTCGAAGGACGCGCTGTCGCCGAAGCCTTTCGTACAAGCGGTGCGCGCTATTTGCACGGTGCGCAGTTGTGGCAAATTGAGCCGGGTTTCCGCGCCTATTTGAGCCGCAAGCGTGTAGCCGAGATGGTGGATGCGAAAGCCATCATTCTCGCCACAGGTGCGCAAGAACGTCCGATCCCCTTTCCCGGCTGGACATTGCCAGGTGTGGTGACCGTGGGGGCGGCGCAGATCTTGCTCAAGACCGCGGGGCAAATCCCAACCGGCCCGACCTGGATCGCGGGCTGCGGGCCTTTGCCGCTTCTCTATGCAATTCAGTTGCTGCGGGCTGGGGGAGAGCTTGCGGGCTATCTCGATACGACGCCGCCAGGACAGTGGCGTGCGGCCCTCAAGCATCTGCCTAAAGCCTTACGGGCTTCGGCAGATCTGCTCAAAGGGCTTAGCTGGATGGCAAAGCTGACAACCAGCGGAGTGCGCGTCGAGCGCGGGGTGACCGATTTGGAGGCACTCGGTGATGAGAGCCTCCGGCAGGTTCGGTTTGAGACTGCCAAAGGCAGCGAAATTGTCGATGCCGGCGCCTTGCTCGTTCACGAAGGGGTTGTACCCAACATACATATGGCGATGTCACTAGACTGCGCCATCGAATGGGATGACGCACAGCAGTGTTTCAGGCCCGTCGTCGATCCTTGGGGGGAGACATCCCAATCAAAACTCTTTGTGGCGGGTGATGGCGCTGGGATTGGTGGGGCCAATGCTGCGCTCCTGCGGGGTGAATTGGCAGCTTTGAGGGCTGCTGCTCAATTAGGGCGGCTCAGCAGCGAGGCTGCCGCGCACGCTGCTCGCCCGGTGCGTAAGGCCTTGGCACGAGAACTGGCTGTGCGCCCATTCCTCGATGCGATGTTTAAGCCGCGCCGCGCGATATTCGCGCCAACGGATAAGACGATCGTATGCCGCTGCGAGGAGATTAGTGCAGGCGAAATCCGATCGCTCGCCAAGATCGGCTTACCGGGGCCTAATCAGATCAAAGCTGCTAGCCGCTCGGGTATGGGACCGTGTCAGGGACGGCAATGCGGGTACACGATCACGCGCATTTTGAGCGAAGTGCAACAGCGCGCGCCAGCCGATATCGGTTTCTATCATGTGCGCCCCCCTCTCAAGCCGGTCACGCTCGCAGAATTGGCGAGCCTTCAGCCATTGATCGATCAATGACGCTAAGCCGGCCTTTGCTCCTACGGGAAGGACAATAAGATGATCCGAGCGTTTCGCTGGAAAGCGCGCCACACGATATTGTCCGTCCTGTTTGTCACCTCGATCGTGTCGTTTCTCGACCGCATGGTGATGTCGGCGGTGATCCCATTTATCGCCAAGGATCTGGAGCTTACCGCGCTCGAGAGCGGTGTTTTGATGAGCGTATTTTTTGCTGGCTACGCCCTCTCGCAAGTGCCCGGTGGCATGCTTGCCGATCGCTTCGGGGTTCGGCGAGTGACGGCTGTCGCAATGTTGTGGTGGTCAACCTTTGCAGCATTGACCGGGGCTGCGACGAATATGACCGTCATGCTGATTGCCCGTTTTCTCTTTGGCTTGGGCGAAGGGGTTTATCCGGCATCAGCATTTAAGGCGGTGGCAGTTTGGTTCCCGGCTCGGGAGCGTGCAACGGCAAATGCCATCAAGCTCGCCTCGACGCCTCTTGGAGGCGCGCTTGCTCCCCTCTTCGTGGTCGCTGTGATGTCTTTTGGGACGTGGCGGACGGTGTTTTACGCGCTGTTTGTGCCAGGCGTTGTCATCGCCTTGCTGTTCTGGGTTTTGGTGCGCGACGACCCGTCTAAGAGCCCGCACGTAACGCCTGAAGAATTGGCGGAAATCGAAGGTGACGAGCATGTAGCCGTAGCCAAGGTCCAGCCGGGTATGGGCTTTGTCGCGGCATTCCGCGAACCCGGCATCTTGCGCTATTTCCTCGTGCTGTTTGCCTTCAATATCGGCAATTGGGGGTTCACTGGCTGGCTTCCGACATATCTGGTCAAAGTGCGCGGTTTTTCGGCGGTTGAGATGGGCGCGGCAGCATCGCTGCCTTTCTTCGCCGCCACTATTGGATGCTTGATCGGAGGTTGGGTTTCGGATCGCTATTTTAGCACCCGACGCCGCGTCCCAATCATGGCAACCCAGTTGGCAGCGGCACTCTTCCTTTATTTAACCTTCACGGCCTCATCGACGCCCATGCTGATCGTCTGTCAGACGCTCACCGGTTTCTTTTTGAGTGTATTCTCGTCGACCTTCTGGGCGCTGCCGATCACGACGATGCCCAAGTCGCTCATGGGGGTGTTGACCGGCCTCATCAACATGGCCGGCCAGATCGCTGCCTTTTTGTCACCGATCATGATCGGCTTCCTTGTTGGGGCAGCTGATGGAGGCTTTGCGACCGCCTTTGCGCTGATGATCGGGACAATCCTCTTGTCCTGCGCGCTCGTGCTGACCCTTCCCAAACATCGGGTCGACGAGGCCGCCATTTGAGCACCCACTTCTGACGCTACCAAGGAACGATCACCATGCCTCGGATCATCACAGCGGACGTCTTCAAGCTCCGCTACGATTTGGGTGGCTATAAGCTGTCCTATGGCCCGCTGACCGACATGTTCCCCGTCCTGCTCAAACTGACAGACAGCGACGGCAATGTCGGTTGGGGTGAGGCTAATCCGCAGCAGCCCTTTACGGAGGAGGATGCTGACGAGGTCATCCAGGTCCTCAAAGACGAACTGCTGCCGATCCTTTTGGCAGAGCAGGATTGTGAGCCGGCGGAGATTGACGGCCTGCTCGATAAGGTCCGACCGGAAAAGCATCTCCTTGCCAAGGGCGCTGTCAGCATCGCGCTGCTCGATATTAAGGGCAAAAGGCTCGGCGTCCCGGTTGCAAATCTGCTTGGCCAAGTGATCCGCACATCGCTTCCGGTGTCGCATCCGCTCAATAACGGCACGGCTGAAGACGACATCGCGGTGGTCGATGCAAAGCTCAAAGAGGGCTATGTCGATTTCATGCTCAAAATGGGCGCGCCCTCGTCGACGATCGCTGACGAAATCAAGCGCGTGGCGATCCTCGATGAGCGTTATGGCAAGAGCGTTCGATTCAAGGCCGATGCCAATACGGGGTGGACCCGTGAGCAGGCTGCTGAGTTTCTGGCAGGCGTTGAGAACTCGCTTCTCGCCTTCGTCGAAGAGCCCATCGCGAAAGGCGATATCGACGGCATGGCCGAGCTCCAGAAGAATACGAGCTTGTTGATCTCGGCCGACGAGAGCCTGACAGGTATGGCGAGCGCAAAGCGGATTATCGAGCAACGCGCTGCGATGGTCTTCAGCATCAAGATTACAAAGAATGGAGGGCCGTTGCGCGCTCAGGCTTTGGCTAACCTCGCCAAAGACAATGGCATTCTTTGTTATGCGAACTCGATGGGAGAGGGGGGCATAACGCAAGCGGCCTCACTGCATCTGGCAGTCACGACATCCAATCTCATCGATATTGGGCATTCGTTCCGGTCGGTTCTGCGCCTGACAGGCGACGTGACGAACTTCGCTTCTTTCATCAAGAATGGGATTGTCTACCTGCCCGAAGGACCAGGGTTGGGTATCATCGTCGACGAGGACAAGGTGCGGCAAAACGCACTCGTCTCGCACCATCTGGCACGCGACTGAGATCAAGCTGCGTTGGTGAGGCCCGGCTCGAGCTGGGCATCAATATAAAGGCGGGCGCTGGCGCCCGCCTTTAGCACATTGGCTATGCCGCGAACGGCAGATCGAGCGCGTCAGCGACCGCCTTGTGCCGGATCTTGCCGCCCGAGACGTTGAGGCCGGCCGCGAGGTGCGGATCGGCGGCCATCGCGGCGTCGGCGCCCAGATGGGCGAGCTTGAGCACGAAGGGCAGGGTGGCGTTGTTGAGGGCGAAGGCCGAGGTGCGGGCGACCGCGCCGGGCATGTTGGCGACGCAATAGTGGATGATGCCGTCGACTTCGAACACCGGATCGTCATGCGTGGTGGCATGGCTGGTTTCGAAGCAGCCGCCCTGATCGATCGCGATATCGACGAGGACGGAGCCGCGCTTCATCGTCTTGAGCATGTCGCGGGTGACGAGCTTGGGCGCAGCGGCGCCGGGGACCAGCACCGCACCGATCACGAGATGCGCGCGGGCGACGGCGGCTGCAATCGCGGCCTTGCTGGCATAGGCCGTCTTGATCTGGCTGCCGAAGACCATGTCGAGTTCGGCAAGGCGATCGTTCGAGATGTCGTAGATCGTCACGTCGGCGCGCATGCCGACCGCCATCTGCGCCGCATTCACGCCGGCAATGCCGCCGCCGAGGATCGCGACCCGCGCGGGCGCGACGCCCGGAACGCCGCCCAGCAGCACGCCGCGACCGCCTTGGCCCTTTTCCAGATAATGCGCGCCGACCTGCACCGACATGCGGCCCGCGACTTCGGACATAGGCTTGAGGAGGGGGAGGCCGCCGCGCGGCGAGGTGATCGTTTCATAGGCGATGCAGGTCGCGCCCGACGCCATCAGCCCTTCGGCCTGCGGCTTATCCGCCGCGAGGTGGAGATAGGTGAAGAGGAGGTGGCGCGGTTCCAGCATCGCGATCTCGCTCTGCTGCGGCTCCTTCACCTTCACGATCATGTCGGCGCCCGAAAAGACCGCGCCGGCATTGGGCACGATCCGCGCGCCCGCATCGACATAATCCTGGTCCTCGAAATCGATGCCCATGCCCGCCTGGGTCTGGACGATGACTTCGTGGCCGGCAGCGGTCAGTTCGGCGACCGAGGCCGGGGTCAGGCCGACGCGATATTCGTGGTTCTTGATTTCCTTTGGAACGCCGACGCGCATAGTTGCTCCCCAAGACTGAGAATAGCCAAATGGCTGGTGAAAATGGGATTGGCCTGAGAGCGGCGAGCGCGCTTCAAGCGGCCAGAATGTCGCCTTCGCACTCGGCGTCGGCTGCGAGCAAAGGTTGCCCTTGCAGCCGTTCGTAGATCGGACCGAAATCGGTTTGGGACGTCACCTTCAAAAGATGCTCGAAGCTGTCGATGACGAAATAGGTCGGCTGGAATTTATCGAACAAATAGTCGGTCTGCATCACACGACTGAGGTCGAATGTGAGCCGGCGGACATTGGGCGATGTCAGCGCATGGACCGTCTCGCTGTAGCTCGACAACATACCAGCACCAAAGCCACGTAGGCTGCCATTCTCACGCACGATGCCGAACTCGACCGTGTGCAAATAGAGGCGACCCAGATAGTCGGTCGCGCCAAGCTTTTCGGCACGCAATCCGGCTTTGCCATATGCCATCATGAAGTCTGCGAAGACCGGATCGGTCAGGGTCGGCAAATGGCCGAACAGGTCATGAAACATGTCCGGCTCCTCGCTATAATCAAGCGAGTCTGCCGATCTAAGAAAGTTGGCGGCGGGAAAGCGACGTTCCGCCAGATGCTCGAAAAAGGGCTGATTTGGGATAACCCCAGGAACGGCGACGATCTCCCAACCTGTGGCAGCGCCCAGTCGTGCATTGAGCTCACGCAGATCCGGTATACCTGGCTTCGACAGCCGCAAAATATCCAGACCGCTCAGGAAGGCGCTGCACGCTAGGCCATCAAGGGCGCGTGACTGTTGAGCCACCAGCCGATCCCAAGTCGCATGCTCAGCATCGGTAAAGCGATCCCAATTTTGCGGCATCGTCCAGTCGGATGCGACGCCCTCCGGAGGGGTTTCGTACACATGCGTCACAGCCATCACCAAGCTCCTTGTCTTGGCGCGGGACCATATCGTCATGGCTGCGAAACATTGTCCCGAAGGGCGGTCGATCACCGGCTAACTTCGGAACAATGTGCTGACTGCTACCGGCTATAAGGATGATGTTCTGCCGAAAGGCCAAAAATTTGCCGATCGATCTGTGCTGCAGCAACCTGCGGCCTTTGATCGGAGGGATGACAATGGACCGGATTGACTGGAAGATCTTATCAGAGCTCGAAACGGATGGGCGGATGTCGTTCGCCGATCTTGGCGAACGCGTGGGCCTGTCCAAATCTCCTTGCTGGTCGCGTGTGCGCGATCTGGAAGAGGAAGGCGCCATTCAGGGCTATAGTGCGCAGATCGACCCTGCCGCGCTGGGGCTGGCCGTACAATGCTATGCCTTCGTTCGGATCAGCCTCGACGGACATGAAGAGTTCGAGAAGGCTGCGAGCGCCCACCCCGCCATTATCGAGTGCCACACGACGGCGGGCGACAGTGATTATCTGCTGCGGATCTTCGCGCGTTCGGTCGATCATCTCGACGACCTGTTGCGCCATGAAATGTCGAGATTGCCCGGTGTGCACCGCCTCTCGACCACCATCTGTCTCAAAACCATCAAAACTCGTGCGCCTTTGACCCGTTGGGCGACCGCACCCGCCTCGGGAGGGCGTTGAGCTATGTCGATCCGTGCTTTTGTCGAAGATGGCGTCGAGACCTTTGAAGCCAAGATCGATGGCGAGACGATCCAGTGGGACAAGGGCCTGTCCTACGCCAAGCACCTCCAGACCGAGCAGCTCCTGTCCGCCCAGATCCCAGTGTCGGACAAGCCTGATGAGATGCTCTTCATCATCATGCACCAGACGATGGAGCTATGGCTCAAACTGGTGTTGCACGAGGCGAAGCTGGTCGTAGCGGGGATACGCGCTGACGACCTCGATCATGCTGGCAAGACGCTGGACCGGATCGCGACAATCCAGCGTCATATGATCCACAGCTGGGAAGTGCTGGCGACGCTAACCCCGCACGACTTTCTCACCTTCAGGGGTTTCTTGCGCAAAGCATCGGGCTTTCAGTCGCACCAATATCGCGAGCTGGAGTTCCTGCTGGGCAACAAGCGCGAGGACCTCCTGCTTGTTCATAATGACGATGTCGCTGCACATGAACGGCTGACCGCGGCGCTTGGCGCGCCATCGCTTTATGACGAATTGCTGAGGCTCCTTGCCAGGCGGGGGTTTCCGATCCCTGCGTCGCATCTCAATCGGGACTTTAGCCAGCCATATCAGCCTTGCGATGCTGTCGAGGATGCTTGGCTAGCTATCTATTCCGATGTCGAGGCGCATTGGGATCTCTACGCTTTTGCCGAGAAGATCACGGCGCTCGAATATTATTTCCAGGAATGGCGCTTCAAACACATGAAGACCGTCGCTCGTGTGATCGGGCAAAAGATGGGGACGGGTGGTTCGGCTGGCGTCAACTATCTGGTCAAAGCGCTGAGCCTCAGCTTTTTCCCCGAGCTTTGGTCGATGCGCACGCGGATGGTCGCGCCCAAAGAAGGACCCAATTATGCTGACCCGCCGGCGGGATCCGTCGCATGAGGCTGTGGGATATCTCGCAGACGCTGCGACCCGCTATGCCGATGTGGCCAGGCGAAGCGCCTTTTGCGATCCAGCGCAACGCTGAGATCAGCGCGCAATGTCCCGTCAATGTCGGCGCAATGGACACGCCGCTTCATGCGGGGACCCATGCGGATGCTCCTGTCCATTATGACGTGCATGGTCTTGCCAGCGCTGACTGCGAGCTCGCGCCTTATGTCGGGCGCTGTGTTGTGCTCGACGTTCGCCACGCACTCGGGCGGGTTGAGCCTGACGACGTTGATTGGGCCGCGCTCGGTGATGTCCCGCGGGTGATCTTTCGCACCTACGACACTTTCCCCACCGATCGCTGGGATTCCAACTTCACGGCTATCGCACCGACCGTCATCGCCATGTTGCGCGAAGCGGGCGTCTGCCTCGTCGGCACTGACGCAGCATCGCTCGATCCTGAGCAATCCAAAACGCTGGACGCACATCGCGAAATCCAAGCCGGCGACATGCGCATCCTGGAAGGGCTCGTCCTCGATGAGGTGCCGGCTGGCCAATATGAGCTGATCGCGCTGCCTCTGAAGATCGCACAGGCCGATGCAAGCCCCGTTCGCGCCATTTTACGGGAGATAATTTGATGAACTTTGACCCCGCCGAGATTGCCGATCTCGATGCTCGCGATCCGCTGCGCGCCTTTCGCGATGAGTTTCAGCTCCGCCACGGCCTCATTTACGTCGATGGCAATTCCTTGGGCGCGGCGCCCAAAGCAACCGCAGCGCAGCTTGCCGCTGCGGTATCCCAGCAATGGGGGGAGGGGCTGATTACCTCTTGGTTGGGAGCAAATTGGTCGACGGCACCGCAGCGCATTGGCGACAAGATCGCGCGGATCATCGGCGCGGCATCGGGTGAGGTAATCGCCGCGGATTCGACGTCGGTGAATATCTTTAAGGCGCTAACGGCGGCTCTATCGCTCAGGCCCGATCGCCATATCATCCTGTCTGAGAGCACCAATTTCCCAACCGACGTCTATATGATGCAGGGGATTTCCGCCTTTAGCGGCGGGCGCATTCAGTCCGTAGCTGTTGAACCCGAAGCTGTGCTGGAGCGGCTTGACGAGGATGTCGCAGTCCTTCTGCTCACCCAAGTTCACTACAAATCAGGCCTCGTGCGCGACATGGCCGAGGTCACTCGGCGTGCTCACGAAAAGGGCGTGCTCGTAATTTGGGATCTCAGCCACAGCGCTGGTGCGATCGAAGTCGACCTTAACGGCGCGAAAGCCGATTTCGCCGTCGGCTGTGGTTATAAATATTTGAATGGCGGCCCTGGTGCACCAGCTTTCCTATTTGTCGCTGAGCGGCATCATTCGGCTCGACCGGTGCTCTCGGGCTGGTTTGGACATGCCAGCCCCTTCACCTTTGAAGAGGATTACCGACCGGCCGAGGGGATCACACGTTTCTTGTGCGGCACGCCGCCGGTGTTGGGCCTTGTCGCTCTCGAGGCCGGCGTCGATCTACTGTGTCGCGCAGATATGCGCGAGCTGCGCAAGAAGTCGCTTCGACTGAGCCAGCTCTTCATCGAACAGATGGAAGAACGTTGCGGCGAATTTGGATTCACGTTGGTCAGCCCTCTCGAGCCTGATCTGCGTGGGAGCCAGATCTCCTATGCGCACCCCAACAGCTATGAGATTGTCCAGGCGCTCAAAGCCTTTGAGGTTATCGGCGACTTTCGTGCGCCAGATGTCCTGCGCTTCGGTCTGACCCCGCTCTACCTACGTTATGCCGACATCGTCGAGGCCGTCGAGCGGATCCGCGAGGTCTGCGTAACGCGCGCCTGGGACAAGCCTGAATATCGCGAACGCGCCGCGGTGACCTGAGCGTCGCTTCCAACAGCGAGGTGAATAGCGAAAGGACGATGATGCTCGAATTGCCCAAGTCGAAGGTTGCAGCGGTCCAGGCCGCACCAATCTTCCTCAATCCCGCTGCCACAGTCGACAAGGCCTGCGCCCTGATCGCGGAGGCTGCGAGCAATGGCGCGAAGCTCGTCGCCTTTCCCGAGGTCTTTGTCGCTGGCTATCCCTATTGGAACTGGCTGATGACGCCGATCGAAGGCGGGGCATGGTTCGAACGCTTGTGCCGCTCCGCGATCACCGTGCCCGGCCCGGAAGTCGATCGGTTATGCGCTGCCGCCCGCGAGCATGATTGTGTGGTCGTAATTGGCATTAATGAGCGCGATCCTCGATCGGTCGCGACGATCTACAACACCAATCTCATCATTGGCGCCAATGGCACTTTGCTGGGCAAGCACCGCAAGCTCGTGCCGACTTGGGCCGAGAAGCTCAGCTGGGCGGGCGGCGATGGATCGAGCCTCAAAGTCTATGACACAGCGGTAGGTCCGCTGGGGACGCTCGCCTGCGGCGAGAATACCAACACGCTCGCACGCTTCGCGCTCCTCTCAGAAGGCGAGTTGGTGCACGTCGCCAATTATATCGCGCTGCCCGTTGCGCCTGCATCCTACGACATGGCGGCCGCGATCCGCATTCGCGCCACGGCCCATAGTTTTGAAGGCAAGCTCTTCACCATCGTCGCCTGCTCGACCGTGAGCGAGGAGATCATTGAGGCGATGTCGGCAGAACGTCCGGCTAATCGAGCCCTCCTCGAGCGCAAGAATAGCGCTTTTTCGGGCGTCATCGATCCGGCCGGCAATGTGATTGGCGACCCGCTCATCGATGATGAGGGGATTGTCTACGCTGAGATCGACCTGAGTGCATGCATTCAGCCCAAGCAAATGCACGACATCATCGGAGCCTATAACCGCTTCGATATCTTCGATCTGCGTGTCGACCGTCGAGCGCGCGCCTCAGCCTCTTTTCGTGATGAACCCGAGGCTCTCGAAGCCGAGCCCGTCAAACCTCAAGCCTAGGGGCAGCCAATGGCGTCGAGCTATGATCAATATCGCGAGGACATGCTGGGCCGCGCCAATGTGGCCGATACCCCAGAGCTGATCGCTTATTATAAAAGGCTCCAAGCGCTGGGCACGGGCGCATTGTGGACCGTCGCCAATAAGATTGAGCCTTGGGAGCCGGTCAGCAGCTCGGTGCCGATGCTGTGGCGCTATCAGGATTTGCGCGACGATGTGCTGCGTGCGCTCGATCTCGTAACTCCCGAGCAGGCGGGGCGTCGTGTCGTCTATCTCGAAAATGAAGGCCGCAGCGATGTCGTGGCGGCCGTTGGTTGGCTCTATTCAGGCCTCCAGGTGATGGCACCCGGCGAATGTGCTTCGAGCCATCGTCATAGCGCATCGGCGCTGCGGTTCATCATGGAGGGACAGGGCGCCTTCACCAATGTCGACGGGCATAAGATGACGCTCGGCGCCAACGACTTTGTCCTGACGCCAAATGGCACCTGGCATGAGCATGGTGTGTCTGAAGATGGCACGGTGTGCATCTGGCAGGATGGCCTCGACATCCCCTTGATGAATGCGCTCGAAGCCAATTTTTATGAGGTCCATCCTGACCTCAACCAGGCCGTCTCCTTTCCTGTCGATGACTCTACGGCGACCTGGGCGGCCGCAGGGCTCCGGCCTGCCGGCCAGAGCTGGAGCAAGCGCTACTCACCCCTGCTCAAATATGAATGGGCTCCGACCTATGACGCGCTCACCCGCTTCGCCAAGGTCACCGATGGCTCCCCCTTTGATGGGGTGATGATGGATTATATCAATCCCATCAGCGGCGGACCGGTGATGATGACGATCGGGGCGTCGATGCAATTGCTGCGCCCGGGCGAGCACACCAAAGCCCATCGGCAAACCGGCAGCTTTGTCTATCAATGCGCCAAAGGGGCGGGCTATTCCGTGATCAACGGCCGCCGCTTCGACTGGCGTGAGCGCGACATCTTCGTCGTGCCGGCCTGGATGTACCACGAACATGCCAATGCGTCGCAAACCGACGACGCCTGCTTGTTCGCCTTCCACGACCTTCCCGTCATCAACGCCCTAGGCCTCTATCGTGAGGAAGCCTTTGGCGAAAATGGCGGCCACCAGCCGCTCATCGGCTGATTAGCAAAAGGATATCAGCACAGATGCGTCTCGTTACCTATCGGGCGACCGTCGAAGCCGAAGCTCGGCTCGGCGCTCTCGTCGACAATCTGGTCGTCGATCTGCAGCGCTTTGGTGCCACCAAGGGCATCGACCTTCCCTCAACGATGCTTGGGTTTATCGATCTCGGGCCTCAGGCGGTGAAAATCGTCTCAGCGCTGATCGATGAAGCAAAGGGGCTTTTCCCAATCGGGACCGCTCTGCCTTTCGCCAATGTGCGGCTGCTGGCTCCGATCCCGCGCCCTCGCAAGAACATCTTCGGTATTGGCCTAAATTATACCGAGCATGTCGCGGAATCGGCCAAGTCGCTCGACACCTCCGCCGATTTGCCGCGCCAGCCGGTGATTTTCTCCAAGCCGCCAACCACCGTAATCGGCCCGAATGAGCCCATTCTCCACAATGCTGAGATCACCCAGCAGCTCGATTGGGAGGTCGAGCTGGCGGCCGTGATCGGCACCACTGCTAAAGGTGTCGCGCGTGAAGGCGCGCTTGCATATGTGTTTGGATATACCGTGCTCATCGACATGAGCGCGCGTGATTGCCGTCGTGCTGGCCAGTGGATCTACTCCAAGGGGCAGGACAGCTTCGCGCCGATGGGGCCGTGTATCGTCACGGCTGACGAGATCCCTGATCCCCAAACGCTCGATCTCAACCTCTCGGTCAACGGCGTTGAAAAGCAGAACAGCAATACCGCTTATATGCTGTTCAAGGTCGACGAGCTCATCGCTGATTTGAGCAAGGGGATCACCCTCGAACCGGGCGATATCATTGCGACAGGCACGCCTGCCGGCGTCGGAGCCGGGCGTGACCCGCAAGAATGGGTATGGCCTGGAGACACGATCGTCGCCACGGTCGATCGTATCGGTACGCTGCGCCATCCCGTTGTTGCAGCCGCGGGTACTGCCGCATGAGCCGAACCTATCGCATCGGTCAGATCGTGCCGAGTTCGAATGTCACGATGGA
This sequence comes from Sphingomonas crocodyli, assembly GCF_004005865.1. Taxonomy (NCBI): domain Bacteria; kingdom Pseudomonadati; phylum Pseudomonadota; class Alphaproteobacteria; order Sphingomonadales; family Sphingomonadaceae; genus Sphingomonas; species Sphingomonas crocodyli. The sequence goes on from NZ_SACN01000001.1 coordinate 1,407,821, forward strand.
GACCGAGATCCCCGCCATGCTGCGTGCACGCGAGGCGATCCTTCCTGAGCGCTTCACATTTCACTCATCGCGCATGCGCATGAAGAAGGTGACCGCAGAAGAGCTCGCCGCGATGGACGCGGATTCTGATCGCTGTGCGCTTGAGCTCTCGGACGCCGCCGTCGACGTGCTGGGCTATGCATGCCTTGTTGCGATCATGAGCATGGGCAAGGGCTATCACCGCCAGTCCGAACAGCGGCTCCACGCGCGTACGGTCGAAAACGGCCATGCTGCACCCGTCGTCACCAGCGCTGGCGCGCTCGTTGATGGCTTGAAGACGCTTGAGGCAAAACGCGTGGCGATCGTCGCTCCCTATATGAAGCCGCTTACCCAGCTGGTCGTCTCCTATATCGAGCATGAAGGCATTGCGGTGCAGGACTGGCTGGCGCTGGAGATCCCCGACAATCTGACCGTTGCTGCACAAGATCCTGATAATTTGCTCGAGCACTATCTTCGGCTCGATCTCACAGGTGTCGATGTGCTGGTGCTGTCGGCCTGCGTTCAGATGCCTTCGCTGCCGTCTATCCAGCGGGTCGAAGACAAGATCGGGCTGCCCGTAATCTCCGCCGCCGTCTGTACATCGTACCAGATGCTTAAGCAGCTCGGGCTCGAAGCGCGTGTCCCAGGGGCCGGAGCGCTTTTGTCGGGCCGGTTCTAACGGGCAGTAAACACTGCCGCCCAGTGACCTAGGTGCGAGGTTTTGGTGCAGTTCGACTTTGAACATCTGTCTCGATCGGAACGCTACAAGCTGATGGCCTCGGTCATCACGCCCCGCCCCATTGCATGGGTGACGACGCTCAATCCGGCCGGAATGCTCAACGCAGCGCCGTTCAGCTTTTTCAACATGTTTGGCGATGATCCGCCGATCGTGGCGCTGGGGATCATGCAGAGAGCGGGCGGGCAGCTTAAGGATACCGCCGCCAATATCCGTTCGGGCAAAGCGTTTGTGGTGAACATCGCAGGCGAAGCGCAAGCGGTCGCTATGAACGATACGAGCATCGATGCGCCTGAAGGCACGGACGAGGCGGCGTTGTTCAACGTTGAGGTGCTGCCCAGCGAGCGCGTTGCGCCGCCACGTATCGCATCGGTCCCTGCCAGCTTTGAATGCCGTCTGCAGCAGATTGTTGAGGTGTCCGAAACACAGTCGATTGTCATCGGGGAGGTCGTTTACGGCCATGTCCGCGACGAATTCATAGTCGATGCGGATAAGATGCGCCTGAACGTCGATGCGATGCGCCTGATCGGGCGAATGCATGGGCCAGGTTATTATGCGCGGACCACCGATCTCTTCGACTTGAGACGGCCGGTCTGGCCTCTGGATCGCGATTGATGAAAGGGCCGGATCCGTTCCCTTTAGATCCGCCATGCGATCTTCAAATGCCCGGTCATGAGCGCGGTGAGGCTCAGGGAATGGCTATCCCTATGCACCGTCGTCCCGTCGTTCTGGTCGGCCTCATGGGCGCCGGCAAGACCACCGTCGGGCAGCGTGTTGCGACACGTTTGGGGCTCGCTTTTGTTGATTCAGATCACGAGATCGAATGCGCTGCCAAGCGTTCCATTTCTGATCTGTTCGAACTCTACGGCGAGCAGGAATTCCGTGACGGAGAGCGCCGGGTGCTGGCTCGGCTTATTGACGCGACCCCTAAAGTGATCGCGACCGGTGGCGGTGCCTTCATGAACCAAGAGACACGCAGTCTGATTTTGGAGCGCGGGCTTGCGGTTTGGTTAGACGCCGACATCGAAGTGCTCGTGGAACGGACATCGAGGCGTCCAGGCCATAGACCGCTTTTGCGGAATGCTGACGCTCATGCGGTTCTTGCCGACCTCGCAAGGGCACGTAACCCAATATATGCGCAAGCGCATTTGCACGTACGAAATGAGGCCGCCAAGCATGATGCGGCCGTAGCGCATATCGTAAAATCTATACGTCAATTGTGGCGTAGAGCGCCGTCGGACATTCACTCTGCTCATCCGGGAAGTAGGCCGATAGCGGCAGCCGCAAATATCCATAACCTGAACGAATAGTATGCACTGAACTTCGACTTTGACGTCGGAGTCGTAATTTTAGAGGTTCGTGTCGATCGCCAGCCTTCCATCTCTCCGCTGTGCTGGTGGTCCAGTTGACCTGTTCTGTCGACGCGGCGGTCAACTGGGTTTGTCATGGGCGACCCAACTGTGGGCCGAGACCGAAAGGCCTCGGCCCACCTTTATATTCGCTTAGAGGCGCTGATCCGATCCGCCAGGGTAAAAGAGCGCCGAAATTATCGCTAAGATCGCACCCAAGGACCCGCTCGTGGCGACCACGAACAGCAAGGCATAGCGAAGAGACTCCGGACCTTCGCTGGCGCCCAGAAGATCGCTGATAATGCCGGTTAGAAGCGGTCCCAGGGTGAACCCGATAAAGTACATCGAGAACATGAAGATCGCGCTGGCGGTCGCTCGCATCTCCTGCGGAATGATGTCTTGGATCACCGCAAAGGCCGGCCCTCGAATGCCTCCCATCAGGAAGAATGCGACCATGAAAACGGCGATTGTGGTCATGGTGGTATTCGTGAGGAAGACCAGGCAGGCCACCATCGAGAAAGTGAATATCAAGGCGCCCAAAACGAACAGGGGCAAGCGGCCACCGCGCGCATGGAGCCAATTGGTCAGCATCCCAAAAAAGACGCCGCCGGATGTCGCTGCAACGCCCCAGGCGATTGCGAGGTAAAGCATGATCTGCGGCTGAGGGACCTTTTGTGACCGCGCCAGAAAGGCTGGAAACCAGTTGATCATCGCAGCCGATGCGATGGCGCCAATGCCCAATGCTAAAGCGAGCAGCAAGAAGGTCGGTTTGCGCAAGATCGTCTTGAGGTCCCGTGTGAGGCTGCGTGCTTCGCCGCCCGCAGGTGCAGCCTGTCGAATGGGCTCGGCCACAGACCATGCAACGATCAACGCAAGGATGACGCCGCCAATGCCTGCAATCAGGAAAACGCTGCGCCAGCTCAAGACCGAGCTCAAGAGGCTCGCCGCCAGCAGTCCGACGGCGGTGGCCAAAAAGGCGCCACAGCTATGCAGAGACATAACCAACCGCCGCTGATGCGGGCGGTAAGCATCCGCCAAGATCGAAACCGCAGCAGGCATTGTGCCGGCTTCGCCGACGGCGACCAGCATGCGCGCGATGCATAATGAGATAAAGCCGACCGCAAGGCCTGAGGCTGCGGTCGCCAGGCTGAACACCGCCGTACAGATCACGATCAGTCTTTTGCGACTGCTACGATCGGCGACGCGGGCCAGCGGCAGGCCGAGGATCGTGTAGAGCAGAGCAAAAGCTGCCCCTGTGAGTAGGCCGAGCTGCGTGTCTGAAAGCCCCAATTCCAACTTAATTGGTTGGACGAAGAGGCCCAGCAGGATCTGATCAAAATATTGCACCCCATAGACCGCGGCTAGCGGCAACAGGGGCAATAATGCCAAAGCACGGCCACCCGCCTTGGGATGGGGCTCTGATGAAGAATGGGGCGTCATGAGTTGATCCTGATCATCTGGAGCCTATCGGTACAGGGCGGGAAGAACACGATGTCGGCGCAAGGGGACATTTTGCCGAACACGAGCGAGCATCTCGGCATCTACATCCGCTGTCAGATATCCATCGTCCGTGGCGAGATGCGATAGGATCTGACCCCAAGGGTCGACGATCATAGAATGGCCAAAGGTGCGGTGTGGCTTGCCGTCGTTGAGCACTTCACCCCAGCTGCCCGATGCCGCGATATAGGTCTGGGTTTCGATTGCGCGTGCGCGCAACAGCGGTTCCCAGTGCGCCTTTCCCGTTTCGAATAGAAAGGCGGCAGGCATAGCGATGACGTCTGCGCCCTGATCTGCGAGCGCCTGAAACAATTCAGGGAAGCGCAGGTCGTAGCAGATCGAGCAACCAAAGCGGACGCCTTCGGCCTCGTAGACGGCAATAGTGTCCCCGCTCGCGACTGTGTCGGACTCGCGATAGGTGCCACCATTGGGTGTATCGATATCGAACAGGTGGATTTTGCGGTACGTCGCAATCTCGCGTCCAGCGCGGTCGAAAACCACGCTGGTATTGTAGATCTTGTCGGAGCCAGAAATGCGCTCGTAGAGGCTGCCGGCATGGACAAACACACCATGCTCGCGCGCGAAATCCTGAGCTTTGCGATAGGCGGGGCCTTCGCCCAGATATTCGGCTGACGCTAGTCGGTCCGCCGGCGTGCCACCTGCCCAATGATAATGTTCGGGCAGAAGGAGCCAGTCAGCGCCTTCCTGCTCGACAGCATCGCGCATGATATGTGTCGCGCGCTCGATATTGGCCGATACGTCGCTGACCGAGTTCATTTGTATAACGGCGAGTTTCATAGCGGCAGCTCCTGCGCCTTGCGGATTTTGGCTGCAGCCCCGCTCATCTCGGCAATCGACTGACCTTCGCGCAAGCTCGCCAATGTGCCACCCGCCCGTGATTGATGTTCGATGGCGCGTTTTGCGACTGCGGCCGCCTCGCTTGGTGGCAAGACGACTAGACCGTCATCGTCGCACAATATGGCGTCGCCTGGCATGACGACCGCGCCGCCAACAGCGATGGGCACATTGATCCGGCCGGCATTGCCCAACGGCAAAGATGTACGTCCCGAGACACCGCGGCACCAAATAGGCAGACCCGCCTGTTCAATTTCACGGATATCGGTGCAGGGCCCATCGATGATGACCGCCGCAGCGCCGCGCAGCTTGGCGGCATAGTTGACCACACCACCCCAACAGGCGACGTCATTGTCGCCCAGGCGGTCGATGACCAAGATGTCGCCTTCGCGCAGCAGCGATACGGCGTGGTGAACAATGCTATTGTCTTCACTCGGGCAAGCGACGGTGACGGCGGTGCCGACGATCGCCTCACCTGATCCAACCCGCTGGATCGACCTGTGCGGGAAGCCCCATCGCCGCCAATGTCCGATGGTCGCGACTTCCGCGCGAATGAGATCGCCCTTGAGAGTGTCGTCGATCGCTTTGGGCATTGGGTATATTTCAAAATGCGCCACAAAAGGTCCTTTGAGGAATGCGATAGGCGGCACGTGCACCGCGCTTGAGGGGAGAGGTGTGACGTCGGCTCATGCAACGTCGACCGAGCTCGCAATCGACTTGCGGAAGGCTTCGTAGAAGCGCGCTGTCGTGGCGACGTTCGATGGAGCATCAAAGAGCGCTGCCGTCGTGGCAGCCTGCAATTCTGGGGCTGTTAGGCGCGCATATTTTTCATGCAGTGCGGTCTCGCTCAGTCCGCTTGGCGCCAGATCACGCATGTCGCCGGTGGACGTCGTTTCACGCAGGTGTCGACCATCGCGTAGGCGCAGCTCGACGCTGCGATCTTCAGACAATTCAAACCGGAACAGGTCTCGATGCCTAAACACAGCATCATCGTCCCCATATTCTACCCAGCGAGGGCCCGGTTCGATGCCGCTCTGGAGAAGGCTGAATGCGGCCGGTAGGCTGAACGCTGTATCCGTGGGGGCCTGAATGTTCGGATTGCAGAATTTCTCGACGTCCTTGGGGCCGCGAACAACGATCTCAGCCACCTCGTCATTGGCATCTGAGGCTTTGAGCAACGCGTCGAACGCCTTCAAATAGGCTTGGAGGTGCCAGCAGGCGGGGTAGGCTTTAAACCCCACACGAAGAACGGCGGGGCGTTCAAACAGGCTTGGGTCGAGGTCGAAGCGATCCGAGCCCACCATCCGCCACATGCCATTGTCGCCCTCGAGGGCATTGGTGACGCCCGTCTTCCCTTTGAGCGCTAGTTCGGATGCCAGAACGGCACCGGCCCCCATCCAACCCAGATTATTTTTGAGCGACGGGACCGGACGCTCATACCATTTAGCGGTGTAGGGAATGACCGAATGGGCAACAGCTAGGCCAAGGGTGTTTTTGAGGATGTCGTCGCCGACACCGAGTGCGACACTGATGCCGACGCTTGCCGCTACTGTGTCCCACGCACCAACCCCACGCACCAGAGCTGCCCGCTGTGCCGTGGGTGCACTTGCCATTCCAAGGAGCCATTCGGTTTGATAGCCTGCGGCAATTCCGCGCAGCAGCTGATCGATGGACAATTGCCGCTTGGCCGCGACCGCTAGAACGGCGCCGACGATTGCGGCACCTGGATGCCCTGAGCCCAGCGTATCGTCATAGTCCAAAAGATTGGCTGCAGAGCCATAGAGATAGGCCATGACAAAGGCCGAGGGATCACTTTGCGAAGCCGCGATGTTGAACAGTTGATCTGCGACGTGCGCGATAGGCGCGAAATGGTTGAGCGAGCGCCCGGCTGAATAGCAGGCGAGGCTGTCGAGCAAGCAGAGGCTTGCCCGATGCGATATGTCGGGCGCCCAGTCGCCAAATCGGAACTGCTCGATATTCGAGATCAGTTGATCGATTACGGTTTTTTCGTCTGGCATGGCCGAGTTTCCAATCGTCTCTATCGTGTCGTTGGCCAGCCGACCTGCGGTGCGGCCGTAAAATGAGCGGCTTTTGGCAGCTGAATGAGCATGGGCTAGCGCTCGACTTCTTGAAGAAGGAGGTTCGCCAGTTCCTCAGGCGCATCGATCATCACATCGTGGCCACAGTCGAGCGCCACGACCCGCCATTGCGGATCCTGCTTGATGCGGTCGTAGGTTTCTCCGACGGCTGGTGACGCATAGCGTTCAGCACGCACATAGGTGCGATGCGCAACGAGCGCTTCCCGGCCGCTTAGGCGCAACCTCTCGATGAAGCAGGCAATAGGGTGGGGGGTACAATTCTGATCGACCCACTCGGCATCGTCTGGATTAACGCCGAAAGCTTGGGCGCTTAATGATGGGACGAGCCATCCCGTTTCACCGGCGGCCGCCAAGGCCGCGAGCGTTGCCTGCTCACCGCGCAGCTCGAAGAGCGATTTGCCATCGGTGGGGACCGCTGCATCGAGATAGAAAAGCGTCTTTATCCGTTCGGCGATCCGGTCCGCGACGCCCGTTATCACCATGCCAGCATAACTATGACCGCATAGGATGACGTCATTGAGATCCTCGCCCGTGATGACGTCTACGACATCGTCGATATGGGTCGACAGGTTCACCATTGGGGTCGCTAAGTGGGCGCGCTCGGCAAGCCCGGTTAAGGTGGGGGCATAGACTGTGTGCCCGAAGGCGATGAGCCGTTCGCTCACCCTCGAATAACACCAACCGCCGTGAAAAGCGCCGTGAACAAGAACAAAAGTCGCCATCATTCACCTAAGTCGTTCAATCACCGGAATGGAGCGGGTGATTGCTAGGGCGAAATGATAGTGGGCCCAGCAGGAACACTGCTGAGCCCACTACTCACATTACATCTTCACGCGCACACCGAGCAGGAAATTGCGCCCGACGACATCGTAAAGAGCCGGGTTGGTCTGCGTAGGCGTGATGAAAATGAACGGATTGAGCGGGGGACGGGCGTTGAACGCGTTGTTGACCTTCCCATAGATCTGCACCTCATGGCTGCCGCGCATTGCGAGCGTATATTGCACGCCGAGGTTGACCAGGGTCTGGGACGCCACGTCATTCTTGTCGATGCCAAACACAGCATTGTTTTTGCTGTAAGAGCCGCCGCCGATGTAGCGGACTTCAACGTCGGTCGTGAGCGGGCCATTGGCGTAGGTAACATGGCCATCTGCGCGCCAATGCGGCAAGCCGACGAGGCCCGACGTTCCCGCAAAGCTCTGCGTACCCACTTCGCCGGCCTGATTATAGCCTGCGCCTGCCGTCAGGTTGGACACGTAGTTCGCCAAGCCTCTGAACGACAATGTGCCGTTCGAATCCACGCCTAGGCGCGAAAGCGGCAGGATATAGCTCGCCTCGAAATCGACGCCGCGTGCTGTTTGCTTCGATAGATTGAAGAAGACGTTCGTGACCGACGCAATGTTTCCCGCGCCATCGCGGGCGACAAACGGGCAGAACGTCGACTGGCCCCTGAAGCAATTGTTGATGATCGTCTGCGAGGGCAGCGTAACGATCGAGTCCTCCACCTTGATATCATAGGCATCGACCGAAAAACTAAAGCCCGGGATGAAGGTGGGCGTCACCACGACACCATAAGTCAGCGTGTTGGCGCGTTCGGGCTTCAGTGCGCGATTGCCCGTCGTGAACTGCTGGATGGTGCTCTGAACATTGTTGGCCGGATTGGTGATCGTGGTGAAGCTGAGGAATGCGGCCTGGAAAAGCTCATTGAGATTGGGGGCACGAATATCGCGCGAGCGCGTGACCCGGAAGCTGATGTCATCACTAACCGCATAGGTCCCGCCGACCTTCCACGCGGTGACGGTACCGCTCGTGCTATAATCCGTCAGCCGGATTGCCGCATTGAGATCGAGCTCCTTGGCAAAGGGCAGGTCTTTGAGAAGCGGAACCACCGTTTCGGCAAAGGCTTCCTTGACCGAATATTGGCCCTTGGCCGCCTTGGGGTTGCCCAGCAGGAAACCGCTCGTCTGCGAGATCGTATCGACCGCAGAGTTGAGCGCTTCGCGTCGATATTCGGCGCCAGCGGCCACCGAAACCGGCCCCGCCCAAGTCGAGAAAGGTTCGCCGCTAATGCTGCCACCAGCCGAGGTCTGGGTCAGCTTGGTCTCAATGAACTGAGTGCCATGAATATAGTTCAAAGCGGCTTGCGACGCCGAACCCTGTCCGAAGGGATTGAGTGGCACGCACCCATTGTTGGGGCTGGTTAGCGTCGATCGACAGATCGGCTGGCCGTTCGCGGGATTGATCACAGAGTCGATCGCATTGGCGAGGTTCGCCACGATGACATTGTTCAAGACACGGCCATCCGAATCCGTGCGGCCGGTTTCGGCATAAGCGCGCCATTTCCAGCTATCGCCCAAAGACCCCTCGAGGCTGACAATGCCGCGGTCCGTCGTGTTCGCATTATCCGTGGTCAGATAGCCCCAATCCGGGGAGAAGCGTCCAAAGCCAAAGGATGTGACGTTAGCGGCCGTCATCTGCGCAACGATATTGGAGGGCAGGAAGGCGTTGGTCCGCTGGATCGTCAGGTTGCCGAGATTGAAGGGGGCAACAAACGGATTGCTCGAGGAAGAACGGCCGTGGCTAACATCGGCCGTCACCGTGACGTCGTCGGTCAGATCATAGCTGACCCGTCCAAAGAAGCTCAAACGCTTCAAAGGCGGCAGGAGCGGGACGAGCAGGCCTGCATTGATGCCGCCACCGCCGGACATGAAGGTTCCAGAGACAATCGAGCCATATTGAAACTGGCTGGTTGTGCCGCCAGGCCCGAATTGCGTTCCCCTGAGCGGACCACTGGTGATGAGGCCACCGAGCGTTGCGACCGACAGTTGCACATCGGGAAGAAGAAGCTGACGCGGCTGGCCGTTCGTGGGCGTGTAAGCGGGATTGGCCAAGACATTGAAACCGGGGCGCTGCCAGGGGCGGCTTCCCTGTTTCGAGACACCCCAATTCTTCTCATATTCCAGGGCCGCCATCACATGACCGCGGCCATCGGCGAATGACGTCCCAAAAGCGAACGAAGCCATGATGTCTTCATTGTCGCCATATTGAGTGATGCCGGCCGAAACATTAGCGCGCAGGCCCTGAAGGTCCTTCTTCAGGACGAAGTTGACTACGCCCGCCACAGCGCCCGAACCATAAGCCGCCGATGCGCCGCCCGTCACGACATCGACACGGTCGATCAGCGACACTGGGATAAGGTTGGTGTCGATCGTCTCACTATTGGTGGTGGGCGTAAATCGCGCACCATCGACGAGAACGAGCGTGCGCGTATTGCCCAGGCCTCGCAGGTTGATCTGGTTCGCGCCGGCCGCCTGCGACGCGTTGATCGCGGTTCCGGTCCGCGTCGAGCCACCCTGGAAAGATGGCAATTGTCCGAGCAGGTCGCCAACATTGGTCACAGCGCTTTGTTCGATGACTGCGGCGCCAAGGACGGTGGTGGGGGTCGGAGCCTTATAACCATCGCGGATAATTCGCGACCCGGTCACGACAATGTCTTCGACGACCTCAGGTTGTTCGCTCGGGCTGGTCGCGGTCCCCCCGGCCACAGACTGCGCGGCCGCCGGCATCGCAGCGAGACCGGCGCTCAGAGCAAGGACGATTGCGGTCACGCTCGAGCGTCGACCCAGCTGTGCTTTATAACGAGTCATGGTTCCCCCCATCGCATTTGTTACGACACGATGACGAGGCTCTGCTCGATCAAAATTATAATCAAGAATGAAAGATTTACATGAAAAATCAAATTATCTTATAGTCTGGCGCGAGGGAGCTCGCCGGCATGAATGTAAGTTTCTTAGAGACCTTTTATTGGGTCGCGACGCTGCGCAATTTCTCAGAAGCGGCTAAGCGGCTCCGCGTCAGCCAGCCGGTCGTTTCCATGCGAATGGCGGCTCTCCAACGAGAGCTCGGTACAGAACTCTATCGTGGCAGCGGCAAGACCTTTGAGCTCACCAATGCAGGGCGTCGGGTTTTCGCCAAATGCGAAGCGATCGTTATCCTTTCCAAGGAACTGCAGGAGGAGGCACGTGATGCTGCTTCTGCTGCAACCACCGGCTATGTCGGCGTTACCGAAGTCATCGCGATGTCGTGGTTGCCTGAGTTCCTCCAGAATTTGAGAGCCCACACATCCCTCAATATCGGTATTCGAACGGGCTCACTGACCGAGCTTATGGCCGCGCTCCATAATGGCGACATCGACGTCGCATTGGTTTTGCAGCCTGTTACCGACCCAGAGCTCGTGAGCGATCACATTTGCGATTTTGGGGTTAAGTGGTTGGGGTCACCAGCGATTTTACCGCCAAGCGGGGCGATGAACATATCCGATCTCACCCGCCTGCCGATCATTCGGTCGCCCCGAAACAGCTATCGCTACGAAAAGATGCTCGAATATTTTCGCTGGCACGACATCGCCGGCGCGGAAGCTTTTCAACCACGCTGGATCGACGTTGGTTTGGGGATGGCTGCCTGCGCACATTTGGCCAGTCGCGGGGTGGGGGTCACCGCACTTCCAGTTGCGGTTGCGGCGAGCCTTTTGGTCGATGGCCGGCTTGCGATCTGCGACATCGCTCAGGAGTTTTTGCCGTGGCAGATCGCAGCTGTTCGCAAGCGTAACGCCAATCCCTACGTGGTTGGGCCATGCATCGATAGCGCTCGACAAGCGGCCATCGCATTTGAGCAAACCGGGGAGAATGGGCAGCATTTTCGCGCGGTTCAAATTCATTGACACAGCTTATTAAATCGTCTGACTAATAATTTATCTGACTTGAACAGCTGTGGCACTGTCGACTTTTCCGAGACAGGAGATCGTCATGAACAGATCCGCCACCGCCACGCAGTTCCCCCGTGTCGAAACGTCGATCCAAATCACCCCTCTCAGCACAGGTTTTGGCGCTGACATTGAGGGCTTCGACTTCGAGCGTCTCGATCAGCATGACGTTGCTCAAGTTAGGCAGGCGTGGCTAGATCACGGTGTCGTGCGCTTTCGCGGATATGATTTCACCGACGAGCAGCATGTGCGGTTCACGGCCATGCTCGGCGATTTCGTCAAGCATCCGCGTCAGCTCAAGGGCGAGGAAGGTGCGCACGGCAAATATGAAGAGATCTTGGTGATCAGCAACGCTGAGGTTGACGGCAAAGTTGCAGGCACGATGGGCAATGATGAAGCCGATTGGCACACCGACACTTGGTTTTACGAGCAGCCGCCTGCCGCTGCTCTGCTGCACGCGATCCAGCTGCCGCCAGAAGGTGGTGATACCTTCTTTGCGGATATGTACGGGATTTATGATCAGCTCCCCGCCAGCATTCGCCGGATTCTCGAGGGGCGCCTGATCCAATTTACGACGGTGTTCGACGGATCCGGCCGGGTGCGGGCTGGCCATACGGCGCCGGACACCGACGATGTCCGTTTGTGGGCGCATGTGCGGCACCCGATGGTGCGTACGCATGGCGATAGTGGTCGCAATTGCCTTTATCTGGGCCTGCCAAGCGCAAGCACCTGGATCGTGGGCCTCCCTCTGGACGAGAGCGCTTCGCTCCTAGACGAGCTCTTTGGTTATGTCCGCCAACCCCAATATCAGTTCAAACAGGTCTGGCAGGATGGGGATATGGTCATGTGGGATAACCGATGCACCATGCACCGTAGAGACGGCTGGGATGCGCGACATACGCGCATAATGCATCGCACGACGACGCTCGGTGAGCGTCCTTTCTATCGGTGTTGATGCTTTGACGGCCACGCGCCCGCCCGAAATACGACAGCTCCAAGCGCTCACAACATTAGCGCAGGAGTTGCACTTTGGGCGGGCCGCGCAGCGGCTCGGCATGACCCAGCCGGCCTTGAGCCAATTGATCCGAGATATGGAAGCTCGGCTCGGGTTTCGATTGGTCGAACGAACAACCCGCAAAGTTTTGCTAACGGGACCCGGACGAGCTTTTTTGGCTGATTCCGAGGCGATTCTCATCAAGCTGGAACGTGCGATCGACTCTGCGCGTGCCGCAGCGGGGCAGGCCGCAAACACGATACGAATCGGCGCTATTCTTCCAACAGCCTTTGAGTTTTTGCCCGCCGTTTTGAGCGAGTTCAGGCGGCGATATCCGACGGCCGCGATCCACATAGAAACAAGGGAAAGCGCTCAGCTCGTTACCGCCGTGGAAACGGGTGCTTTGAACGTCGCCTTGCTGCGTCCGCCGCGCAACGGTGGGGCATTGCGTCTCGAGACTCTACGCCGCGAGGCATTTGTGGCCGCGATGCGCGTCGACCATCCGCTTGCGCGGGTCGAGCTGTTACAGCTGCGCGACTTAAGGCCGCAAAAGATTGTCAGGATATCGCGGGGCGATCTGCGTGACGCCTTTGGAGAGGTTGATGCCCAGCTTGAGCGAGCGCGATTGGATCTTGCCTCTAGCCAAGCCGCCGACGCAACTTTGACCGCGCTAGCGCGGGTCAGCGCAGGGGATGGGATCTCTTTCGTTCCAGCATGGGCGGCAAGTCTTCCCTGGAAAGACGTCTGCTTTCGTCAGGTTCAGGATCTAACGGCGACGATCGACCTCGCGATCGCCTGGGATGCTTCGAGCGTCCCAGAGATCGTGCAGCATTTCATCGACGTAGCTCGCCGCATAGCAAGGTGATGGCCTCGCCTGGCGGTGACTAAGCGTCATAGTCGAGCATAACCCCTTCGCCCAGCGGAACGGCCTGGCAGGTCAAGACATAACCCTGCGCAACCTCATCTGCGCTCAGACCATAATTGGTCTTCATTCGGACCTCGCCTGCGACCAGTTTGGCCCGGCAGGTTGCGCAGACCCCTGCTTTACAGGCGAAGGGAGCCGCGAGCCCTGCTTCGCGGGCACTTTCCAAAATGCTGCCCTTATCGGCATGGAACTCAACCAGGCGTCGACGGCCATCGATGGTGATCTGCATTCGCAGTCCTTCGGCACGTTCCGCGGCGGCGCGTTCAGCCTGCTCTTGCGCTGCATCAGGACGATCCGCGGTAAAGCGCTCGACCAAGACCTGGCCTTGCGGCACTCCGGCTTCGAGCATCGCGCTTTCAGCGGCATCCATCATAGCTGTTGGGCCGCAAATGAAGGCCACGTCGACGGCTTTGGGATCTACCAGCGACGATAATGTCTCGGCAATGCGTCGCGCGTCGAGGCGGCCATTGAACAACTCAACATCATCGGCTTCGGCCGTGAGGAAATGATAGACCTGAAGCCGGCCGAGGTAGCGATCCTTAAGTGCGGCCAACTCTTCCAGGAACATGATCGAGTTCGACGTACGGTTGCCATAGAGCAATGTGAACTGGCTCTGCGGCTCGATGGTCAGGCCCGTTTCGATGAGCGAAAGGATCGGTGTGATTCCTGAGCCTGCGGCAAAGCACAGATAGGTTCGTGCAATTGCCGGATCGAACTGCCAGGTGAAATGGCCTCTTGGCGGCATGGCTTCGAGTGTGCCGCCGGGTTTCAGAGCGTCCATTGCCCAGCTCGAGAAAGCACCGCCCGGCAAGCGCTTAATGCCGATCTTGAGGTCTCCACCTGGGGGGACGCAAATCGAATAATTGCGACGTATATCTTCCCCACCGATGTCGGCTCGCAAGGTGAGGTGCTGGCCAGGCGTGAAGTCGAACTCGCCGCGGGCGTCAGCCGCGGGCTCTAACGTCACGGAAATGGCGTCGTCGGTCTCGCGGCGAACGTCGAGGATTTTGAGCGTATGAAAGCCAGCGGACACGATATTTCCTCAGTGACATTTGAAACGGTCAAATGGTTCCAGGCACGTCTGGCAGCGCCACAGCGCCTTGCAGGGTGTGGATCCAAAGCGGCTAACTTCTTGGGTATGATGCGACCCACAACGCGGGCAGGTGACGAGATCGTCGCTGCGCAATCTATTGGCGCCACTCCCGCGCGGCGGCGGGGCAATGCCATAATCGAGCAAGCGTGCACGGCCTCGATCAGATATCCAATCGGTCGACCAAGCCGGCGCGAGAACCGTCTCAATGCCCACATATTGGAAGCCAGCCTCATCGAGCGCGCAGCGGATCGAAGCCTCGATCGCAAGCGTAGCAGGGCACCCCGTATAAGTCGGGGTCACCAGCACCGTGGGAGGCGTATCGCGTAAGCCCCTCACAATGCCTAGGTCCGTGACTGAGACCGCGGGGATCTCAGGGTCAGGCACGCTATCGAGCACCGCCATGATGCGGGCCGAGATGGTGGCGTCGATCGCCTGCATCGCTCTTACCAAACAGCGTCCGGATAGGTGCGTGGCAGATATTGCATCGTCGCCAGCAAATGACCCAGATGCTCGCTGTGATGACCGACCCGGCCGCCTTTCACACCACGAGGATATTCGGGCAGGGGGAGGGTGGCATCACGCAGAACCCGATTGATTGTAGCATCGAAGCGTTGGCGCAGGGCTGCGCGATCAACGGCGATCCCTAAATCAGCGAGCGCCTGCTCACTCGGATCCATGTCGAACATCTCGTCGACAAAGCGCCAGAACCAATCGAGCCCTTCGACCATGCGGCCGCGGCTTTCGTCGGTTCCGTCGCCCAGTCGGATTACCCAGTCAGCGGATAGCTCGGCGTGATAAGCGATCTCTTTGACGGCCTTGGCAGCGATCGCAGCAATATGCGGATCAGTCGAACTGGCGAGGCCCTCGAAAAGGGCCAACTGCGCTGTGGAGAAAAGAAACTGGCGCGCCATCGTCTGGGCAAAGTCGCCATTGGGTTGCTCGACGAGCAGGCAGTTGCGGAAAGCCAGTACGTCTCGATGGAAAGCTAACTTGTCACCGTCGCGGCCTTTGCCCTCAACCTCGCCAGCAAGGTCGAGGAAAAAAGTCGCCTGGCCGATCAAGTCGAGGCCGATATTGGCGAGACTTAGATCGACCTCCAAAATGGGGGCATGGCCGCACCATTCCGTAAGCCGTTGGCCAAGGATCAGGCTGTCGTCGCCCAGGCGCAGCAGATAATCAAACAGCGCAGGATGTGATGCGGTGGGCTCGCCAGCGGCAAAGCTACCGCCGTGCGCGGCCTTTTCGGCCGCAGCGACGGCATCCGGCTGGATCGTGGGAAGGGAGGGCGTCATCAGATGTGCGTCACGACGTCGGGGATGTCGTAGAAGGTCGGATGCCGATAGATCTTGCTTTCCGCCGGCTCGAACAGTGGACCAGCTTGAGCCGGATCCGATGCGACGATGTCGCTCGACTTCACGACCCATAGGCTCACGCCTTCCAAGCGACGTGTGTAGACGTCTCGAGCGTGGCGTACTGCCAGCACCGCATCAGGTGCATGAACTGAGCCTACATGCTTGTGGCTAAGACCGCCCTTAGAGCGAATGAATACTTCCCAGAGAGGCCAATCGTGGCTCATCGTCCTATCACCTTTTGATTTTCGTCAGGCAGCCAAGCGAGCGCGCCGCTTCGCCTCGTGCGCGTCAGCGGCTTCGCGAACCCACGCACCGTTGTCCCAGGCTTCGCGGCGCGCCTTCAGACGCTCTTTGGCCGTTGGGCCTTCGCCACGCACCACGGCGTAGAATTCTTCCCAGTCGACTTCGCCAAAGTCATATCCGCCCTTCACCTCGTTCCACGTAACGGCAGGGTCGGGAACCGTAAGGCCCAGATAGTCCGCCTGGGGCACGGTGATATCGACGAACTTTTGACGCAGATCGTCATTGCTGTCGCGCTTGATGCGCCAGCGGAAGCTCTGGGCAGAATTGGGGGAATTGGCGTCCGGCGGACCAAACATCATCAGCGACGGCCACCACCAACGGTTGAGTGCGTCTTGCGCCATCGCCTTTTGTTCAGGCGTGCCATTGGCCATAGCCATCATGATCTCGTAGCCCTGGCGCTGGTGGAAGCTCTCTTCCTTGCAGACCTTCACCATTGCGCGCGCATAGGGGCCATAAGAGGTCCGCTGCAGCGGCACTTGGTTCATGATGGCCGCGCCATCGACCAACCAACCAATCGCACCAATGTCGGCCCACGTGAGCGTCGGGTAGTTGAAGATCGTGCTGTACTTCGCTTTGCCGCTATGCAGAGCGTCGATCATGTCCTCACGGCTCGTGCCCAGGGTTTCGGCTGCGCAGTAGAGATACAGACCGTGACCGCCCTCATCCTGCACCTTGGCCAGCAACACGGCTTTGCGGCGCAGCGACGGCGCACGGGTGAGCCAATTGCCTTCCGGTAGCATGCCGACAATTTCGCTATGGGCATGCTGGGAAATCTGGCGAACGAGCGTTTTACGATAGGCGTCCGGCATCCAGTCTTTGGGTTCGATAAAATCATCGGCCGCGACGCGAGCCTCGAAGGCTGCCAGCAGCTCTGGATCTTCCTGCACCAGCGGGACGGGGGCCTTGGAATCGGCCTTCCCGAGTTCGGTCGTGTACATCCAACTCTCCTGTCGTTGCCCGCTATATAAAATAGACCGACCGTACGGTCAATTAATATCAAACACGCTCAATCGCCAGAGCGATGCCTTGGCCGACACCAATGCACATCGTGCAAATGGCTCGCGTCGCTTGGCGGCGCTGAAGCTCTTCGGTCGCTGTCAGAACAAGCCGGGCCCCTGACATGCCAAGCGGATGGCCCAACGCAATGGCGCCGCCATTGGGATTTACGTGGTCCGCATCATCGGGAAGGCCGAGTTGGCGCAGCACAGCGAGGCCTTGTGCCGCAAAAGCTTCGTTCAGCTCGATCAGGTCGAACTCGCTGATCGTAAGGCCTAGCCGCGCCATAAGGCGTTCGGATGCAGGGGCGGGGCCGATGCCCATGATCCTAGGCTCAACGCCCGCGACGGCTGTGCCGAGAACGCGCGCGCGAGGTGTCAGGCCGTGGCGGCGAACGGCCTCCTCGCTGGCAATGATGACAGCCGCCGCGCCATCATTCACCCCTGAGGCATTACCAGCCGTGATGGTGCCGTCAGCACGGACGATCGGCTTAAGCTTTGCAAGCGCATCGACATTGGTTTCGCGCGGATGCTCATCGCGTGTGATCAGCAGCGGGTCGCCCTTTTTCTGGGGCACTGGCACCGCAACAATCTCAGCATCGAAGCGTCCGCTTGCTTGTGCAGCAGCGGCGCGGCGCTGGCTCTCAACGGCAAAGCGGTCCTGATCCTCTCGGCTAATCCCGAAATCCTGAGCGACATTTTCGGCCGTTTCAGGCATTGAATCGATGCCGAACTCAGCCTTCAGCTGCTTGTTGACGAAGCGCCAGCCGATGGTGGTGTCATAGACCGCATTGGCACGCGCAAAGGCGGTCTCAGCTTTTGGCATGACGAACGGGGCTCGGCTCATGCTCTCAACGCCGCCCGCAACGATGAAATCAGCTTCGCCCGCTTTGATCGCGCGCGCGGCATAAGCAACGGCGTCCATGCCCGAGCCGCACAGGCGATTAATTGTCGTGCCGGGCGCGGTTGTCCCAAGGCCAGCGAGCAGGGCCGCCATACGGGCGACGTTGCGATTGTCCTCGCCGGCTTGGTTTGCGCACCCCATCAAGATGTCATCGAGTGCGCTCCAGTCGATGCCGCTATTGCGTTCGCGAAGCGCGCGCAGCGGGATGGCAGCGAGATCATCGGCTCGGATGCCCGCAATGGACCCAGCGTAACGGCCGATGGGAGTGCGGATCGCATCACAGATAAAGGCTTCGGCCACAGGGCTACTCCTCAAGAGGGAGGATTGCTCCGCCGATCGTGCGGGACAGTCCTTGGAAATATGCAATGGGTCGACCGGCCTTCGTGCGGACGTCGACCCGGTAGGAGCCCGAGCGGCCGATAACGGCGTCCTCATAGGCTTCAGCAATCAACACATCGCCTTCATGGGCTGGTGCTAGAAAATGGATGGAGGCTTGCTGCGCGACGGTGATCTGGTTGCGGCTATTGCAGGCATAAGCGAACGCGGTGTCTGCCAGCGCGAAGATCATGCCGCCATGTGCCGTTCGGTGGCCATTGAGCATGTCGGCGCGAAGCACCATGCGCACCCGCGCATAGCCGACTTTTGCCGTCTCGATCACAAGGCCCCAGTTGGACGCTGTGCCTTCGCGCTCTAGCATCGCGTCGGCGACATTGCGGGCTAGATGGTCGGCGTCTTGGATGGGCGAACTCATCGAGGATCGAAAAACGGTGAGGGCTCGTACATCGAGTCTTTTTCCGCGTGGGCGATGTTGCTCAGAGCGGTTCGAACTCGGTCATGGCCAATGCGTCGGGCCCATCCCAACGGGCCCTCGGGATGATTAGCGCCATGTAGCATGGCCTCGTCGATGCCATTGGCATCTGCCACCTCGTCTATCTCGGCATCCGCAGCAGCGTTAGCGAGCTGGGCCAAGGTGCGCAGCACGACCTGGCCGGCACGATCAGGTACGATCACAACCCTGCGACCGATCGCTTGGAGGAGCCCTGTCGCCGCCATCGCATGGGTTGGGGATCGCGCGCTAATTACGCATGTGGTGGCAGTGGCAAAGTCCCGCACATGATCGATAAGAATATCAACGCCAGGCCTTTGGTCGAACCGTCGCCCATCGCCCAGCGCCATGACGCTATCCCCGATACGGATCATGTCGGGTTCGAGCGTTGGGTCATTGACGACGGCAATCTTGGCGGCACGTGCTTCAGCGCCAAGGGGAGCGAGAAGGTCTAGGACGCAAAGCGCGATTTCTACTGGTGCTAAGGCTGGCTCGGCAAAATCAGCTACAGGCAGCTTTTTCCCGTGATCATAGACGCCAAGGCCTGATTTGCAGCCAAGGCGCCCCGCCTCAACCAAGGCGCGCTGAGCTTTTTGTGGGCGAAATCGGGTCCGGCCAGCATAAGCGTCATGGACCGAGCATGCGACGGTGAAGTTGACGTCGTGGCCGATCATATCCGCCAGCCCTAATGGCCCCATACGAAAGCCGCCGGCACCGGTCATGGCTGCGTCGACTGTCGCCGGTGCAATTCCGTCATCCACGGCCGCAAAGCCCTCGCCATAATATGGGCGAGCCACACGGTTGACGATGAAGCCCGGCACGTCGCGGACAACCACCGGATGCTTGCCCCAAGCGAGCATGAGATTGACCATCGCAGCAATGACAGTTTGGCTAGTTTTGGGGCCTGCAATTACCTCGACGAGCTTCATTGCCGGCACTGGATTGAAGAAATGAAGGCCTAAGAAGCGATCTGGTGTGGCGAGGGCTTGAGCCAGTTCGCCGATCCCCAACGACGAGGTGTTGCTTGCGATAGGCATGTTGCACAATGCGACGCGCGCGATCGTGCCGATGAGATGCTGTTTGGCGTCGAGCTTTTCGACGATAGCTTCGATCACCAGCGATTTGCGAGCGACCTGCGTAAGCTCCGTTGACCATGTGATCCGCGCTTCAATCTCGTCGCGTGCGGCAGGCTCCAGTCGGCGCTTAGCAACCGCTGTGTCGAGAGCGGCCTTCACGGACGCCCGACCTCGGCTGAGTGCTGCGGGATCCTGATCCACGACGGTGACAGGATGGCCAACCGTTGCTGCCACTTGGGCTATTCCTGCCCCCATAGTGCCAGCGCCGACGACCGCGATCGGATGGGTGGTGCGAATCTCCATGAGCGCTCGACTAACCCGAAAATATCGGGTTGCCAATAATTGTCTGACCGGGCAGTCTATTAATAAATACAGCCTGGAAATGAGGGATTGGGATGTTCGAAACGATCAAGCTGGATGTCGCTGATGGTGTTGCGCGTCTGACCCTCAACCGTCCTGATCGGCTCAACAGCTTTACCGTTGCCATGCACGCCGAGGTCGCGCGTGCGATCGATCGCATTGATGATGATCATAATGTGCGCACGCTCGTGCTCACCGGTGCTGGGCGAGGCTTTTGCGCGGGCCAGGACCTTGGCGACCGGGCGGTGGCGCCTGGAGGTGAGCCCGTGGATCTGGGGGAGTCGGTGGAGCTCTATTATGCGCCGCTCATCCGCCGCCTGACCCGGCTGCGTATGCCTGTCATCGCCGCGGTAAATGGGGTGGCGGCAGGTGCTGGCGCAAATATCGCGCTTGCCTGTGACATCGTGATCGCGGCGCGCAGCGCCAAGTTCATCCAGTCTTTTGCCAATATCGGGCTGATCCCAGATTCCGGAGGCACCTGGATTTTGCCCCGGCTGGTCGGGCAGGCGCGCGCGCTTGGGCTGGCGCTGACGGGAGAGCCTTTGTCGGCTGAGAAGGCTCAAGAATGGGGCTTGATCTGGCGCTGTGTCGACGATGAGGCCTTGGACGCCGAAGTGGCCGGTCTGGCAACGCGATTTGCCAAGGGGCCAACCCGAGGGCTCGCGCGCACCAAATCGCTGATCCGATCCTCTTGGCTCCATTCGCTCGATGCCGAACTCGACCTCGAGCGTGATGTGATGCGCGAACTGGGGTTCAGCCACGATTATCAGGAAGGTGTCGCTGCCTTCACCGCCAAGCGCCCGCCGAACTTCACCGGCCGCTGACACATCTCGATTCAAAAAGGACTGCGCGATGACGACGCTTCTCAATTATGCGGCGGATACCTGGACTGAGGCTACAGGCGACCTGACGGACGTTCGTTCCGCGATAACCGGCGAGGTCGTTGCCCGTTTGGGAAGCAAGGGCATCGACTTCAAGGCGATGCTCGACCATGCCCGCAACGTCGGTGGACCGGCACTGCGCGCTATGACTTTTCATGCGCGTGCTCGGATGATCAAGGCGCTCGCGACCGCGATCATGGCGCGCAAAGACGAACTCTACGCTTTGTCCTGGGCAACGGGCGCCACACAGGGTGATAGCTGGATCGATATTGAGGGCGGTGCTGGCACCCTGTTCACAACTGCCTCTAAAGGGCGACGCGAACTCCCCGATGATGTCATTCTTATCGATGGTGCGCATGAGCCGATCGGCAAGCGCGGCACCTTTATCGGTCAGCACGTCTATACGTCGCTGCACGGCGCTGCGATCCATATCAACGCCTTCAACTTCCCTGTCTGGGGCATGCTGGAAAAGCTTGGGCCTACGCTCCTGGCGGGTGTGCCGGCGATCATCAAACCGGCGGGTTCGACGGGCTACGTCGCTGAAGCCGCATTCCGCATCATGATCGAGGCGGGGGTTCTTCCGGCAGGAGCGATCCAGCTCTTGCTTGAACCTACCGCCGACATGTTCGATCATCTTGGTTGTCAGGATGTCGTATCGTTCACTGGATCGGCGGCGACTGCCATCAAGCTTCAATCGCATCCCGTGATCCAACGCGAGTCCGTGCGTTTCGTGGCGGAACGGGATTCGCTCAACGCTTCCATCCTTGGCCCCGATGCGACCCCTGACAGCCCCGAGTTCGACCTGTTTGTCAAAGAGGTCGCACGCGAAATGACGGTCAAAGCTGGACAGAAATGTACGGCCATTCGCCGTGCCTTTGTGCCGGCCAAGCTACTCAATGCCGTGCAGGCCGCGCTGATCGTCCGGCTCTCGAAGGTGGTTGTCGGCAATCCTCAGGTTGAGGGCGTCTCAATGGGGGCATTGGTCAGCCAGCAGCAGCGCGACGATGTGCGTGAAAAGGCGCGGCTCGTATCGCGTCAGGCAGCGCTCGTTTTTGGCGATATCGACCATGTGGCGCTGACCGGGGCAAAGGCGGCCGATGGTGCGTTCATGTCGCCGCTTTTGTTTCGCACCGATGATCCTTGGGGCAGCGATCTCGTCCATGATGTCGAAGCTTTCGGCCCGGTGTCGACGCTTATGCCATATCGCGACCTCGATGACGCGATCGCGCTCGCTAATCGCGGTAAGGGCAGCTTGGCGCTGTCAGTCTTCACCTATGACCCTCAGGTTGCTCGTGATTTCGTTCTTGGCGCCGCCGCCTTCCACGGCCGCATCGTCTTTATCGATCGCGATAGCGCTAAGGAATCGACCGGGCACGGCTCGCCGCTTCCCATGCTGATCCACGGAGGCCCCGGACGGGCCGGTGGCGGTGAAGAGATGGGCGGTGTGCGCGGCGTCAAACATTATATGCAGCGCTCCGCATTGCAGGGTAATCCTCGCCTGCTGTCGGGGGTTGTGAGCCAGTGGCTGCCAGGTTCGCCGCAGTCGGAGGGAGATGTTCACCCCTTCCGCCAACGCTTTGGTGAATTGGCGATCGGCTATACGCTCAACACCGCCTCGCGCACGGTGACGCTCGAAGATATTGAGCATTTCGCTGAGTTCACGGGTGATACCTTCTACGCGCATATGGATGAGGAGGCTGCTGCTGCTAACCCCTTCTTCCCCGGCCGCGTCGCGCACGGCTATTTGCTGCTCTCTTTTGCGGCCGGGCTGTTTGTCGATCCGGCACCTGGTCCCGTTCTGGCCAATTACGGGCTGGAGGGTCTGCGTTTCGTTAGGCCCGTGTCTCCTGGCGAAGCGATCAAGGTGTCGCTCACGGTCAAATCGAAAGCACAGCGCAATGACGAATATGGTGAGGTCCGCTGGGCCGTCGCAATCACCGATGCGGCTGATGAGCTGTGTGCAACCTACGATCTGCTTACGATGAACGCGATGTGAGGACCTATCTCGGCGCCGGACGTGACGGATCGGCGCCGAGCCTCTAAAGCTTGCGTGATCGAAGGATTGCACAGGAGTGATAGAGGCGCATGGCACGGACGCAGGCGGCCGATTATGGCGAACGCCGCGAAGCAATGCTGGACCAGGCAGCGGCCTTATTCGCTCGAGCTGGCTTCCAAGGCGCCTCGATGATCGAGCTTGCTGGCGCTTGCAAAGTGTCCAAGTCGCTCCTCTACCATTATTTCCCATCGAAAGAGGATTTGCTCTACGAGGTGATGACGTCGCACCTCGACCAGCTTGTCGAGGATGTTGACGCGGTAACCAGCAGCAATGTCAGCAATGGCGAGAAGGTCTCTCAACTCGCGCACGCTTTCATGCGCCATTATATCGGCGCGGTTGATCGCCAGAAGGTGCTCTTGAATGAGCTGATCAATCTGCCGGAACCGCGGCGCGGTGCCATCATCCGCAAACAGCGGTTGATCATCGACACAGTGCAGGATTTGCTCTCGGGCCTCCCAACAGCGCCAAAAGACAAGGCGCGTTTGCGGGCGCTGACCATGCTCTTTTTTGGCATGATCAACTGGACGCATACCTGGTTTGACCCGATGGGCGCTGTTTCTCCTGACGATCTTGCCGATATGGTCGCAGCACTCATCATGCCCGAAAAGGGGCTCTAACTCTCCTGTTGGAGGTTTGGATGGCCGCAATAGCGATCTGGCTGCCATTATTTGACCGTCCATACGGACTATTTTAATATCATGCGAGGCCAGTAAGAGCCTTTCACGGGAGCGATGCTGCATGTTTGAGGTGGAAGCACTGCCGCACCGAAATCGGTTGCATGTGACGTTGAGAGGCTTTGCTAGTCTAGCTGACGTTGAGAAATTTGCCGAGGATTTGGAGCGAGCACGCAAAAGGCTGCCCGCCAATGGCGGTGCACATCAGCTCCTTTACGATGTTTCGCCAGCGCAGATTCAGAGCCAGGACGTCGTGCTGGCTCTGCGCCAGCTTGTATTGCAAAGCCCGCGTAAGTCGGCGTTCGCTTTGGTGAATGCTAGCGCACTGGCTGGTCGGCAATTGCGTAGAATTTTCGACGGGATCGAGCTTAAAATCTTTGATGATCTGGGCGCTGCAAACGCCTGGCTCGACGATATCCTTCTTGGATCCCAGTCCGACGTTTTGAGCCGGCGATGACCAGCCCGCGCTCGACGCGCTCGAGATTGCCTGATGAGATGTCTCGACCGAATGTCATTATGATGGGCTCGCATCCCCAAGCGTCAAACCGGGATCGACGTCGAATATTTGACCCGAGCCAGGGCAAAGTTTGAGGCAGACGTACCGACACTTGGGTGCCCGAGGAGGTCGCGCATGAGGAATGTCTCATATTCGCGAACGTCGCCGGCAACGACCCTAAGAAGATAATCCCATTCACCAGACATTGAGAGGCACTCGAGCACCTGATCCTGGGTTTGGATGAATGTCTCAAATCGAGCGCGTACCTCAGGTTCGTGGGATTTCAGTCGGACCTGGCAGACAACGTCGAGGCCTCGGCCCACTTTGTAAGGGTCAACCAAGCGGACATGCTCGAGCAGGACATCAGCCGCTTCAAGAGCCTTGATGCGCCGCCAGCAGGAGGCGGGCGATGCCGCAACCTCAAGGGCCAAATCAGCCTGACTGATATCGCCTCGACGCTGCAGCACGCGGAGGATTCGACGGTCCAGTGGATCGAGTGTGGCAGCGTGAAATAAATTATTCTCCATGTCGCTCTCCGAGAATGGATCGTATCGATATCGGTTCAATTATCACTCATATTGAAAAGCGCGAACCACTTTCGTGAGCTACAAATGTCACCGAAGAAAGGTGGCGCAATCATGCTCAACGATGCCGTTTTGGACCGCGGGTCCTCCAGCCTATTTGAGGCGCTCGCGCCGCAGCCTGCCGACGCGCTTCTCGCGCTGATCGGGGCATTCCGAAACGATCCCAGGACCGGCAAAATCGACGTCGGTGTTGGGGTTTATCGCGACCTTGAAGGGCGCACGCCGGTGATGCGTGCCGTCAAGGAGGCTGAGCGGCGTTTGCTCGAGGAGCAAGAGAGCAAGGGTTATCTTGGGCCTGAGGGCGATGCGGGTTTCTTTGAGGCTCTCAAGCCGATCATCTTTGGCGCCACCGACCATGCTGATCGTCTCACTGGCCTTCAAACGCCAGGTGGTACGGGCGCACTGCGCCTAGCTGCCGAGCTTATTGCGCGGCTCAATCCGCAAGCACGTATCCTTCTGGGCGAACCAACCTGGCCGAACCATCATCCCATCCTGAAGGCAGCCGGACTTGAGCTGGCGCCTTATGAGCATTTCGATGTCCCCAGCCAGCGACTAAACTTCGCTCAGGCGTTGGAGACGTTCAATCAGGCGAAGCGGGGCGATGTCGCCTTGCTTCATGGTTGCTGCCACAATCCGGTGGGCGCGGATTTTGATGCTGCCCAATGGCAGGCCCTAGCGGTCGTCATGCGCGACCGCGGTATCCTGCCTCTGATTGATCTGGCCTATCAGGGCTTGGGGCGTGGGCTTGATGAGGATGCTCAGGGCGTCCGGATCGTTCTGGATGTCGTGGGTGAAGGCCTGTTGGCTTATTCCTGTGACAAGAATTTCGGGCTCTATCGCGAACGGGTTGGTGCTCTCTACGCCCTGTCGCGAACCGCGGACACGGCTGCGATTGTTCAATCCAACCTGCTGTCACTCGCGCGGGCCAATTGGTCGATGCCACCCGATCATGGGGCGGCGGTTGTACGCGTCATTCTTACAGATCCAGCGCTGACCGAAGATTGGAAGGCGGAACTGACAGAGATGCGTGAGCGCATTCGCAGCGTTCGTGACCTTCTCGCCGCGGCTGACCCCGCGCTGGCCCCGCTCAAGGGCCAGCAGGGAATGTTTTCAACCCTGCCGCTAACCCCGCAGCAGGTCGCTCGCCTTCGTGAAGAGCGCGGCATCTACATGCCTCCTTCGGGCCGCATCAACATTGCCGGCCTTACACCCGACGCTGTTCCCGCCTTTGTCGACGCCCTTGCGTCGCTGCGCTGATCTCAGGAAATAAAATGCCAGCTTCTGCTCTCAAGGCTGACCGCCGCAACGCGCCCGACGATAATGTCGATTGGAAGCGTGTAGCCTATCTCGTCCATCTGTCGCGGGCGCTCGACGAAATGGAGGAAACGCGCCTCGTCCCTGAAAAAGAGGTGCTCTACCAGTTCTCGGCACGCGGCCATGACATGGGGCAGATCCTGCTCGGTTGTCGTCTCGATAATCCCCAGGATGCGAGCTGTGGTTATTATCGGTCGCGCCCCCTTTTGCTCGCGCTGGGCGTGAATGTGGCCGATGCGCTCGGTTCAGCGATGGGGCGTGCTGGTGGCTATTCAGATGGCCGCGACATCGGTGTCGTTTTCAACTTCCCTAATCCAACCGGCGCATCGGCGCTTCCGATGTGTGGTGGCGTGGGGGCGCAATATACGCCGACGGCCGGCTGGGCGCAGGCGATCGAATATTATCGCACCGTCGTGAAAGATCCTGCTTACGACCAGGCGCTTGCTGTCGTTTTGGGCGGTGACGGATCGGTTGCATCTAACGGCTTTTGGGCCGCGCTGACGATCGCGACCACTCAGAAGCTGCCGATGCTATTTTACATCGAGGATAATGGCTTTGGCATTTCGGTGCCGTCGACCTTCCAGACCCCTGGCGGCAATATTGCGGCCAATCTGGCGAGTTGGAAGGGCCTTGAGATCTTCTCAGGCGATGGCACCGATCCAGCAGAGGCCGCGCGTCTTGTCGACGAGGCAACGACCTACGTCCGAGAGCAGCGCGCACCTGCGATGCTGCGCCTGACTGTGCCGCGTCTGCAGGGCCACAGTTTCCAAGATACTCAGACCTATAAATCGCCAGAATTTGTCGAGTCTGAATGGGCACGCGACCCGCTGCCCAAGCTCAAATCTTATCTCGTCCCGGCCGTGCTGAGCGAGGCCGAATGGGATGGTCTCCAGGCCGATGCCAAGGAGACCGCCGAAGCCGCCTGTGTTGAAGCTAAGGCACGTCCTATCTCGCAGCCAGAAAGCGTTCTCAAGAACGTCTTTTTCGAAGGTGAGATGCAGGCCGAAGGCGGAATGGCGCTGCATGGCTATGTCGCACCTGTGGCGACCGAGGAGCCCAAACCCGAAGGGCAGCGGATCAATATGGTGACGGCGATCCGTCGCACGCTCGATCATGAGCTGACCATCAACGAGAAGGTCGTTTTGTTCGGTGAGGATATCGGGCCCAAGGGCGGTGTTCACGCCGTAACCCTTGGCCTGCAGGAAAAGTTTGGGACGAGCCGCGTCTTCGACACCTCGTTGTCGGAAGAGGGGATTATCGGTCGTGCTGTCGGCATGGCGATGGCGGGGTTGATGCCTGTGCCGGAAATCCAGTTCCGCAAATATGCCGAGCCTGCCACCGAGCAGATCAACGATTGCGGCACGATGCGGTGGCGCACGAATAATCGCTTTGCAGCCCCAATGGTCGTCCGCATCCCCGGCGGCTTCTTCAAGTGCGGTGATCCTTGGCACAGCCAGACCAACGAGGTCGCGTTCGTGCATAATCCCGGCTGGAAGGTGGCTGTGCCGTCCAACGCTGAGGATGCGGTTGGTCTGCTTCGCGCCTCGATGCGTGGCAATGACCCCGTCATTTTCTTCGAACATCGCAACCTGCTCGACCTGGCTTGGGCGCGCCGTCCCTATCCCGGTGACGATTTCGTGCTGCCTTTTGGCAAGGCCAAGTTCACCAAGCGCGGCAATGACATCACCATTGTCACGTGGGGCGCGATGGTGCCTCGCTGCGAGGATGCCGCTGAGCATATTTCGGCCGATGTCATTGACCTGCGCACCTTGATGCCGTGGGACCGTGAAGCCGTGCTCGAGTCCGTTCGGCGGACCCGGCGCTGCCTCATCGTTCACGAGGATCTCCAGACGGCGGGTTTTGGCGCTGAGATTGCGGCCGTGGTTGCGGATGAGGCCTTCATGGACCTCGATGCGCCGGTGGCGCGCGTGACCATGCCCGATATTCCCAGCCCGCATAATCCGCTGCTGCTCGATTGGGCAGTGCCATCGGTCGAGCGCATTCGCGCCAAGATCGACGAACTGATCGCGTTCTGAGGCGGGGAAGATGGGATATATCGATATTCTTGTGCCCATCGAGCAGGAGGGCACCAAAGCGATCGTCCGGAATTGGCTCCGGAAAGTCGGTGAGCGGGTCGAGGAAAATGATCCTCTGGTTGAACTCGAGACCGACAAGGTTACGCAGGAAGTGCCAGCACCTGGCGCTGGCGTAATCGCGGAAATCTTACTGCAATCCGACGCGGAGGCTGAGCCTGGCGCTCTGCTCGGCCGCCTGCGGATCGGTGACGAGGCGTTGGCGTCTGGCCAATTCTCCGACGCCTCGGGGGATGCTGGGGCTACGCCTGAGGGGGCAAGCTTGGCCCCGGCATCCTCATCGACTGAGCCATTGGAAGATAATGCTGTTGTCTCAGCCCTGTCTCCTGCGGTGCGTCGCGCGGTGAAGACCCATAATATTGAACCTGTCACCATTCGCGGTACGGGCAAAGGCGGCCGTATTACCCGCGCGGACGTCGACAAGGCTGTTGCCAACCGCGCGGCCACTCCAGCGGTTGCGCCGGTCATCGAGGTGGCTCCAATTGTCCCGAAGCCTGCCTCAGTGCCGGTGGCGCGCGAAGAGGTGCCGCTTGCCGTTGGCGGGGTCCGCTCGGTTCCACACGACCGGATGCGTTTGGCGATCGCGCAAAACATGCTCAACAGTGTGACCGTGGCGCCGCACGTGACCGCCATGTTCGAGTGCGATTTCACCGCGATCATGGCGCACCGCAAGAAGCATAAGGCTGCTTTTGCCGCCGATGGTGCGAACCTGACCTTTACGGCCTATTTCATCGCCGCCTGCGTGGCAGCGATGAAGGCGGCGCCAGCGATCAATAGCCGCTGGTTTGATGATCGCTTGGATATCTTTGACGACGTCAACATCGGCATTGGTACCGCGCTTGGCGACAAGGGCCTGGTCGTACCGGTCGTCTCGAAATGCCAGGAGCTGTCGCTGCTTGGTATCGCGAAGCGGCTGACCGAGATGGTGGATCGTGCCCGCGGCAATAAGCTCACGCCGGCCGACATGCGGGGTGGCACTTTCACCATCTCTAATCACGGCGTCTCGGGCTCACTTTTCGCATCGCCGATCATCATCAATCAGCCCCAATCTGCCATTTTGGGGATTGGGAAGACCGAGAAGCGTGTCGTCGTGCGTGAGGTCGATGGGATCGACACCATCCAAGTCCGGCCGCTTTGCTATGTCTCGCTGACCATCGATCATCGGGTGGTGGACGGACACCAGACCAATGGTTGGCTGTCGCGCTTTGTCGAGGTGATCGAAAACTGGCCCACCGATGGTTGAAGCCAAAATGGACCAGCAGCCACCACAGGATCTGGCTGCCGTGCGGGTGATTGCGATGCCGGCAGATACCAATCCTTCGGGGGATATCTTCGGCGGTTGGTTGATGTGTCAGATGGATTTGGCTGCGAGCAACGTAGCAGCCCGGCGCGCTGAGAGCCGTGTGGCGACGATCGCGGTTGATTCCATGACCTTCCTAAAGCCGGTGAAGGTTGGTGATGAGGTCTCCGTCTACGCGGTCCTAGGCCGTACGGGGCGTACGTCGCTGACGATCGAGGTGGAGGCGTGGCGTCGGCCTTTGCATCGCAATGCGGCTGAGAAGGTGACCGAGGCCGCCTTTACCTTTGTTGCGATCGGCGACGATGGGCGACCCACACCGTTGCCCGAACCATCACATTCGACACCCAGCAATGAAAGCGGGACATGACGATAAAACTTGTCGCTCTGTATAAGCGGCCCTCGGTCGAGGTGGCATTCCTCACCCATTATGAGCAGGTCCATCTGCCCTTGATGCAAAAGGTGCCTCACCTGGAAAAGGTGGAGGTCTTTCGTGATGTCAGTAGCCCCTTCGGCGAAGCGCCTTATTTTCTCGTCGCCGAGATGCATTTCGCTGATCGCGCTCGCTTCGATGCGGCGATGGCCTCTCCTGAAAACCGGGCCGCGGGCAAAGACCTCATGACGTTTGCAAAGGACCTTGTGACGCTCTTGGTCCTGGCGAGCGAATAAGCTCCACTTATGATGGACGCGCATAAACCAGGCTAAAATGCCAAGCGAACCCGCTCTATCGTCATCCGGGGCGATAGGTGGGTTCGCGACATGACGGTGCAGCAGCATTTGGCAAAAGCTTCGCAGCTTGGCTTATGGGAAACCATCGGCGCAGAGGCCCAGCAATTGGGGGCCAAAGAGCCCCTGCTACGACAGTTGCTCCAGTCGCTCATCATCGAGCGCCCTTCTTTGCCGGAGGCTCTCGCTGCTATCTTGGTACGTGATCTGCGCATCGCCGAGATGGATGAGACCGCATTTCACGACATATTGGCTGAAGCTTTGTCTGACCCGGCCATTGCGGCAACGTTGGTTCGAGACCTTCAAGCTGTTCGCGATCGTGATCCGGCGTGCACCACTTATTTGCACGCACTCCTCCACTATAAGGGGTTCCGGGCTCTGCAGGCCCACAAAGTTGCCCATCGGCTTTGGACCGAGCAACGTAGCGAGCTTGCGTCGTGGATCTCTGGCCGCGTCTCGCTCACCTTAGGGCCAGATATTCACCCCGGAGCGCGGATCGGTGGCGGGATCATGCTCGATCATGGAGCGGGCGTTGTGATCGGGGAGACGGCCGTCGTCGAAGACGATGTGTCGATCCTCCAGAACGTTACCCTGGGCGGTAGTGGGAAAATCTTGGGTGACCGGCACCCCAAAGTCCGGCGTGGCGTCATGATCGGCGCGGGCGCGAAGGTGATCGGGAATATCGAAATTGGTGCGTTCAGTAAGATCGCGGCTGGAAGCGTTGTGCTCAAGGATGTGCCAGCGCGCTGCACGGTTGCTGGCGTGCCGGCGCAAGTCGTTCGTATACATGGGAGTGTTGAAGCCCCAGCAGCAAGCATGGACCAACATATTTGATTGTCGCGGGGAGCCGTGAACGACGAACGATGATGTCGACTATGCGCTAAGCTGGCGCACGGCGGTGCCACAAAGGTTCGGGGTTTGCGTCATAGAAGCTTTGGACGCGATCCCAGGCCTCTTCGGCCGAAGAGACGAACTGAAACAGCTCGAGGTCACGCGCTGCGATCATGCCCGCATCGACGAGCGTGTTGAAGTTGATGACCTGCTTCCAGAAGCTCTGATCGAACAGGAGCACGGGCACGACTGGCATCTTTCCCGTCTGCATCAGGGTCAGAATGTCGAAAAGCTCATCGAGCGTCCCAAAGCCCCCAGGGAAGACGGCCACAGCCTTGGCGCGCAGGATGAAATGCATTTTGCGCAGTGGGAAATAGTGGAATTGGAAGCTTAGCTCGGGGGTGACGAACGCATTGGGTATCTGCTCGAAAGGCAGCACGATGTTGAGGCCTATCGATGCGCGGCCAACGTCGGCTGCACCGCGGTTGGCGGCTTCCATGATCGATGGGCCTCCGCCCGAACAGACCACGAAATTCCTGCTGCCGTCCTCACCTTCAGGCACGCTGCTGGCAAGGCGGGCAAGGGCCCGGGCTTCCTCATAATGGGAGCGTTGATTGTCCGCGGTGCGGCGGGGATCCGTCACGGGCGTTCTGGCAGAGCCATAGATGACGAATGTGGATTCAATCTTGGCATCATCGAGGAGCATTTCGGGCTTGAGCAATTCAAGTTGAAAGCGAAGCGACCTTAACTCGTCGCGCTCGAGGAAATTGAGATCTCGGTGTGCCAATTCATACGTGGAAAGAGCCGGCGGGGCGCCCGGGGTGGTTGCGGCACGCTCGTGGCGCGGGCTGTCATTCTTGCGAAATTGATTGGTCATTGGTCATCGCCCGATTGAAGGGAAAGGCGCATGCGTCTGCAGGCGCTTGGAGGCTTTGATGTCACCGGTGAAGCGGAGCTGGTCAGTTTCGTCGCGGCTATCGGTGACGAAGGTGCGGTAATGGCCGTCCGGTGAGACGCGCACCACGACATGACCCTCTGTGCTCTTCACCTTTGGCACAAAGCGTTCGTTGACGGCGCGGCTTGCCGGATCGAGGCGGGTTATGAAGACATCCTTGGTGGGACGACCACGCCAAGCATCGGCCATGCGCTGTAGCGATGCCATTGCTGGATGCGTCGCATGCCAAGCTTGAATGACGTAGGTGTCCGCCGCGAGCGTGCGCGCAAATTCCGGCCAGCATGCGTCAAAATAGCCGTGATGATTGGCGGCCGCGACGTCGACTTGGCCGGTCGCGCGCGCGATCGGTGTTTCGACATCGAGCCAGGGAATGGCGCCATCATGTGTGTCAGCGACAA
This sequence comes from Sphingomonas crocodyli, assembly GCF_004005865.1. Taxonomy (NCBI): domain Bacteria; kingdom Pseudomonadati; phylum Pseudomonadota; class Alphaproteobacteria; order Sphingomonadales; family Sphingomonadaceae; genus Sphingomonas; species Sphingomonas crocodyli. The sequence goes on from NZ_SACN01000001.1 coordinate 1,440,267, forward strand.
GATCGCCGCCGGTAAAATACCGGAAGGGCCCATATTCGAGGACCAGCGCGATCGACATATGGTTTTCTTCGGGCGTGCCTTCGGGCGTCCATGACTGGCGCGGCGGTAGCAGGTCGCGGGATTGGCCATTGCCGCCGCTCCAAACGCGTCCGTTGCCCCCTGTGAACCGCACAGTGAAGGCGCCGGGCGTTCGGCTGACGAGTTGCTCTTTCGAGCCGACGGCAACGTGCTGAACTTTGCGCCCATTTTGCAGGCGCGCGGTCAGCCAGGCGAAATGGTTCGCTGCGAAAGGCGCATCGATCAGGGGCAGGGGGTCATAATCTGGAAAGCCACGATCGATGACGAGATCTGCGGGCATGAGCGCATCGACCTCGCTCAGACCCGATAAGACATATCCTTCAGGCGCTTTGGGATCCCCATCCTTTGGCGAGCCAACATGGTCAGGATGGACGTGGGTGGCGATCATATAATCGAGCGTGGTGCGCTTGGCGGCGCGGGCATGGCGCAACGCATAGCGCGCGACCCATTCTCCCGCTCTTCGCGTGTCATTGGGGCGCAGCGGCGTTGAGGCAGGTGGGCCGCCTCGCGTTGCACCGCAGTCGATGAGAATGGTCGTTCCGTCCGGCCCCATGATGAAGGTCGCGTTGCCAACGCCGGTGTCGATATGGTGGATATCGAGCATCCCCGGTGTCCAGGCCGGTAAGGTGTAGGCGGTGGTTGCTGACGCCCGATCGGGTTTCACTGTCTGAAGGCCTAGGCCGACCAGACTGCCGAGCATCAGCTCACGGCGATTCAGTTCCATACTCACCGGTCGCCCGTCCCCTTCGCGCAAGCGAAGCTGGAGGCGATGTCGGTGTTGCCGCTGCCGTCATAGCGAGTGATCTGCGGATAAGGGCAGATCGGTCTGGATAAGCGCCGGGATGGGGCGTTCGGAACCGGGCCCGAGCCCACAAACATTTGCGGTGCGACACCCTTCTCGACCCATTGTTCGAGCGCCGTAATGAGGTCGCGTTTTGGATCGGTCGTGTCCGCATCGACGGTGATCGCAGTGGGGCCATCCCCGCCGTAGCAATGACCCATGCCAGGGATCAGAAAGAGCCGATAGAAAGAGGTGATGGGATCATTGGCTACGCTTTGCTGGTCGGGAAAGCGGGCCATGAATGCCATTACCGCTTCGTAATAAGCGATCGATGCCCCGGCGGGCATGAGAGCGTCCGACCAACCATGATAATGGATGAGCTTGCCCCCGCGGGCTCGAAATGACCGCAAGTCAGGATTGGTAGCATCGACAACAGGGGCACCCTTGCGATCGGAAAGGGCGATATCCTTGTCGAAGTCGAGAGACCGGAAATCCCAATCGCGGCGTTCGAACAGCGCTTGGCCGAAATAGGTGTCTCCGAACGAGCTCATCCCTGGCTGCCAGGGCGTGATAAGATTGCTGCCTGGAGCATTCTCGATCCCTGGCGGATAGCCAGGATATATCTGCTCGCCGGTCCGCGGATTGCGGGGACCATCGTAGATCTGCCGCAAAGTGGCGACCTGGGGGTCTGTGAGGCAGTTGTCGGTGGCAGTGCCGCTGCATGTCAGAACCGCTGGATCAAAGCGGCAGAAGCGCGGATCCGCAATCAGTCCGTCCGTCACGCCATCTATCTGATCACAAGCCGACATTACCGCGTTTTGAATGAGCGCGCGTTTGGTGATTGGTATTGCCCCAGGGGAGCCGGCACGCTGAGCTTGCTGGGTCCATATCAAGCCGGCAGCCCATCGCGACCAGGCATTGCCGGGATTGCCAGCGAGGATGCCGTCAAAATATTCCGGAAAGCGTTGAGCTGCCATCAGGGCTTCGCGGCCACCGTCGGAGCAGCCCACAAAATAGGAATGTTGGGCAGGGCGTCCGTAAAATGATGTGATGGCTGCGGTCGCAACCCGTCTGGTTTCGCTGAGCGCGCGTGAGCCGAAGTCGATCAGCTTTTCTGGATGACCGATCGCAAACTCAGCAGATCTTTGTCCCTGACCGTGATCGTCTACCCCACCTTGATGCCCGTTGTCGGTCGACGCTGCGGCGAAACCACGCTTGAGTGCATCGGCTAGAGGGCGCCTATGGATCGCGCCAGCCCAACCGCCATTGCCAATCTGCTGATATCGGCCGTTCCACCCGGTCGCGGGCAGCCAGATCTCTATGCCAATCTCGGAATCGCGTGTCGGCCGTGCGATGGCCTTCACCTCGCAATGTGGGGCGAGCGTGACCGTTTTAGCGCCGGATATGGTTGGAGCGGAGCTTGGATAGTCTTTGGCGTCAATGAACGTCGTTGAGAGGATTTCGACGTTGGGGAGATCGAGTTTGCTTAGTTTGGTGCACGCATTATCGGAGGTCCGCCGCGGACTGGCAGCCGCCGGCTCGAGCGCGGCCAGGCTCACCAATAGCGACAAAAGAGCGGTCATATTTTGTGAATTGGTCAGCACATGAAGCGCCTTCGTGAAGGCGAAGACTGAGCAGCAAACTGCCCAGCCTTCGCACCCCTTCAATATTTATAGCTAACCCGCAGCCCATAGGTCCGAGGCGGAGCCAGCCATTCCGCGTTCACGACGAAATTGGAGAGGATCAGCGGATATTTGCGATTGGTCAGGTTTCGTCCCCAGACCATCAGCCGCCAATGCTCATCCGTGCTCGCTAAGCCCACTTGCCCATCGAGAAGGTTGGTGTTGGGGATCGGCAGCGTATTGCTCGCGCTGGGAAAGTAGCGGTCTTTGTGTGCGAACGAGATGCTCGCCAGCATCCTCAGCGTGGCCGAGATCGGCTGATCGAGGTCTGCCGCGATCGAATAGGACCACGGAGGCGATTTCCCGAGCTTGTTGCCGGTCTGGACCGCGCCGCCTGGGATCACATAGGTCCCGTATTTTGCGTCCATATAAGCCAGCGTGGCGTTGATCGTCAGCGGCTGGATCGGGCTGAAGCCCAACTCGGCCTCAATACCCTTTGCCTTTGCCCGCGTGGCGTTGGTGATGTTGCCAACGAACGTGAGGTTATTGAAGACGAACTCCTGCTTGTCTTTATACCTCGTCGTGAAGCCCGCAATGTTGAGACGGCCGCGGCCGTCAGCAAAACGGGACTTCAGACCGATTTCATAGGAGCTAGACGTTTCGGGCTTAAACGTGTTGCGAAAGGCTGCGATGACGTCGGCCTCGGTGTTGTAGCCACCAGCGGTAAACCCGGTCGCATGGCTACCGTACAAGGTGATGTCGTCAGTCGGGCGATAGGTGGCAACCGTACGGTAGGTGACCTGGCGCCAACTATGATCGTCATTGCCAAGGAAGCTGCTGGCCGGCGCGGTACGGTTGGTCAGGCGCTCCTGAGCTTCCTTGCGTTCGTAGGTGTATCGCACGCCTCCAGTCAGATCGAGCTGATCTGTGACGTGCCAGGTCGCGTCTGCAAAAGGCGCGATGCTGGTCGTTTTGACGTCCTGATCGTAGAAATTGTCCAACGAGGTGGCGCCGGTCCGAGCGGCGAGACGATATTTTCGCAACCCGCGCCTGGAATGCTGATCGAAGTAGAACAGGCCTGTGACGAGGTTCACCGCCTGGCTGTCATAGCTGACACGAGCCTCTTGGCTGAAAGCGGAGTCCCGTTCCTGCTCTTCGCCAATTTCCTGAAATTGGCTCGCCAGGCTTCGGAATGACAGGCCTGTGCGCGAGAAAATCTCGAAGCTCTTAGAGTAGCGATATGCGGTGACCGAGGTCACCTTAACCGGACCGTCCCCAAGCTCGATCCGTGCTGAAGTGCCGGCGATGTTGGCGCGATAGGTCTGCTGAACTCCCAGTTCGGAGGTCCGGCGGTTGGTGTCGCTCCCGGTGAGCGCCGACAGTGCGCGGCCGCCATTTTCAGCATGCTCATAGTCGCCCGACAGGCGAAGCTTGAACATGTCGCTCGGCTTGAACACGAGCTGCGCGCGGCCCGACCACGAATCCGCATCATCCTCTTTCTTGCCGTTGAGGATGTCCTTGCCAAAGCCGTTGCGCTTTTGCCGATCGATCGAGACAGATCCGGCGGCCTGGTCCGATAAGGGCGCGCTCATATAGCCCGAAAATTCATAGAGGCCGTAATTGCCAATTCCGGCCCGCGCATTGGCTTGGATGTCAGCGAGTGACGGCTCGCGGGTCTGGATCAAGATCGCACCGGCGGTGACATTTCGGCCAAACAAAGTGCCCTGCGGGCCTTTCAAAACGGACACCGACTGAACGTCAGCAAGCGAGATGTTGGAAGCCGAGAAGCGCGGCAGATAAACATCGTCGATGAACACGCCGATCGGCTTGGCAGCTCCAGCCGCGCTGAACGTGTTGTCGGCGCCACGGATGGCGAAGATTGGCTGACCGTAGCTGAATTTGGACGTCACCAGGCCAGGCGTGAACGAGGCCAGATCACTGACATCCTCGATATTCCGGTTCGCAAGATCCTTGGAGCTGAAGGCGGTCAGTGTGATCGGTACTTTTTGCGCAACCTCGGGCCGCTTTTGAGCAGTAACCACGATATCGGAACCGGTGGATTGCTCATCTGCTGCACCTTGGACTTGAGCATCCCGGCGCAGGATAATCACGTCGCCTTTGTCGGAGGCGATCTCGAGGCCCGTGCCCTCGATCAAGATGTTCAGCGCCGTCCGGGCGTCCAACATGCCCTTGACCGCATGGCTCCGCTTCGAGGTTTTGTGATCTACTGGCGCAATGACCTGAAGGCCTGACTGGCGTCCGAACGTGGAGATCGCGGCTGAAATATCTTGGGCTGGAATATCAAACTGTACGCGCTGCGCCATTGCCGGTGAGGCAGTCGCAACCGCGACGACGGCTGATCCGCACGCCAACATAGTTCTCGAAATCATGAAATCCCCCGCATCGAACCAAGGCCAATGCCTCGATGGCCTTAGGATGCGGAGCAGACGGCTTCCCGCCATTCGCTGACAAAAGATTTTCAGTTTCGCGAGATCGTCACGACGTTGCCTTTGCGTACGCTGCTCAGCCCAAGGCTCAAGGCTGCATTTTCCGCAAAGCCTGCGGGGTCATTTGTAGCGTACACACCGGTGATGTGCAGATTGGCGATCGAAGGATCGCTCACCTCGATCTTAAGATCGGAGTAGCGGCTGAATTCCGCGACCGCATCAGCGAGTGTCATGCCTTCGAGGTCGAGCCGCCCTTGGCGCCAGGCCAATGCGCCGTGCACCTGCGAAGGCGCCAGATTGGTGATCACGGGCGTCGAGGTTGCGTTGACCGAGAAGGCGATGCCGGCATGAACACGGCCCAGAATCTCGTCATTGCGAGCGACCTCGACGACGCCTTCGGTAACGAGAACCCGAATCTCATCCTCGCCGATGCGCCGGACCGAAAAGCTCGTGCCGACTGCGCGTACGCTCATATCGCCGGCATAGACGATGAATGGTCGTGTTGGATCCTTGGCGACGTCAAACAGCGCTTCGCCGGTCAACAGGTCTACCCGCCTCAAGCTTTCGCTCATTGCAGGCGTGATCTGGGTCAGCGTGTTGAGCGTTATGTGTGACCCTTCCTGGAGTGCCAGCTGTCGCACTGCGCCCTTGGGAGTTGCGATGGACCTACCTATCGACGAAGCAGAGCGGCGGTTTGCAGCGAAAATGCCGAGGCCCGTGGTGACTGCAAAAACCGCGCTTGCAGCGGCCGCCAAGACCTTGCGCCGTGAAGGCGTCTCGACCGTGGGCGGCGCAGCGGCGAAGTCGTCCCCGAGCGCCACTACTCGGTCTAAATGGAGATTGACGGCCAACGCGCGAGCATAGGCGCCAGCGCGGCGTGCATCGCTCGCTGCCCAGCGCTCAAGTTCCGCCTGATCCTCGTCGGACAAGGGGCCGCGATCCTGACGCGCCACCCAATCCGCCGCCTCCTGATCAATATCAGCGGCGGTCGCGCGCGGCTCTGTCGGTTCCGTCGGCTTGGATTGGCTCATGGCTATTAGATGCAGCGGCATCGCGGTTTCCGCCACGCCCAATTATCGACCCTAGCATATTAAGTGCTTTACCTATATGCTTTTCGATCGTGTTTTCAGACACGTTCATGGCGACGGCGGCCTCTCGCTGGCTCAATCCCCGGACCTTGCGGAGGACAAAGGCCTCGCGGCATTTTGGCGGCAATTTCTCGATCATCTCCGCCAATCGACCGAGCTCTTGGCGCCCAGACGCTATCGCTTCGGGAGAGGGCACGTCGTCGGGAATGAGCAGTGCGTCAAACTCCGCCAATGCGCTGAACGAGACCAGCCGGGATTTCCGGAAGGATTGCAGGATTACGGATTTTGCGACTTCGAAGAGATAGATCCGTGGATTGTGGATATGCTCGACCGAAGACAGCCCCGCGAGGATGGCATAAGTCTCCTGGATAACGTCGTCGACCTCTAGCCCTGGGACGCTCCGACGGGTGAGCCAAGAGCGGAGCTCCGGCTCATGCACGAGCACATGCCTGGTGAGCCAGAGAGCTCGTTCGGGCGTTGCGAGGGCCATTGCACAGTTATCACGACTCTTCGTGACATTCCCAAGACGAAATTGCCTCGAAGGTGGGTCTGGCTGAAGGATCCGCCGACGTGCGTGGTTGATCGCCATTGACCAATTGGTACAGTCTCGTGGTACATAATCGGTGTCAAACGGCGCTGTTGAAATCCGTAAGGCATTGATTTTGCTGGGGCGTAAAGGCCTGGTTGAGGCTCCTGGCGCCCCAGCCAAATTACTCGCCGGTGAGCAGAGCCTGCCTTATCAACGACGGGCGTGCACGATCGTCGACCCCCTGGTCGATCGAAAGAAGCGATATAGTATCGATCATAAAGCGATAATATTCGTGCGATTATGGTCGCAATCTTCGGCCGTTCGGAAAAAATCCGGCCGAGTTTTGCAAGTCCCTATAAATCATGAATTTCGTTAATAGGCCTCAAGTCTAACCGTGCGGACTTCGCGATGAGTTGCGGCGCAGCATAATATATGTTGTGATTACGTAATGATTGGGCTTGTCGATGGATCGCGCCGTTCTAACGTGCCGACAACGTTACGATTTTTCCGCCGAATGATGGCTGAAATCAGCCGTTTTTGTCCTATCCAAAGGCGTTTTTCCGAAAACCGCCTCGGTTGACGATTCGCATGGCTTTCTATCTGTTGCGCCGCGGCAGGTTGGGGAGTGAAGCGTATGCCGTTCAACTCCAGCGAGTTTGTACCGGGTTTCTCGCCGTCGGGCGGAAGCGTGGGGGGAAGCCGCAACCTGCCGGATAGCCGTCGTTCAGGCGCGCCGTCTTTCAACACAGACAATCTCAAGCGTTTTTCCCGCGGGGGCAGGAAAGCGACTTGGAACAGGCCGTTCACGGCCTGGATCGCATGCCCCCGCACCCGAGGCTGCGAACCTGTGCTGGAAGGCGCCGTGAGTAGCTTTGGGGAGATTTGCGATGCGAATATTGGTCACCGGGAATCTGGGCTATGTCGGCCCGGCGGTGGTGCGTTGCCTGCGCGCGGCCATACCGGACGCGGTGATCCACGGCTATGACGACGCCTATTTCGCCCACTGCCTGACGGGCGTCGCGTCGCTGCCCGAGCGGCTGATCGACCGGCAAAGTTATGGCGATGTCCGCGCGATCGACCGATCGCTGCTCGAAGGAGTCGATGCGGTCATTCATCTCGCGGCGGTTTCGAACGATCCGATGGGCAATCGCTTCGAGCATGTGACCCGCGCCATCAACGAAAATGCGTCGATCGCGCTGGCCCGCGCCGCCGCCGATGCGGGCGTCCGCAATTTCGTCTTCGCGTCGAGCTGCAGCGTCTATGGCGTGGCCGATGGCGGCCCGCGCAGCGAGGGCGATCCGCTTAATCCCATCACCGCTTATGCCCGATCGAAGATCGGAACCGAGCGTGGGCTGGCGGAGATCGACACCGGGATGACGATCACCTGCCTGCGCTTCGCGACCGCGTGCGGCATGTCCAGCCGGTTGCGGCTCGATCTCGTCCTCAACGATTTCGTCGCCTGCGCATTGTCCGCAGGCGAGATTACGGTGTTGTCCGATGGCACGCCGTGGCGCCCGCTGATCGACACGCAGGATATGGCCCGCGCGCTGCTGTGGGCGGCGACGCGCGAAGCGGCGAATGGCGGCCGCTATCTGGTGGTCAATGCCGGCAGCAACGACGGCAATTATCAGGTGCGCGATCTGGCCCAGGCGGTGGCTGACGCCGTGCCGGGCACCACCGTCTCGATCAACCTCGATGCCCCGGCGGACAGCCGCTCCTATCAGGTCGATTTCAGCCTCTATGCCGCCTTGGCACCTTCGCATCAGCCGCAGGTAACGCTGCGGCAGTCGATCGCCGAACTGGTCGACGGGCTTGGCGCGATGGGCTTTGCCGATGCCGATTTCCGTTCTTCGCCGATGATCCGGCTGCGTGTGCTGCAGGATCATATCGCGGCAGGCCGGCTGAGCGAGGATCTGTGCTGGCAGAGACCCGATCAGCAGCGGAGGGCCGCGGCGTGAAGGTCGCGTTGCTGGCAGGCGGGTTCGGCACTCGCTTGAGCGAGGAAACCTCCGTCCGGCCCAAGCCGATGGTCGAGATCGGCGGCCGGCCGATCATGTGGCACATCATGAAGATCTATGCCCATTATGGGTTCAAGGATTTCGTGATCCTGGGCGGCTACAAGGTCGATTTCATCCGCAATTACTTCCTCAATTATCGCGGCCACAATTGCGATTTCTCGATCGACCTGGGCAGCGGCGACACCGAATGGCACGGCTGGGAAGGCGAGGACTGGCGCGTCACCGTGCTCGACACCGGGCTGGATTCGATGACGGGCGGCCGGGTGAAGCGCGCGCGGCACGTGCTGGGTCACGAGCGTTTTTGCCTGACCTATGGCGACGGGCTGAGCAATGTCGACATCCCCAAGGTGATCGCCGCGCACGAGGCCGCGGGCGCGTGGTGCACGCTGACCGCCGTGACCCAGCCGGGTCGTTATGGCGCGCTCAAGATCGGCGACGATAACGGGGTCGTCGAAGGCTTTCGTGAGAAGGGGCCGGCGGACGGCGGCCTGATCAACGGCGGCTTCTTCGTGTGCGAGCCGGAGATGATCGACCTGATCGACGATGACGACACCGTGCTGGAGGCCGAGCCGATGGACCGGCTGATCGAGCGGGGGAAGCTGGGCAGCTATCACCATGACGGTTTCTGGCAGAGCATGGACTCGCTGCGCGACAAGCATCTGCTGGAAAGCCAGTGGCGCGAAAATCCGCCCTGGCGCGTCTGGGCCTGACCGGGGGCGGCCATGATCATCGTCGACAAGGCATTGGAGAAGGCCGAGGCCGAAGGGCGCCCGATCGGGGTGGCCATCGTGGGCGCGCGCTTTCAGGGCGCCGCGATCGTGCGGCAGATCGTCCATTCGGTGAAGGGGATGCGCGTCGTCGGCGTCGCCAACCGTAATATCGGGCCGGCCGTGCGGGCGTTTACGGACATCGGGATCGAACCCGATATCGCGTCCGGCGCGGACATCGCCGTTGCGATTGCGGAAGGCCGGCTGGTCGCGACCGAGGATGCGATCGGTCTTGCCAGCGCGGACGGGGTCGACGTGCTGGTCGAGGTGACCGGATCGGTCGATTATGCCGCGCAGGTCGTGCTCGCCGCGATCGGGGCGGGCAAGCATGTCGTGCAGATGAACGCCGAACTAGACGGCACGGTCGGCCCGATCCTGAAGGTGAAGGCCGATGCGGCGGGCGTCATCTACAGCTTTTCCGACGGCGATCAGCCGGGCGTGCAGATGAACCTCTACCGCTTCGTGCAGGGCCTGGGCGTGAAGCCGGTGCTGTGCGGTAATATCAAGGGGCTGCACGATCCCTATCGCAACCCCACGACGCAGCGGGCCTTTGCCGAGAAATGGGGGCAGAAGCCGGCGATGGTCGCGTCCTTCGCCGACGGCACCAAGATATCCTACGAACAGGCGATCGTCGCCAACGGCACGGGCATGAAGGTCGCGCGGCGGGGCATGATCGGGCCGGATTTTTCGGGCGGCGATCCGACCGCGCCGCTCGTCCCGCTCGAACAGACGCTCGATGCCTTTGCCGAACATCTGGCAGACGCGCCCGACGGCCTTGTCGATTATGTCGTCGGCGCGCGTCCGGGGCCGGGCGTGTTCGTGCTGGGCACGCATGACGATCCGCGCCAGCAGCATTTCCTCGATCTCTACAAGCTGGGGAAGGGGCCGTACTACTGCTTCTACACCCCCTATCATCTCTGCCATTTCGAGGTGCCGAACTCGATCGCCCGCGCGGCCTTGTTCGGCGATGCCGTGCTGGCGCCGGCGGGCGCGCCGGTCGTCGGGGTCGTGGCGGTCGCCAAGCGCGATCTGGCCGCCGGCGAGGTGATCGGCGAGTTTGGTGGGCACGAAGCCTATGGCGTGGCGGAGAATGCCGACGTCATCGCCGATGAGCAGTTGCTGCCGCTGGGGCTCGCCCTGGGGTGCCGGCTGGTCCGGCCGATCGCGAAGGATCAGGCGCTGCGCTTCGCCGATGTCGTGATCCCCGGCGGCCGAACCGTCGACGCGCTTTATGCCGAACAGGAAGCCCATTTCGGCCTGCGCCGTCGTCCGCTGGAGGCGCTGGCATGATCTTCCGGGAAACGACGCTCAAGGATGCGTGGGTGATCGAACCCGAGTTGCGCGGCGACGAACGCGGCTCCTTCGCGCGCACGATGTGCAAGGCCGAGTTTGCGGCGCGCGGCCTCGCCACCGATTATGTTCAGCAGAACATGTCGGTTTCGGCCACGGCGGGCACGGTGCGGGGCATGCATTTCCAGCGCGCGCCCTTCACCGAGGCGAAGCTGGTGCGTTGCGTGCGGGGCCGAATCCTCGACGTGATCGTCGACATGCGTTCGGGTTCGCCGACCTATCTGAAGCATGAGGGGTTCGAGCTCAGCGCCGAAAACCATCGGCAACTCTATGTGCCGCCGGGTTTCGCCCACGCCTTCCAGACATTGGTCGACGATATCGAGGTCTCGTATCTCGTATCGGCGCCTTACACGCCCGATGCCGAAGGTGGCGTGCGCTACAGCGATCCGCTGCTCGACATCCAATGGCCGCTGCCGGTCAGCGTGATTTCGGACAAGGACGCCAACTGGCCGTTGATCGATCCCGATGCCGAGCCGGTTTTCTGAATGATCCAGCGCCGCCCGGATCAGGCGGCGCTGGAAAATCCGAGGGGGTCGTTCGATATCGACGACGGCAGCGTTTCGGCCCTGCTTGCGCCCGTCGCGTTCGGCCGATCGACCATGTCCGGCACCGGCTTGAAGAAAAAGGCGGAGAGTACGCCCTTGGCGACCATCTTCGCCTTGTAGAACTGCTTTTCACGACACAGCTGGAGCGCGAGGACCGCGCGCCGCTTGACCAGCTTGACGATCGCGCGCCGTTTGCCGGCCTGCAGCACCATCCACATATTGTTGCGGATCGCGTAGAAGTGATAGCCGATCCGGCGCGGATTGGTCTCGGTGCGGATGTCGAGCGAGCCCGACATCTGGCGCACATGCACCACGCGGCTGTCGCCGACCATATAGCCGGGCCGGTCGCGCGTGATCCGCGTGGTGAATTCGGTATCCTCGCCCCAGATATAGAATTGCGGGATCGGCAGGCCATGTTCGCGCAGCGTTTCGCGCGGGAGCAGGATCGACACGAAGGTCGCGCGCCGCACCGGCATCAGCCCATGCGCCAGAAGATCGGGCCAGCTTTCATAGTCGAGTGGGTTGAGCCGCGTATCGAGCGCGGGCGTATTAGTGATTTCCCCTCCAGGCGCGCGCGCCGTGGAGATCAGGAAGGGCGGGTGGATCGCCTTGCCCGCCAGCATCGCGCGGGCATCGAGCAGCTTTTCGAGCGCGTCGGGGGCGGCGATGACGTCGTCGTCCATCACCCAGATGAAGTCCGCGCCGCTTTCATAACCGGCCCGCATCGCGGCGTTGAAGCCGCCCGCCGCGCCGATATTGGATGGCAATGCGTGAATCTCGATCCGATCGCCTGAAGATCGCAGCATATCGACGGTGCCGTCAGAGCTGCCGTTGTCGAGAACAATAATGGAACCGCACGCAACGCTCTGTTGCTGAATTGCGTCGAGGCACTCGGCAAGAAGATCCTTGCGATTATACGTCAAAACAACTGCGCACACATTCATCATCGAGGAGGCCCCCAATTACTGAACCATCCCGTTAATAAACCTTTACGGCCGTTCGGTCCACCGTGGAGGCGAAACTATTCGTCGTCAGCTGGCTCGATTAGTCTGCTCTTTGGCACGGTTCGTCAGGCTCAGTGCAGTATGCTTCAGATCGAGCAGCGCGGCTCGCCCGGCCGGAAAGATCGCCAGCACCCCCCACGCGACGGCGAAGGCGAGGGGCAATCGAATGGCGAGATCGAGCAGGGGCCAAGGGCTAATCGGCTTATCTGTCAGAAACAATTGCGAAAAACCCATAACCGTACAGGCAAGGACGTTGGGGGCCGCAAGCCGTGCCAGATCGCGCGTCCGCACCGGCCCGCGCCGCCCGACCCAAAACCAGACGATCGGCGCGCGTATGAACAGATCGCTGATCGCATAGGCCGCCGCCACGCCGACCGCACCCCACGGCGCACCGATCAGGAAGGCGGCGATCGACGTTATCGCGATCACCAGTCCCCACCACGCGAATTCGGTGCCGCGCTGCTGGCTGACGAACAGCCACCCGGTCGTCGCCGAAATCGGCTGGTGGATCGCGGCGAGGCCGAGCCACAGGAAGATCGCGACGCTCGGCTGCCATTGGGGGCCGAGGATCGTCGGGATCGCGCTGTGCGCGTTGGCGAGCAGGAAGACGACCCCCGGCAGGGTGAACAGCATCAGTTGCTGGAGCGTGCGCAGATAGACGCGGCGATACCGTTCGGGATCGTCGCGCAGCCGCGCCAGCATCGGCACCAGCACCCGCCCGACCGGCGAATTGACCTGCGACAGCGGGAACAGCAGCAATTTGTAGGCGCGGTCATAATAGCCGAGCTGCGCCGCGCCGCTGCTATGCCCGATGATCACATTGTCCAGATTACGCGACAGGAAGTTGGTGAGGTCGAACCCCATCAATCCCGATCCGAAGCGCAGCAGCGGCGACGCCTCCCTGATGTCGGCCGACCAGTCCGGTCGCCAGCGCGAAACGCGCCACAGGCCGGTCACGCCGACCAGCGACGCGGTGACCGACTGGGCGACCAGCGCCCAGATGCTCGGCGCGATCGAGGCCCATATGAGTGCCGCGACGAAGCCGGCGGTGGCGGCGCTCATATCGATCATCGCGAGCCGCCCGAACTGCATCGATCGCACGATCAGCCCCTGATGCTGCCCCCCCAGGGCGGTGAGCAGGATCGTGCCGGCCAGCACGCGCATCGGCCCGATCAGCCGCGGCTCGCCGTAGAAATCGGCGGCAAGCGGGGCGAGTGCTGCGAGGACGACGGCCAGCGTCGCGGCCACCGCGATGTTGATCCAGAAGATCGCGCTGATCTGTCGCGGGCTGATCGATTTTGCGGTGGCGACTGCCTGCGTCAGCCCCAGATCGCCGAACAGCAGGACGAAGGCGATCATCGGCGCGATCATCGCCATCAGGCCGAAATCGCCGGGTGGCAGCATTCGTGACAGGGTGACGACCGACAATATCTGGAGCAGCAGGCGATAGGCCTGCGCGCCGCCCGTCGACAGCGCGTTGCGCGTCGCGCGGCCGCGCAGGTCGCTCATCTCCGGTTCGCTAAAGGCCTTGTCGTTGCTCAACGCTTGGCCAGATCGAGTTTGTCGGCGACGATTTCGGCGATGGCGAGCGAACTGGTGAGGCCGGGGGATTCGATTCCGAACAGGTTGACCAGTCCGTCGAGCCCGTGCCGGTCCGGCCCGTCGATCCGGAAGTCCGCCGCCGGTTCGCCGGGGCCGGACAATTTGGGCCGGATGCCCGAATAGGCTGGCGCCAGCCGATCGGCCTCGATCCCCGGCCAGATCGCGCGCGCCGCCGCCAGGAAATCGGCCCCCCGCACGGTATCGACCCCATAAGCGATCGCATCGATCCATTCGACATCGGGGCCGAAGCGCGCGCCGCCCGCCAGATCGAAGGTCAGGTGCGTGCCCAGCCCGCCGGGCACGGGCACCGGATAGATCAGATGGCGGAACGGCACCTTACCGCCATAGCTGAAATAATGGCCGCGTGCGTAATGGATGGTCGGGCGGTCGGGCGGCTCCAACCCCTCCGTCTGCGCGGCCAGCAGATGCGCGCCCAATCCGGCCGCATTGATGAGGATGTCCGCCGTCAGCGCAGGGCGGTCGCCGTCCTCTTCGCCGGCAATGTGAACGCCCCAGCCGTCGGCACGGCGCGACAGGCGCGTGACCGCCGATCGGCCCACGAAGCGCCCGCCAAATGCCTCGGCTTCTCCGAGCAGGCTCTGCATATAGGCATGCGCGTCAATGATCCCGGTCGATGGTGAGAACAGCGCCTCATGGCAGGGCAGTTCGGCTTCGTAGGACGAAGCGCCCCGCCGATCGAGACGGATCAGATCGTCGACCCCGGCCGAAGCCGCAGCCTGCTCGATTGTGTCGAGGCTGGCGGCCTGTGCGGCGTCGCGCGCGAAGATCAGCTTGCCGATCCGGCGGTGCGGAACGGCGTTGCGCGCGCAATGATCGTAGAGCAGCGCGCGGCCCCGCACGCAGAGCGACGCCTTGAGCGATCCTGCCGGATAATAGATGCCCGCGTGAATGACCTCGCTGTTGCGCGAACTGGTGCCGGTGCCGAAGTCGGCTTCGGCGTCGAGGATGATCGGTTCCAGCCCGTTCCGGGCGAGACGCGCCGCGATCGCCAGCCCGACGACACCCGCACCCACCACCACAGAACGCACATCGGCCATGCTCACTCCATCGCCTGACCCCAAGGGTGGAGGCGATGGAGTGGCGAAATCAAGCCATTTCTACGCGATGCCGACGAAGCGATCGGGCTGAATGCCCGTCAGCCGTTCCGGGCCGCTTCGATCGCGGGGAAGGCATCGAAGTAGAAGGCGAAGCGTTTACGCAGCTCGTCGCGCGAAACACCGAAGTCGCGTTCGATATTGTAGCTCACCTGCCCATGCTTGCCGCGCGGATGGGTTTCGACGAAGTGGCGGATTTCGGCATCGGCCTTGTCCGACGGCGGCAGGCCCGCCTTGCGCTGTACGGCGTGGACGAAGGCCATTTCGTCCTTCATCAGCGCTTCGAACGGCACGTCGACCCGCTGATCCTCGGGCCAGACGTCGCGGTCACGCACACTGGCGCGCAGCAATTGTTCGACCCGGTCGGCCCAGTAATCGAACACCCAGCGGGCATCGATATCGGGATAACGCGCGCGTTCGGCATAGGCCATCATCGTCGCGGCCGATTGGATCGCGTCGACGGGATCGCGATAGGTCATCACCACGATCGCGTCGGGATAGACCTTCTTGAGCACCGGCAGCTGTTCCAGATGTTGCGGGCATTTGTTGACCCAACGCACCGGCCCCTTCTTGTGCTGGAGGATCTTCAGCACGGTGCGCTGATATTCGTAATGCGACGTCTGGTCGGTCGACGTGTGGAAATCGCGCCACTTGGGCACGCGCGACATCCATTCCCAGAAATAGGTCGCGAAGTCGGGGCACATGAGGAACAGGTCTTCATCGAAATCGTCCGGGCCGACGAGGTGCATCGCGGCGGTGAGCGGGGAGGATGC
Source organism: Sphingomonas crocodyli (assembly GCF_004005865.1). NCBI lineage: Bacteria > Pseudomonadati > Pseudomonadota > Alphaproteobacteria > Sphingomonadales > Sphingomonadaceae > Sphingomonas > Sphingomonas crocodyli. The sequence goes on from NZ_SACN01000001.1 coordinate 1,455,986, forward strand.
CATCGCCGCCTCATGTTCGGCGACCGCGCGGGTGTAGCGCGGGTCGATCCCGTCCGGGCCGATGGGCTTCAGCGGATTGGGCAGCGGCTCATTCCCCTCCCACATCGGCAGCGATCGCAGGCGGCTGTCGGCGGCGAGGAGGTTGAGCAGGTGGGTCGTGCCCGATCGGGGGAGGCCGACGACGATGATCGGACGTTCGATCACCTCGTCATGCACGTCCGGATGTTTCTTCACATAATCCTGGATCAGCAGGCGGTTGGCGGCGTGACGGCTGGCGACGTCGAACAGGATCATGCGGTTGAGCGCCGTCATCCGCGTATCGCCATTCCACTCGTCGACCAGTCGCGCGAGCCGGGGGCGGAAATCGTCGGGGCCGAAATCGGTAAGGCCGGTATCCTTGCGCGCCTTGCCGAGGATCGCTTCGATCGACAGGTCGATCGGATTGGCGGCGGCATAGGCTAGGCCGCCCTTCACCGCATCGGACAGGACCGGATTCAGCAGGTCGGTAATCTCGATCTTGTTGCTCACGCTGCGCCTCCAACTGCCTTTTCGAGTTTCGCGACATGCGCGCGCAGCCAGCCCGCCTCCCAGAAATTGGGCGGATCGGTGCGGACGAGCAGAGCGCGATGCGCGTCGAGCGAGAGGGCAAGCGCGCCGCGATCATCGGGGGCCTTGGCCAGCGCGACTTCGGCCAGGAGTTGCGCGGTCTCCGGATCGCCCGCGTCGAACTTGCTCCGCCCCAGCGCCACGACCGCATCGACACCTGCGAGCGCCGCAAGATCGGCATAGATGTCGGCAGGCTGCGCCGCATACATTTCGCTGGTCGCGCGGGCTTTGAACCAGCCCATATATTGTTCCCACACGGTGCGGACCACGAAGCTGATCTTCCCGTAACCTTCGCCAACATAGAGATGGTCGGGCAGCTTCACCTCACGCATCAGCGTGAAGATGTCCTTGCCCGCATTCATCCCGTCGAGCGTGGTCTGGTGGACATAGGACACCGCATCGTGGAGCCGATCGAGGCAGGTGCGGATCAGGTCACGCCCGACGATCGGCTCGAAATGGCCGGTGATCAGCAATTCCGGCTCCAGATCGCGCACGCGGCGCAGCGACGACAGATAGGGTTCGGCGAAGCGGTAACGATCGCCCCGGATCGTGCACAGGTTCGGGAAGTGCGGGAAAAGCGGCCCGAACATATTGCCGGTAAAGACGATGCGATGCTGCGGCAGGTGGATGGCAAGGCTGTCGACCGTCTCGCCACCGGGGACCGAGAGCAGTTCGAGATCCAGCCCGCCCAGCGTGAGATCGAGGCGGTCGTCGACCAGGATGTCGGGCTTCGGCACGTCCTGCATCGGCGCGGTGTTGGGCGCATGGAGCGTCGCGGTCTGCATGGGAAACCAGGTCGACGACTGGATATTGCGGACCGTCTTGATCCGCTGATCATCCGCCTGGCAATCGGCATTGTTCTTCTGCGCGATCACCTTCGTCTCGGGCTGGCGAAGCTGCGCGACGCCGCCGACATGATCGACATGGCCCTGCGTCAGGATCAGATAGGGCAGGGGGCCGGATCGGACGGGGGCGAGTTCCTTCGCGATTGTCGGTGCCTCGAAGCCCATGCCGGCATTGATCTGAATGTCGCCCTCGGCCGTCTTGATCAGATAGACGTTCGAGACCGAAGGCACGCAGTGGATGAAATCGTTGATCTGGAAACGCTGACCCTCGCGGGCGATCTGCAACGCCCACATGTCGGGTCGCTTGGCGACAAGGTCTTTCACGACGTCCATGCTGTGTCTCCTTGTCAGCCGAGATTGAGGATGCGGATGGGATCGCTGCCGTCCCAGTCGCGCGCGGCCTCGCGCGTCATCGCGGCGAGGCCGGGATTGCCGCCGGGCATGCACAGGATTTCCAGCAGCGTGCCGTCGCCGCCCTTGGTGTCGATGTAGATCCATTCGGGGCCGAAATGCCGGCCTTCATGAACCACCTCGAAGCCCTTCTCCGCCGCCAGAGCGCGCGCAGTGGCCATGTCTTCGACGACGATGCAGGTGTGGTGGACGCCGTCCTTCCCGGCGTCGAACCAGTCGCTGTAGACCGATTTGCCGGAGTTCTTCTGGCGGATGATCTCGATCTGCATCTCGCCCCAATTGCCCAGCGCGATATCCAGGACGATGTCCTTTTCGACACCATAAGCCGCGGTCCATTCGGCCTGATTGTCCTGCAGGATGAAGAAGGGGCCGGCGCCCTTGTTCAGCCAGTGCTGGATCGCGCCGTCGAAATCCTGCGGCACGAACGCGATCTGCATGATCCCGCCCAAATCCGCCAAAGTCTGTGCCTTTGCCATGTCGATCACCCCTGAATTGAAAAGCCGCCGTCGACGGCGATGGTCTGTCCGGTGATGAAGGATGCCGCCGCGCTGCTGAGGAACAGGGCAGGGCCGGCGCAATCCTCGGCTTGGCCGATGCGGCCCAGCGGGGTGCGCGCGATGAACGGCTCCGCAAAACCGGGATAGTCGAGCGCGGGCTTGGTCATCCGCGTCTCGATCATGCCCAGCGCGAGCACGTTGGCGCGGATGTTGTGGCGGCCCCAGGCGACCGCCATCGCGCGGGTCAGGCCCAGCAGCCCGGTCTTGCCCGCGCCGTAGCCGGGCACCGCCTCGATCCCGAACAGCGACGACATCGATCCGATGCCGGTGATCACCCCGCCGCCGCGCCGCTTGCTCGCGCCCAGCCGGTCCTTGAGCGCATGCGACAGCCGATAGCCGCCGACGAGGTGCATGTTCACCGCGCGGGCGAAGATGTCGGGCTCCCATTCGTCGAGGCCGACCGCCATCATGCTCATGCCGGCATTGTTGATCAGCACGTCGACATCGCCGACCGCGTCCGCCACCGCATCGATAGCAGCCGGATCCTCCATGCTGGCAAGTTGGAGGTAGCGATAGGCGGACAGATCGGCGTCATAGTCGGCCGGGCCGCCGCGCGTGCCCGTGATCGTCACGGTCGCGCCGTCGGCGACATAAGCGGCGGCGATCGCGGCGCCGATGCCGCTGGTGCCCCCGGTAATCAGAACCTTCGCGCCCTCATGCTGCATGATGGCATCCTCCTCTCGACCTTATGGATATTGGACGAGCACCTTGGCCGCCCGTTCGGGATCGGAGGCGATGGCGAACGCCTCCAGAAAATCGGCGCCGTCGAAGCGATGGCTGATCATCTGTCCGACATCGAAATCGCCCGATCCGATCAGGTCGAGCATCTGCGCGAATTCGTCGCGATAGGCGCAGGCGGTGGTGATCGTCAGCTCGCGGCCCAGCAATTGTTGGAAGTCGATTTCGGCCGGCTTCTTCTGGACCGAGACGACGCACAGGATCGCGCCGGGCGCGGCCATCGCCAATATGTCGGCGATGATGGGCGCGCCCGATGCCTCGATATAATGGGTGGTCGCGGGCATTTCCCCGAACCAGCTTTGCGCGGTGCCGTGAAAGCCCTTGAGCGCGTCGGCCAGATTGCCCGTACGCGGATCGATCGCTTCGTGTGCGCCCAGCGCCAGTGCGCGTTCGCGCCGGAAGGCGGACAGGTCGACCGAGACGATCTGGTCGATCCCCATGCGCCGCAGATTGACGATCGTCGCCAATCCGATCGGCCCCGCGCCGAACACGACGACCTGATCGCCCTTCCTCGCGCCCGATCGGTTGGCAGCGTGCGCGCCGACGGCGAGCGGTTCGGCCAGCGCCGCTTCGTCGAACGAGACATGATCGGGGATCGGCAACAAGGCATCCGGATGGTCGGCGACGCCGCGGACGAGCAGATGTTCGGCAAAGCCACCCTCGGGGCCGCCATTACCAATCAGGTTCATCGTGGGATTGACGATCACGCGCTGGCCGATGGCGAAACCCGCGACCGCGCTGCCGATCTGCGCGATCGTGCCCGCCAGTTCGTGGCCCAGCGGGACGGGAATGTCCGAAGGCCCGGCGACGCCGCCGATCGCGACATAGCCGACGTCGCTGCCGCAAATGCCCGCGCTCGCGATGCGGACGACGACATCGTTCGGCCCTGCGACGGGTGTCTCGATCTCGTCGAGGCGCAGGTCTCCCGGCCCGTGGACGAACGGAACCTTCACGGCATCGTCTCCCTATCCGCCCGGAGCCTGACCGTCCGGGTCGTTCGATGGGATCAAGCCGCGCCTGGGCCGACGGATCAACCGCCGGCGGTTTCAGCGTTTCGGAGTTTCGGCCACGAAGGCCGCGATCAGTGCCGCGAGCGCAGTCGGAAGGCGGTGGGCGTCTCGCCGGTCGCGCGGCCGAAGGCCGTCGTGAAGCTGCCCTGCGTGGTGAAGCCCAGCCGTGCGGCGATCATTTTCACCGGCATGTCGGTCTTGGTCAGCCATTCGGATGCGCGGGCACAACTCACCTCCTGCAGCCGATCGCGCAGCGTGGTGCCGCTGGACTGGCGGAAGGCGCGGCGCAGATGGCGTTCGCTCAGGCCGAGCAAAGTCGCGAGTTCGCAGACCGTCGGCATCGGGCGTGCGGCATCGTCGAGCCGGGCGTCGATCCGCGCCATCTGAAACGGCGTCAGCCCGCCCCGATCATAGCTATTGTCCTGATCGAACCCCACCGATCGCAGCAGATTGACGATCAGCAGCGTCGCCATGCCGTCGACATAGGATCGGCTGGCGAAACCCGGCTGCGCGAGTTCGGTCGACAGGCCTTCGAGCAACTGCCGGATCGGAAGCGCGGAAAGGTTGATGCTCTGCACGAGTTCGCGCGCGCCCCAGTTCAGCTTGCGCTCGCTCACCGCGTCGAAGCGCTTCTGGCTGATGCGGAAACGCAGGATCGTCTGCTGCCCGCCGTCATTGCGCGCCAGCAGGGTGGTGCCTGCCGGTTGGAAGGCGATCCGGCCCGTCGGCGTATAATCCATGTCGGCGCCCGCAAAACGGCTGCGGCTGTTGCGCGGCGTTTCGGACAGGCACAGGCCGAACGAGTGGTGATCGTCGATGAACGACATCTCGGTCGTGCTGTCGAAACGGAAATCGGAAATGTCCAGGCTCATGCCCGGAAGCGCGATCCGGCGCACGACGTCGATATCATAGGTGCTTTGCTGACCTGCAATTGCCACGGCGGCTCTCCTTGCCTGTCTCGCTCTGTCGGCGAGGCTGTCGGCTCGACCGGGATTGTGCACTTCACGGGATCGGCCGTCCAGATCGGCCGATCGCTTTCGAGTCGCGCCTTAAGCGCACTTGCGCACTCAGAAATTTGCGATTGTTCACAATGCTGAACCCGCATTCAGCAGTCGTTTGCTGAATTTCAAGGAATTCGCGGTTAAGCGGACCACGGCGTTGTTCGCCATTGGTCTGTCCGGAAAGTTCTGCGTTGCTCAACCTTTGGTATTGCGTGCGTTACCAGCATGACTGGCGATTGGTTGCGCTGGCGGGCCTGATCTGCGGGCTGACCAGCCTTGCCGCCGTGACCTTGCTGCGCCAGCAGCGGGGCGAGGCGCTGTGGATCGATCGCCGCTGGCGGCTGACCGCGGGCGTGATGACCGGCTTCGGCATCTGGTCGGCGCATTTCGTCGCGATGCTCGGCTACAATACCGGTCCGATCGTGGTCGGCTACGCCTATGAGCAGACCGGGCTGTCGCTGATGGTCGCCATCATCATGACGATCGCGGGCTTCACGCTTCCGTATCGGCGCCGGCATTCGTGGCCGTTCCTGACCGCCGGTGGCGCGCTCGTCGGTGCCGGCATCACCGCGATGCACTATATCGGCATGAGCGGGGTCGAGTTTCCGGGGCATTTCGGCTGGGATGCCGGCCTCGTCGCCTTGTCAGCCTTGTGCGCGGTCGGCTTTGCGATCCCCGCGCTGACGCTCGCCTTGCGCTCACGCGGAGCGGGCAGCGGGCTGGCGGCCGGCGGGCTGCTGATGCTCGCGATCCTGTCGCTGCACTTCACCGGCATGTTGGCGCTGCAGGTCATTCCGGACGCCGATGGCGCGTCGGGCGAAAATATCCTCTCCCCGGTCACTTTGGGCCTCGTGATCGGCGCGCTGGCGCTCGCGGTTCTCCTGATCGGCATCGGCGCCTCGATCATCAACGCGACCGCCGTCGCCGCGATCAAGTCGCGCGGCCGCGAGTTCCGCATCCTGGTGCAGGGCATCACCGATTGCGCGCTCTACATGCTCAGCCTCGATGGCCGGGTGGTCAGCTGGAATGCGGGCGCGGCGCGGCTCAAGGGCTTCACGTCCGAAGAGGCGATCGGGCTCAACTTCGCCAGCTTCTATTCGCAGGATGATCAGGCGGCCGGCGCCCCACAGCGCGCGATCGCCGCGGCGCGCGACACGGGCAAATTCACCGCCGAGGGCTGGCGCTATCGCAAGGATGGCAGCCGCTTCTGGGCCAATGTGACGATCGAAGCCGTCGTCGGCGAACAGGGCGACATTATCGGCTTCGCCAAGATCACCCGCGATATCAGCCGTCAGAAGGAGGATCAGGACCGCCTGATCGCGCTGACCGAAAAGCTCGATGCCGCGCTCACCAACATGCATCAGGGGCTGGCCCTGTTCGATCCTGAGGAGCGGGTCGCCCTCGTCAACGCGCGCTTCCGCACGATGTACCGGCTGGGGCCGGACGTGGCGCTCGAAGGGCTCAGCTTCTCCGATTTCATGCGCACCGCCTTGCTCGCGCGCGGCAGCGTCATCGTCGATCAGCAGCGGATCGAGGCGGGGCGCGGCTGGCTGCGCGCCTGTCTGGCGCAACCGGGCGGCGGCGGATCGGTGACAATCGGTTTCGACGATGGCGGCGTGGTCGATGTATCCTATCAGGCGCTGCCCGATGGCGGCTTCGTCGCGACGTTCGAGGATGTGAGCGAGCGCCATCGATCCGAAGCGCGCATCGCGCATATGGCGATGCATGACGATCTGACCGGCCTGCCCAACCGCACCAATTTCAACGGCCAAGTCGAAGAGGCCGTCCGCCGTGCGCAGGCGGGAAACAGCAAGGTCGGCCTGGTCGTGATCGATCTCGACGGCTTCAAGGAGATCAACGACACATACGGTCACGGCGTCGGCGACATGATCCTCGAAACGCTCGGCCAGCGCATGTCGGCAATGCTGGGCGAGGGGCAGATCCTCGCGCGCTTCGGCGGCGACGAATTCGCGGCCGCTTGCAGCTTCACCGACGAAGCCGAACTTAACGGCTTCCTCGATCAACTGACGGACACGCTCGATGCCCCGATCGAGGGAGACGGGCTGGAGATCAAACCACGCGCCTGCCTGGGCGTTGCGATCTTCCCCGATGATGGCGGCGATCGCGAACAGATATTGAGCAACGCCGATCTCGCCATGTACCGCGCCAAGGCGACCCACGGCGTGCAGCTGTGCCGATACGAATATGGCATGGACGAGGTCGCGCGGAAGCGCCGCCAGATGGCGAACGACCTGCGTGATGCGATCGCGGTCGACGGCCTGTCGCTCGCCTATCAGGTGCAGCGCTCGCTCGATAGCGGCGAGGTCACGGGATATGAGGCGCTCGCGCGCTGGCAGCATCCGATCGATGGCTGGATCGCACCGCAGGACTTCATCTCGGTCGCTGAGGAAAGCGGCTGCATCATCGAACTGGGCGAATGCGTCCTGCGCCGTGCATGCCGCGAGGCGGCTTCGTGGCCCGAGCCCCATCGCGTCGCCGTGAACCTGTCGCCGGTCCAGCTCACCCGCCCGAGCCTTGCGACCACGCTTGCCGAAATCCTGCTGGAGACCGGGCTGCCGCCCAGCCGGCTGGAACTCGAGATCACCGAAACCGCGCTGATCGCCGACAAGACCAGCGCGCTCCACATCCTGCGCCAGATCAAGGCGATGGGCGTGTCGATCGCGATCGACGATTTCGGCACGGGCTATTCGTCGCTCGAAACGCTCCATTCCTTCCCATTCGACAAGATCAAGATCGATCGGTCGTTCGTGCTGGAATCGGAAAAGAGCGAACAGGCGCGCGCGATCATCCGCGCCGTGATCGCGCTCGGCTCGACGATCGGCATGCCGGTGCTCGCCGAGGGAGTCGAGACCGAAGCCCAGCTCGATATGCTGCGCTCCGAAGGCTGTTCGGAGGCGCAGGGTTACTTGCTGGGCCGGCCCTCGCTCGAGGGGCCGAGCGAGAGCAAGCCGTCGGAGATTATCCGCACGGCCATCCAGCGCGGCTGACCTTTCGCGGAACTGCGCCACTTTTCGGGGGCGTGCGGTTCGGCGTCGCGTGGCGTGCAGAACGGGGTCGCTAAAATCGCTACTGGAACGACGGTTGTGCGTTGTTGACCCGTCGCGCGGACGCACAATAGCCTTCCGTCCATGACCGATATTCTCGACCTTACCGCGTCGTCCGATGCGGTTATCGATGACGCCGTGGCGCATGCCGATCCGATGGTGTTGCGGGGCGTCCTCTATCAACTGACCGGTGATGACGAGCTGGCCAATATGGCGATGGCGCGCAGCACCCGCGAGGATCTGACGATCAGCGACGTCGAAAGCGTCGCCGATGTCGGCCTGCTGCGCGCGAAGGCGGCCGCCTTTCTGCGCGCGCGGCGCGACAGCGGGGCGTCGGGCGCCGATCTGGGATCGACCGACCGGCTGCTCAAAAGCCTGAGCATGACCGCGGGCTATGAATTGCCCGAGGCGGAGCGCGATCTGTGGATCGAGCAGGCGGCGTTCGATCCGATGCAGCGCGGGGTCCGCTGGTCCGGCGATGTTGCCCCGGCGGCGCGCGAAGGCTTCCGCGTTGCGGTGGTCGGCAGCGGGCTATCGGGCCTCGCCGCCGCCGTGCATCTGAAGCAGGCCGGCATTCCCTTCGTCGTGTTCGAAAAGAATGCGGAGGTCGGCGGCACCTGGTATGAAAACCGCTATCCGGGCGCGCGGGTCGACACCGCCAGCCGCGGCTATTCGCACCAGTTCGGTATCAACTATCCCTTCCCGCTCGCTTTCTGCGCGCGCGACGAGCAGCTGAAATATTTCAAGTGGATCGCCGACGAATACGGCCTGCGCGATCACATCCGCTTCAACACCGAGGTCAAGGCGATGACCTGGGATGAGGACGCAAAGCTGTGGGATATCCGCGCCGAGGGGCCGGATGGCGCGCAGGACGTGCGGGTGAACGCGGTCGTCAGCTGCGTAGGCTTCCTATCGCGTCCGCAGCTTCCCACGATCGAGGGGATGGAGAGCTTTCAGGGCACAGCCTGCCATTCGGCGCAATGGCCCGAAGGGCTCGGCGTCGATGGCAAGCGTGTTGCGGTGATCGGATCGGGCGCGTCGGGCTATCAGACGCTGCCGGTGATCGCGAAGACGGCGGCGCACACCTTCCTGTTTCAGCGAACGGCGAACTGGTGCTTCGACGATGCCGAATATCTGAAGACGACGCCGTGGCAGTTGCTGTGGCTCGAAAAGAACATTCCCTTCTACCTCAATTTCGAACGGCTGCGGCTGAACGCGCTGCGCCACCCGGATTCGGTGATGACGGGATGTCGTGCCGATCCGACCTATGTCGACGAACATGCGCGCAGCGCCGCGAACAAGCTCGTTCGCGACAATCGCGTCGCCTATATCAACCGCCAACTCGCCAGCCGGCCCGAACTGATCGACCGGATGATCCCGCCGACGCCGCCCTTGTCGTCGCGCCCGATCCGTGTCGATCCGGACGACAATGTCTATGGCGCGCTGTTGCAGGACAATGTGTCGCTGGTCAGCGATCCGATCGAACGGATCACGCCTGCGGGCGTGCGCGCCGGGGGGACGGATTATCCGGTCGACATCATCCTCTACGCCACCGGGTTCAAGGCGAACGATTTCCTGTGGCCGATGGAGGTGCGCGGCCGCGATGGCGCGCGGATCGAGGATCTGTGGGCGAAGGATGGGCCGCGCGCCTATCTGGGCGTGATGCTGCCGGGCTTCCCCAATCTGTTCATGTCCTACGGCCCGAACTCGAACAATTTCGGCGGCTTCCACGTCATCGATCTGCTCGAGCTTGCGGTGCAGTTCGCGGTCCGATCGATCGCCGGCCTGATCGAACGGGGCAAGGCGTCGGTGGAGGTGACCGCCGAAGGCTACGCCAAGTTCGCGGACGAACTCGACCGTGAGGAAGCGCACATGCTCTACATCGATAAGCGCGCGCATAATTATTATCAGAACGAACATGGCCGATCGGCGGTCAACGGCCCCATCGACATCCGCCGCATGTGGAACTGGCTGAAGGATCCCGCGCCTTCGGGCGCGCCGCAGGCAAAGACGGACGCGGGATTGCGCCCCTATTTCGGCGAGGATTTGATCGTCAGCTGAGCCGCCGGTCCCTCGGCCAGCGGGCTGGCGCCGCGTGCGCGCAGATCCTGTAACAGCACGCGCATCGCCCAGCCGCAGGCTTCGGCGGTCTGCGTGCCCGAAAGTCCCCAATGGTCGCGCATTTCCAGCCACGGTGTCGTGTGCAGCACCTGCAGGATCGCGGTCGCGAGCCGCTGATCCTCGGGCGGCAGTTCGGCCACCGCGTCGGCCGCCGCCGCGGTATAGCTTTCGACCCGGCGTTCGCGCTGCGACAGTCGCACGGCGCGGCCCTGCGGGGTCGATCGGATCAAAGTGGCATAGTCCGCAATCTTGTCGAAGCCTTCGTAGATACCCGGCATCGTCGCCAGCAAATCGGCCTCGGTGGTCGGAAAGGTGACATCCGGCCCCGCGAGCGAGGTCACCCCGGTCCACACCGACTGCATCAGCGCTTCGCGATCGGGGAAGTAGCGATAGACCGTCCGCCGGCCGACGCCCGCGCGTTCGGCGACCCGATCGTGATTGATGTCCTCCCCATCGTGCAGCAGCGACAGCAGCGCCTCGACGATGCGCTGGCGCGCGGCCTGCTTGCGGGGGGAGTTCTCGGCATCGTCGCTCATGGCGCGCTGGCTAAGGCGTGGCACAAAAAATGTCAAAACATCATTGACACAATTTGTGCCATATATCATTGGGCGCCGCCGAAAGGGGATAACCGATGCTGTTTCACGTTTCGATCAGTGCCGCCGATCCGAAGAATGTCGCCGATGTCATGGCCGAACTGATCGGCGGCCTCGCTTTGCCGTTTCCGCCGGTGTCCGACGCGAGCTGGATTGCGCTGTCCGACGATGCCTATCGCACCGCGATCGAGGTCTATCCGCTGGGCACGACGTTGCGTGAGGCGGATGGCGATGCCGACGCCTTTGGGAGCTGGGAAGGGCGCGATCGCTACACGCCGACCCATGCGGCGGTGGGCACCGAACTCGACATGGCGGCGGTGCTGGGCATCGCGCGGCGCGAAGGCTGGCCCGCCAAATATCGCAAGCGCGGCGGCATGTTCGGCGTGATCGAACTGTGGGTCGAAGGGCGCCAGATGCTGGAAATCCTCACGCCCGACATGCAGGCCGAATATCGCGCGACGACCACGATCGATGGCTGGCGCAGCCTGCTGGCGAGCATGCAACCCGCCTGAGCGCCAGGAGCGCCGCGACCGCGCAGGCCGCGGCGCTCCTGAAGCTTATTTCGAGGTTTCCTTCTCGATCAGCGCCTTCGCCTCGGCGATCGCCGCATCTTCCTTGGCCTCGCCGCTGATGATGTCCTCGGCGGTCAGCATCAGTTCGTGGCCGGTGGTCGATCCGAACTCCGGCTCCTCGGCCAGGGTCACGCCCTTCTTCGCCTTGATCACGCGATCCCAGTCGGCGCGGACGGCCGCCCAGTAATCGGCGGTCTTGACCCAATAATCCTCGGCCGCCTGCGCCGGGAAATCGGTGGCGGGGACGTAATTGTTGATTACCGTTTCGTGCACGTAGGTCGCGGGCTTGCCGTCCTTCGGGCCGATCTTGGCATTGTCCTGCTCATGCACCCAGCCGTTGGGCGTCAGCGCGTGGCGATTGACGCCCAGATAGTGATCGTAGGGCGGGTGGCGGGTCGCGTCGCGGCGGGCGAGGGGGCGCAGCGTTTCGTCGCTGGTCCAGCGCGTCACGCCGTCGTCATAGCGCCAGCGGCCGATGCCGCCGTAACGCGGGCTGTCGTCGGTCTGGTACACGGTCTGCGACCAGGCGCCCTTCGCATCGGTGGCCGCAACCGGCGTCAGCGTCCAGCGGCCCGGCCCGGCATAGGTCAGCACCGACTTGGGCTGCCACGCCCAATCCTGCCGCCAATGCTTGATGACCATCGGCTTCTTGCCGTCCTTCATGTCGACGACCAGCAGATGCTGGAGCGCGATCAGATCGGGTGTGTCGACGACGACGCGCACCACTTCGTGCCCGCCGCTCAGCTTCGACTTATAGGCTTCGTAGCCCGCGACGAAGGGGACGGTTTCGCGCATGTCGAACGTCACCTTGAAGGTGCCCGCCATCTTCAGGATCGCCGCGCGGTCCTGCGCCTTGTCCCCATAGACCGGCGCTGCGAGCGCAGGGGAGGTGGCGAAGGCGAAGGCCAAAGCGACCGCGATCAGATTGGTTCGGATCATCATCGTCCTCCTTACAGGCTCAGCGTCAGCGACGCGCCGAAATTGCGCCCCGGCTGGCTGAAGGCATCGCGGATCGTCGAGTTCGAAGCCAGCCCACGCGCATCGCTCCACCAGAAATATTTCTTGTCGAAGATGTTGAACAGCCCGACGCGCACCGTGGCATGCTCCATCACCTTGTACGATGCCGTCGCATCCAGCACCCAGAAACCGGGCGGCGTGAAGCAGACGGTGGTGGCGGTGTTGCAGCTGTTGTTGGTGCGCGACTGCTTCTTGCCCGCCGAATGGGTCCACACGACCTCGCCGCGGAAGGCGCCGCCTTCGGGCTGGTAGAAGGCGCCCGCGACGAACTTGAACGGTTCGACGCTGTCGAGCGGACGGGTGCCTGCGACGCCCGTCTGGCGCACCGATCCCTTCGCCCAGCTGGCTGCAGCGCGGACGCCCAAGCCCATGTCGGTCCGATATTCGCCCTTCGCCTCGATTCCGTGGATCTTCACGCGGCCCAGGTTCACATATTGATAGACCGCCGGATTGGCGGCGGTGAAGTTGCCGCTGATCTGGATCTGATCGATGAAGTTGCGGAACTTGCTGCTGAAACCCACGATCTCGGCCGAACCGTGCGTGTCGACGAAGCGGACGCCGCCTTCGACGCTGCGGCTCGATTCCGGCTTCAGGTTCGGGTTGGGGATCGACCGGTAATTGGCGACCACGTTCGCGAAGCTGTTGTTGAGCTGGTTCGGCTCGGGCGCCTTGAAGCCCTGCGTATAGTTACCGAACAGGCGGATATTCTCGGTCGGCTTCACGACCACACCGATGCGCGGGGTGAGTTTGGAATCGCTCTGCCCCTGCGGCACGAAGCCGCTGAACAGGGCATCGGCCTTCGGCTTCAGCTTGTAATGATCCCAGCGCAGGGCCGGGAACAAAGTGACGAGGCCGCCCGCAATGCTGATCTCGTCCTGCACGAACAGGCCGGTCAGGTCATAGTCGGTCGTCGGGAAGGCGCGGGTCGGATAGACTTCGCCCGCCGGCGGCACGGTGCCATCGCGCACGCCGGTCTGCTTCGTTTCCGAATGATCGGCGCCATAGACGATCAGATGTTCGATATCGCCCGTCTCGAACTTGCTTTCGAGCTGGAGCATCCCGCCCCACACGCGGTTGTCGAAGCGGTTGATGCGGATGCGATCGGCGGCGGTGCTGCGATCCTCGGCCGCAGTCTGCAGCGTCTCGGACTTCTGATACCACAGCGCGGCGCGCGCACCGGACAACAGCCCTTCGCCGACATAGCGATAGTCGATCGTGCCGCGATTGCGCTTCGTATCGTCGGCGGCGGTAAGACCAAGAACCGACGTGGCGGCCAGCGGCGGTTTGGCGATCGCGCTCAGGACGTTGGTATCGACGTCATTGTCGAAATGTTCGTAGGTGAAGCGCAGGCGATGCGCGTCCTCGGGCTGCCACACCAGCCGGCCGAGCACCGCGTTGGACGATGTGTCCTGCGGGTTCGGGGTGGTGCGATCGACGTTCGCGGCGTCGTTCGTGCCCTTATTGTCCAGTTCCTTGCCGTCGCGGCGTGTGTAGGCGACCATCGCCGAAACATCGCCCGCCTTGGCGGCCGCGACGCCGCCCTTGACCCAGCTTTCGTCCGACGAGTCATAACCGACGCGCACGCCGCCGCCGATGCTCTTGCCGTCCTTCAGGAAATCGATCGGATCCTTGGTGACGAAGCTCACCGCGCCCGCCACGCCGTCGCTGCCGTACAGCGCCGAGGCCGGGCCGCGCAGGATTTCGACCGATTTGATCAGGTCGAGATCGACATAGTCGCCGCGGCCGACATTCTGCGCGCCGAAGCTGAAGCCGTCCGGCACGCGCACGCCGTCGACGGTGATGAGGACGCGATTGCCCTCGAGCCCGCGAATGTTGAAGCCGCTGTCGCGGTCACGCCCGGTCGAGCTGCCCGCCGCGGTGAAGCGCGCGGGCGCGCGGCGCACGGTGACGCCGGGTTCGTAGCGGACCAGATCTTTCACATCGTTGATGAAGCGATCGTCGATCGTCTGCGCGTCGATCACCGACACGGTCGCCGGCACGTCGATCACCGCCTTTTCGGTGCGCGTCGCGGTCACGGTGATGGTGTCCGCATCGTTCGCCGCCGCCGCATCGGCAATCGCCGCCGCCTGCGCCTGGCAAGACACCGCCAGTGCCGCGAAGCATACGCTCCGCAGCAGGAAATTGGTCGTCATTCTCATTCCCCTTATCGCTCTGGCGAGACTTGCTAATGCGAGTCGTTCTCGTTAGCAAGTGTGCAATCGACGACGTAACGAAAGAGGGCGATCATGGTGGGTTCACGGACGGTGCGGGGGCGGTGGCCGTTGAAGGCGCGGGCAAGCGCCGCGTGGCGCGACGTCGCACTGGCGGGGTTGCTGGGGCCGATGGCGGCGCCCGCCTTCGCGCACATGCCCTATATCGCCCCGGCGGTGTTCGACGTTGGGCAGCGTGACAAGGTCGTGATCGAGGCGAGCTTCACCGAAGACGCCTTCCGCCCCGAAATCATCATGAACGATGCGCCGTTCGAAGTGACCGGCCCCGACGGCGCGGTCCGCCGCCTGCCCAACCCGGCGACCTTCGCCGATCGTGCGGTGGTGGAGGCGACCTTGCCCGCCGACGGCATTTACCGCCTGTCCTCGGGCCAGCGTTATGGCCGGATGAATCAGATGTATCGCAGCGGCACCGACTGGAAGTTCGTGGCCGAAGGCTCCACGCCGCCGACCGGAGCGGAAACCCGCAAGGTGCAGAGCACCACGCTGGCCGACGCTTATGTTCTGCGTGGCAAGCCTGGCGCAAAGGGGGCGCTCGATGCGCGCGGCAAGGCGCTGGAACTGCACCCGCTGTCCGATCCGACCGCAATCGGCGCGGGCGAGCCGTTCGCGCTCGAAGTCCTTTATCAGGGCAAGCCGCTGGCCGGTGCCGACGTCACGGTCTTCCGCGAAGCCGGCCTCTATGACGGTCGCAAGACGGTGGGCGAGATCAAGAGCGGCACCGACGGCAAGATCGCCGTCACCGCGCCCGATGCGGGGCGATACCTGCTGCTCGTCCGTCATCGCGACAGCGCGCCTGCGGGCGCCGATGCGCCTTATTACAGCTACACGGTGACGCTGGCGTTCGAGGCGACCTGATCGCGCCTTGCGTGTGTAATGCAATCGGATGCATGAACGGCGCGTAGCGATAACGCGCCGTTAAATGCTGATGTCTAGCAGCGGGTTGTCATCAGGGATCCCCGCGTGAAGCCAACCGAACCATTGCCGTTGTTTCACAGCTGGCCGATCCTCGACAGCGATCGGCATTTCGATCTGTGCCATCTGGTCGATGGCGACGCGGCGGCCACCTTGTCGGCAGTCGACGACGCCTTCCTCGCGCGTCACTCCATCGGGCGGTGGGAGTGCGATCTGAAGGACAGTCGACTGACCTGGTCGGACGCGGTCTATGATCTGTTCGGCCTGCCGCGCGGCACCGATCTCTCGCGTGCGGCGACGGTCGCGCAATATTCCGAAGACTCGCGCGCTGCGATGGAGCGGCTGCGCGCTTATGCGATCCAGCATCATCGCGGCTTCACGCTCGATGCGCAGATCCGCGCGACCGACGGCACACCGCGCTGGATGCGCCTGATCGCCGCGCCGGTCTGCGTGGGCAATCGCGCGATCCGCCTCGTGGGGCTGAAACGTGAATTGTCGCCCCGCCACTGATTGCCCGCCACTGATTTGGCAGCCGCCGCCCCGCCGCCTATAGCCGCTGGCTAACGATCGAAAGGGGCGGGGATGGACGAACGCAGCGATCTCGACCGGTCCTATCGCAAGATCGGCCTGCGGCTGATCCCCTTCCTCTTCGTCTGCTATCTCTTCAACTATATCGATCGGGTGAATGTCGGCTTCGCCAAGCTGCGGATGCTCGACGATCTGGGGATGAGCGAGGTCGTCTATGGCCTCGCCGCCGGCATCTTCTTCATCGGCTATCTGGCGTTCGGCGTGCCGAGCAACCTGATCCTCCAGCGGGTCGGCGCACGGCGCTGGATCGCGGTGATGATGGTGGTGTGGGGCGTCTTCTCGGTCGGGCTGATGTTCGTGCGGACCCCGATCGAATTCTACGTCCTGCGCTTCCTGACAGGTGCTGCGGAGGCGGGATTCTTCCCTGGCATCGTCTTCTATCTGACGCGCTGGTTTCCGCCCGAACGCCACGGCCGGGTGATGACGGTGTTCATGTCGGCCATCCCGATGTCGGGCGTGCTGGGCGGGCCGGTATCGGGCTGGATCCTGGCGCATTTTCGCGAGGGGCAGGGTGGGCTGCTCGATTGGCAGTGGCTCTATCTGTTGCAAGGCGCGCCGACCGTGCTGCTGGGCGTGCTGGTGTGGTTCGTATTGAGCGACGGGATCGAGACTGCGCCGTGGCTGACGCCCGACGAGCGTACGGCTCTGACCGATGCCCTGCGCCGCGGCGATGAGGCGCAAGGCGAGGCTCCCGTTTCGCTGCGCATCGCTTTGCTCGAAGGCGGATTGTGGACGCTCGGCCTGATCTATTTCTGCATCCAGAGCGGGGTCTATGCGATCAACTTCTGGCTGCCGACGATCATCAGCGCGAGCGGCGAGACCGAACCGCTGATGATCGGGTTGATGAGCGCGGTGCCCTATGCCGCTGCGGTCGTCTTCATGCTGCTGCTCGGCCGGTCAGGCGATCGTCGGAACGAGCGGCGCTGGCACCTGATCGTCCCGATGGCCGTGGGCGCGATCGGCCTGCTGCTCGCGGGCGGTGCGCCGAATGCGGTCGGCCTCTCGCTGTTCGGCATGACGCTGGCGGCGGCAGGCGCGCTGTCGGCGCTGCCGATGTTTTGGCCGATCGCCAATCGCTATCTCAGCGCCTCGACCGCCGCCGGCGGCCTCGCGCTGATCAACTCGATCGGGCAGATTGCGGGCTTCCTGAGCCCCTATATGGTCGGCTGGATTAAGCAGGCGTCGGGCACGACCAGCCTTGCTCTGTTCGTCCTCGCCGCCGCCTTGCTGATCGGCATCGCTCTCGTCCTGCGCGCGACCGCACGGCCGGGGATGCGATAGGCCGATGCGCATCGTCATCGCCCCGGATTCGTTCAAGGAGAGCCTGAGCGCGCGCGATGTCGCCCACGCGATCGAGAGCGGCTTTCGCGACGTGCTTCCCGACGCGGACTATGCCTGCATCCCGATGGCGGACGGCGGGGAGGGGACGCTCGACGCGCTGATCGACGCGACGGGAGGCGAGCGCGTGCCCTGCACCGTCACCGGGCCGCTGGGCGCGCCGGTCGACGCGCTGTTCGGGATCCTTGGCGACGGGCGGGGCGCGATCATCGAAATGGCGTCCGCCAGCGGGTTGATGCTGGTGCCGGAGGGGGAGCGCGATGTGATGCGCGCGACGACCTATGGCGTCGGCCAACTCATCGTCGCGGCGCTCGATCGGGGCGTGCGCGACTTCCTGATCGCCATCGGCGGCAGCGCGACCAACGATGGCGGCGCGGGCATGGCGCAGGCGCTGGGCGTCCGCTTGCTCGATGCGGACGGACGGGAGGTCGCGCGTGGCGGCGGCGGTCTCGGGGCACTCGCACGGATCGACGTCTCGGGGATCGATCCACGCGTGGTCGAAAGCCGCTTCCGCGTGCTGAGCGACGTGGACAATCCGCTCGTCGGCCCGCGCGGCGCATCGGCGATCTTCGGTCCGCAAAAGGGTGCGACCCCGGCGCAGGTCGAGACGCTCGACGCCAATTTGCGGCATTATGCCGACTGCATCGCCGCGCAGCTTGGCCTTGCGGTGGCGGACACGCCCGGCGCCGGTGCGGCGGGCGGTCTTGGTGCCGGCCTGATCGCCTTCTGCAACGCCGCCTTGGAGCCGGGGATCGAAACCGTCGCCGATCTGGTCGGCCTCGACGCGGCGATCGCACACGCCGATCTGGTCATCACCGGAGAGGGCCGGATCGACGGCCAGACCATTCACGGCAAGACCCCCATTGGCGTCGCCCGGATCGCGCGCCGGCACGGCAAGCCCGTCGTCGCCATCGCCGGAATGCTGGGCGCTGGCGCGGAAGAAACCTTCGCGCATGGCATCGATGCGATGTTCGGCGTCGTGCCCGGACCCTGCACCGTCGCCGATGCGCTCGCCGCCGCCTCGGAAAATGTCCGTGCGACCGCGCGCAACATCGCTGCGACGATTAGGATCGCGCTTCCATAAGATAGGGAGAGCGAGTGATGACCAAGGGTGCCGAGGCGCTGTGCGAAAGCTACGGCCAGGCGATGATCGCCAAGGATGGCCGCGCGATCGCAGGCCACTATGTCTTTCCGTACGTCTCCTTCACGCAGGGCCGCGTCCACAGCTTCGAGGATCGCGCGACCGCCGATGCGGCGTGCACCGGGCAGGTCGAGCGGTTCGATCGCGTCGGCGTGGGCACCGATATCCGCCTGATCGATTATAAGGTCGTCCCGGTATCGGCCGGTTCGGCGCTGTGCCATCTGACGTGGGAGGTCTTTCCGGTGGACGGCACGCCCGGCTGGAAATGGACCAACGTCTATGGATATCGGAAGCGCGGCGACGAAGAAGGGTTCGAATTCAACATCTCGGACAATGAGATGGGCGAACTGCTCAGCCGCTATCCCGATTTCTTCAGGCGCTGAGAGGGCCAAATGTCCGGTCGCGGAAGGGTGTGCGACCGGACCAGGTTGGAGATGAGCTACGGTGCTGGCGCCGCCGACACCGGTGGATCATCGCTGACAAGCTAAGCGGGCCGGCGGCTTGATGTCGCGGTCGCTCTGGATAAAGGTATCATCCAGTGATGCCACAACAGCCATCAAGCGATCCATCGGTTGCCGAAATGGAGCAACTCCTGTCGCGTCTGCGACGAATGTTGCGCGGCGCTGGCTGGACGCAGGCGGCGCTGGCGATCGAACTGGGCGTCGGCCCGGCCACGATCAAACGCTGGCTGCACGGGCGCGGCCTTTCGGTGCAGATGCTCGGCCGCCTGTGCGCGCTGGCGCATACCAGCCTCGCCGAACTGGCCGACGATTGCGGCAACCGATCGCAGGGGCAGGACGATCTCACGCTCGCGCAGGAAGAGGCGCTGACGCGTGATGCCAATCTGTCGACGATCTTCTT
The DNA here is from genome assembly GCF_004005865.1 of Sphingomonas crocodyli. NCBI lineage: Bacteria > Pseudomonadati > Pseudomonadota > Alphaproteobacteria > Sphingomonadales > Sphingomonadaceae > Sphingomonas > Sphingomonas crocodyli. The sequence goes on from NZ_SACN01000001.1 coordinate 1,475,593, forward strand.
CCTGATCGTCAACGGCTGGCCGCTGTCCGAGGCGACCGAAGGCTTCCGTATTCCGGCTGACGAAGCCGATCGCCACGTCGAACGGCTGGAGCGGCTCGCGCTGATCGATCGCCTGCCCGGCGGGCGGGTGCGCGCGCGGTTGCGCCCCGATCATAAATGGCAACGCGCGCCGATGCGGCGGCATTTCGATCAGCATCTCAAACCACTGTTCTTCTCGATGGACTATGGCGATCCCGAAGCGATGTTCGGCGCCGAAACGCAGAAACTCTCCCCGACGGGCGTCGCCAGACTGCGCGAACTGATCGAGACGTTTCGGGGCGATGTCCGCGCGATTGCGATGGAGGATCGGCGCACCGCCACCTTGCCCGGCCAATGGTATGCGGTGCTCGCGGTTGCCCGCACCTTGTGGCCGAAAAGGCGCTGATAAGACGCCTCGCTCCGCCCCGCCGTAGAAGCGCGGATCGCCTCTTGACGAGTATCATTCTTGTCATACTGTCACACCAAATCAAAAGCGCGACACGTGTAAAAACAAGGGCTTCGCCCGACACGGTTGCGGACAAAGGAGAGGATAGTCGATGAATCGAGGCAATTCGACCTGACAACCGACAGGGCGTTCGTCGACCGGAATAGCGGCGGCGATTGGTCCCCAGCATGGCGCCGCACACCATCGGTAACGCACCCCGGGCAGCGGGTGCGGAGCCGCGAATACCTGCGCACATGATAAAACTGGGGAGGATAATATGCGTTTCAGCACCCTCGCGCTCTGCGGCGTGTCCGTTCTGGCCACCGCAGCGCACGCCGAACAGGCGGGGCCGCCGCTCGACAACACATCGCTCGAAGAAATCGTCGTGACCGCACAGCGGCGCGAGGAAAGCCTGCAGAAGGTTCCCGTCGCCGTCACCGCGATCAGCAGCGAACAGCTCGATCAGATGCGGATCACCAACGTCAAAAATCTGGCGGGCCTCGCCCCCAGCCTGCAGATCAATACGCAGGGCCTTGCGTCCAACCCGACGATCATCATCCGCGGCATCGCATCGGGCACGTCGAACAATGCGGTCGATCCGAAGGTCGGCATCTATCTCGACGGCGTCTATATCGGCCGCACGGTCGGCTCGGTGTTCGATCTGGCCGATATCCAGCGGGTCGAGGTGCTGCGTGGTCCGCAGGGCACCCTGTTCGGCCGTAATGCCACGTCGGGCGCGATCAGCCTCGTCTCCGCCGCGCCCAAGGGCGAATGGGGGCTGAAGGCCACCGGATCCTACGGCAATTACGATGCGTGGCGCGGCAAGGCGGTGCTCGATCTGCCCGCCTTCGGCCCCTTCACCGTCAAGCTCGCCTATCTCCACGATCAGATCGACGGCGACTATACCAACCTGATCGGCGGCAAGACGTTCAACCTGTCGCTGCGCGATCCGTCTTTCGGCACGCAGACCTATGCGAAGAAGCTGGGCGGCCGGAATATCGACGGCGGCCAGATCGCGGTGCGCGGCGAGTTCGGATCGCTCGTCACCGATTACCGCTTCGATTATACGGACTCGCGCTCGGTCGCGCGCCCTGCGCAGAATTTCGGCGTGATCCCCGATCAGTCGGGTCAGATCCTCGCGCCGATCTTCGCGCTTCAGCCTTTGTTCGGGGGCATCACCAACACATCGCCCACCCGGCTTCGCGCGGTCGCCAATGCGACCAGCGAGGAACATGTGGTGACGCAGGGCCACAGCTTCACGATGACGCTGAACGCGACCGATCGTCTGACGGTCAAGAGCATCACCGCCTATCGCAAGTTCCGGCAGGATCCGAACCTGTTCGATCTCGCCTCGACCGGCGGCCTGCGTTTCACCTTCGCGCAGTTCGGCGCGCTGATCACACCGGGGCTCACCCCCGCGCAGATCCAGGGCGCCTTGTTCGCGCCCGCTAACATCCCCGGCCCGAACGATTACTTCTTCTCGCTGCTGGCGGCGCGCAAGACCAGCCAGCGGCAGTTCAGCCAGGAGGTTCAGTTCCAGATCGACGGCGACAATTACGATTTGACCACGGGCGTCTTCTATTTCCACGAACGATCGCCCGCGACCGACATTCTGGGCGTGCTCCAGCCGATGCCGGGCGGCGTGAACGTGCCGAGCCCGCTCGACGCCGCATTCGGCAGCGGCGTTACCCGCACGCTGGCGATCAACGACAGCTGGGCGGGCTACGGCCAGCTCACCTACCACCTGACCGACACGTTCGACGTGACCGCGGGTCTGCGCGGCACGATCGACGATCGTGAGAACGTCATCTCGTCGGTGTCGGGTGCGCAGGGCGGTCAGCTGGGTGTTGGCACCTACAAGGTCTCGTACAAGCGGCTCACCTATACCGGCATCGCGACCTGGCGGCCGAACAGCGACGCCACCGTCTATGCCAAGGTGTCCAGCGGCTATGTCGCGGGCGGCATCCTGAGCGGTATCGCCTACAAGCCCGAAACGCTGCTGGCCTACGAAGTGGGCGCGAAGACGCAGCTGTTCAACAACCGGCTGCGCCTGAACGCCTCGGCCTATATCAGCGACTATAAGGATCTGCAGACGCAGAACTTCATCAACGGGCGCCAATTCTTCGACAATGCCGGTAAGGCCGACATCAAGGGCTTCGAACTGGAGGCCGAATGGCTGCCGGTGCGCGGCCTGATGCTCAGCGGGAACATCGGCTATGCGGACCTGAACTATAAGACGTTCATCCTGAACGGCGTCGACGTCGCCAGCTTCGCGCGCACGACCTACAGCTCGAAATGGACCGGCCGGCTGAGCGCGCAATATGATGCGCCCGATATGGGCAATGGCATGCACCTGCAGGGCCGGGCCGAGGGGCGCTATCGCAGCCACTATTTCCTGACGTCCACCCCGCAACGGAACATCCTGAACGGGCAAACGGTGCTGGAAGAGTTCAACCGGCGGCCGGGCTACTGGCTGGTCGACGGCCGCTTCGGGCTGGTCGACATTCCGGTCGGCGGCGCGAAGGCGTCGGTTTCGGCCTTCGGTCAGAACCTGTTCGACAAGAAGATCGTGTCGTTCGGTGCATCGGTGCTGGCGCTGTCCGGCACCTATGAGCGCGGACGCACGTACGGCGTCGAACTCGGCTTCGCATTTTGATGGGGCGCCGGGGGGGGCATTGCCCGCCCCGGCAAAACCCGGATCAGAAGTCGACCTTGAACTCGACGAGGAAGCGGCGCGGTTCGGCATAGAGCTGCCCGCCGAAACCGAGCGAACCGAAGTCGATGCCGTACATCACCTGATCCTCGTTCAGCAGATTGTCGCCCGAGAGCGCGATCTCACCCTTGGCCCGTCCACCCAGAGCAATCTCGCTCAGCGCGATGCGCGCGCTGACCGTGTTCGTCGCCGGGCCGGCAATGTCCCGCTGGAACGGGTTCACCGCATCGTTGGGATGGTAGAAGATCTTGCTGCGATAGGCATAAGCGACCCGTGCCGACAACACGCCCATGCTCATCGGCGCAAAGGTATAGTCGGCCGCCAGGTTCGAATTGAACTTGGCCACGTTCGGGAAGCGCGCGGTCGCCGCGATATCGCTGACCGTGTTGGTGTTGGGGTTCAGGAACAGGAACTGCTTATACTTCGGATCGGTGTAGCCCATCGATCCCGACAGCGTCAGCCCTCGCGCGGGAAGCGCGGTGATTTCCAGTTCGACGCCCTTGAACTCGGCCTTGCCCGCATTGACCAGCAATGTCGTGGCGCCGCCGCTGCCCGCCGCGAATTGCGGCACCTGCAGATCGTCATATTTGCTCAGGAACGCCGCCGCGTTGATGCGCAGATGCCGGTCGAACAGGTCCAGCTTCGCACCGGCTTCGTAGGAGGTCAGCTTTTCCGGCTTGAACGAATTGAGCCGATAGACGCCGCCGGGGCAGGCGCCCGTCGCCGTCGGCGCGGTGCAGATGCCGTCGGCGCGCGGATTAAACCCGCCCGATTTATAGCCGGTCGAACCCTTGGCATAGACCAAAGCAGACGGCGCGACCTGATAGCTGAGCGAGCCCAGGAATGCGGTATTCTCGAAGCTGATCCCCTGCGACGTGTTCGATGCGTTGGGCACGCCGTTGGTCGCGTTGGCGATCGTCGTGGCCTTCTTGTCCTTGGTGTAACGGATGCCGCCGGTCACCTCGAGCTTCTCGTCCAGCGCCTGCGGCTTCCAGCTCAGCTGCCCGAACGCGGCGTAGGATTTGGACGTCTGGCGATAGGCGGCGAGCGGCGATGTGTTGAGGCCGATCAGGTCGATATTCTGCGCGACCAGCGCATCGCGCACCGCCGTCGGTATGCCGAGGAACGGCAAGGCGAACGGCGACAGAACCAGCGTCAGATTCTGGTTGTTATTCTCCGACACGCGCTCGCGGAAATAATAGGCGCCCAGCACGTAGGAGAAGTCGCCAGTATTGCCGAGCAGCTGCAACTCTTCCGAAAACTGGCGCTGGCGCTGCGGCGAATTGAAGCCGTTATAGGGCGACACCGATTTGATCGAGGTGAGCGTGGGCGATGTGAAATCGAGCACGCGGCCCTTCAGGTCGCCCTGGCCGGACAGCGACAGCGAGTTCTTCATTAGCAGCTTGCGGTAGCCGGTGATCGACTTGATCGTGAAGGCATCCGACACTTCGTAGGATGCGGTCAGGCTGTGGCCCTGGCTGCGCGTCTGCGATCCGTAATTGTTGCCCGGCAGGCCGCTCGGCTGCTGGAGGCCCGAGTTCAGGCGCACGCCCGCGCCGATGAACTGGAGCGGCGCGCCGCCCAGGCCGGCGGAGCGGCCATAATAAGTGCGCGCGTCGGGGCTGAGCGCGACCGTCTGGAAGAAGGCCGAGGCACCGGTGCGATCGTCCCAATCGAACGCATAGTTGAACTGGAACGCGCCGAAATCACCGCGCAGGCCCAGCCCGAATGCGTCGACGTTCAGCGAGCCCGGATCCTTGCGCTTTGGGGTGAGCAAATTGTCGAAATAGCCGTTGCGTTCGCGGTGCAGATAGGTGGCCGAGGCGGAGAGGCCGGAATCGCCGAACTCGCCGGTGTCGATGCGGACCTTGCCCGAAATGTTGCGGCGGGTGCCGTAGCCGACCTTGGCCGACACGCCGAACTCGTCCTGCGGCTTCTTCGACAGCAGCTGGATCGCGCCGCCGGTCGTGTTGCGGCCGAACAATGTGCCCTGCGGACCGCGCAGCACCTCGATCCGCTCCACGTCGACCAGATCGAACAGCGAGCCGGCGCTGCGCGCGACATAGACGCCGTCGAGATAGATGCCGACGGCGGTGTCGAGGCCGAGCGACGGATCGGTCTGGCCGATGCCGCGAATGGTGATCGACGCGGCGGACAGCGACGAGGATTGTTGGCTGATGATCAGGTTCGGCGCGACCTGCGCGACCTTGTCGACCGACTGGACGTTCATCTTCTCGAGCGTCTTGTTGTCGAGCGCGGTGATCGCGATCGGCGTCTTCTGAAGCGATTCCGATGTGCGGCGCGCGGTGACGACGATGTCCTGCAGGGTGGCCACGCCTTCATCCGATTGCGCGGCCGGTGTGGTCGGTGCGGTTTGCGCGAACGCACTCGTGCTGGCGACGGCCAGCGCGATCAGCGCCGGACGCGCGAGAAGAGTCACTTTGTCCATAATGTCATCCCCATCTACCTGAGTGCGCCCAGGCTGTTTTGAGGCCGCGCGCAATCGCGCGAAAACGCGATCTGCACGGCCCGGTTGATTGTCAGCGCGGATTTGCGAGACAGGGTGTAACAGTTAACCGCTCTTCGTCCTTATAAGGGCGTCTAATGGCTGATTTTCCGGCGTTTCGGAGCCATGCGTCCCCGCACTGGTGCTGCGATCGCGACAGGCGCTGCTTGTCGTCCGGATAAGAAAGCAGCCCACAGGGCGGGGAGAGGAAATGGCATCGCAATTTGACGGAAAGGTCGCGCTGGTGACGGGCGCGGGCGGCGGGATCGGGCGTGCGACGGCGATCGCTTTCGCGCGCGAAGGGGCGCGCGTGGTGGTCTCGGATCTGCCGGGCGATGCGGGCGCGGAAACGGTGTCCATGATCGCGTCGGCCGGGGGCGAAGCGCGCTTCATCCCCTGCAACGTCGCGGATGAACAGGCGGTCGACGCGCTGATCGCCGGGACGGTCGATGCCTTCGGTCGGCTCGATGTCGCGTTCAACAATGCCGGCGTCAATCTGGAAGACGATATGTGGGACAACCCGGTCGCCTTCGAACGCACGCTCGCGGTCAATCTGGCGGGCGTCGCCGCGTGCATCCGGGCCGAAGTGCGTCAGATGCTGGCGCAGGGATCGGGCGGCGCGATTGTCAACACGTCGTCGATCAACGGCATCACCGGATCGCCGCAGGTGGGCTATGTCGCGTCCAAACATGCGGTGATCGGCCTTACCCGATCGGCGGCGCTGACTTACGCGCGCGCGAGCATTCGCGTGAATGCGGTCTGCCCCGGCGCGGTGCGCACGCCGATGACGGCCAAGTTCGATGCCATGCCGGAAATCCGCGCCGCGATCGAGCAGATGACCCCGATGGGTCGCATCGCCCAGCCCGAGGAGATCGCTTCGGCGGTCCTCTGGCTCTGTTCGGATGGCGCCAGCTTCGTGACCGGCCATCCGCTGGTCATCGACGGCGGCGCGACGGCGCAGTGAAGGAGAGGATCATGGCGCGCGGCAGCAACAGCCATCCCGCCCTTTTGTCCGAAGGGCGGATCGGATCGATGGTTCTCAAGAACCGGATGATCGTCACCGCGATGGGCGTCAGCCTGTCGGAAGCGGACGGCACGGTCGGCGATCGGCTGATCGATTATCATGTCGCGCAGGCCAAGGGCGGGGCGGGGATGATCATCACCGGCGTCACCGGGGTCGCCTGGCCGGTGGGCGGCGTATCGCCCAACCAGACCGCGATTTCGGACGATCGCTTCCTTCCCGGCCTCACCCGGCTGGCCGATGCGGTTCACGCGGGCGGCGCGAAGATTGCCGCGCAGCTCCATCATGGCGGGCTGGTCGCGGCCTATTCGGCGCTCGACGGGCATCCGCTCTGGGCGCCCGCGATCCCGCCGGGCGTCAGCGCCGACTTCATCCAATATTTCCTGCCCGAAGAAATCGCCGCCTTCATCGGCGACGGCACGATGCCGTCGATCAAGGTGATGGACGAGGATGATATCGCGCTCGCCATCCGCCAGTTCGCCGACGCCGCCGTCCGCGCCAAGAAAGCGGGCTTCGACGGGGTCGAAGTGCATGGCGGGCACGGCTATCTGCTGTCCGCCTTCGTCTCGCCCGTCACCAACAGCCGCACCGACGGCTATGGCGGCAAGACCGCACCCGAACGCGCCCGCCTGCTGATCGAGGTGGTCCGCGCCGTCCGCGCCGCGATCGGCCCCGATTTCCCGATGTGGGTGAAGATCGACAGTCGTGAGGTCGGCAAGGAAGGCGGCATCACGATCGACGATGCGCGCGCGATCGCGCCGCTGATCGAGGCGGCGGGCGCCGACGCGATCACCGTCAGCGCCTATCACGATATCGGCCAGGCCAAGCTCCATTCCGCATCGAACATCCCGCACGAACCCGGCGCGCACCTGGAATCCGCCAAGGCGATCAAGGAGACTTTGCGTATCCCCGTCATCGCCTCGGGCCGGCTGGAAATGGATGTCGCGGACAAGGTGCTGGCGCGCGGCGGGTTCGATTTCTTGGCGATGGGGCGCAAGCTGCTCGCCGATCCCGAACTGCCCAACAAGCTGGCCGAAGGGCGCATCGGCGACGTGCGCCCGTGCATCTATTGCTACACCTGCGTCAGCAACATCTACATCCGCGTGCCGGTGCGCTGCGCGGTGCGGCCGGAGACGGCCTATGAAGGGCAGGATTGGCTGCCGAAACATGACAAGCGCCGCGTCGTCGTGATCGGCGGCGGGCCGGGCGGGATGGAGGCGGCGCGCCGGCTCGATCTGGGCGGAGACGAGGTGATCCTGCTCGAAAAGGCCGATCGGCTCGGCGGCACCTTGCGCTTCGCGGGTCTCGCCTACGAACCCAATGAACGGCTGCTCGATTGGCTGCGCGGGCAGATCGATGCATCGTCGGTCGACGTGCGGCTGGGCACCGAGGCGACGGTCGATCTGGTCACGTCGCTGCGGCCCGATCGCGTCCTTGTCGCGACCGGCGCGGTGCGCGATATGCCGCCGATCCCCGGCGCGGAACACGATCATGTCTTCAGCGGGGATGACATGCGCGCGATGATGTTCGGCGAGAGCACCGACGCGCTCAAGCGCAAGACCAGCTGGACGACGCGCCTCGCGACCAAGGTGGGGGCCGCAACCGGCGCCACCGCCAATCTCGATCTGGTTCGCAAGGCGACGCGCAGCTGGATGCCGCTGGGCCAGAAGATCGTGATCATCGGCGGCGAACTGGTCGGCTGCGAACTCGCCGAATTCCTGGTCGAGCGCGGGCGCGACGTGACGATCGTGGGCGATGCCGTCCGCTTCGGCGGCGGGCTGACCGCCGTGCGCCGGATGCGGCTGCTGCCCGAACTTGCCGAACATGGCGTCGCGATGTTCCCCGGATCGCGCGACATCGCGATCGACAAGGATGCGGTGCGCTTCGTCGACGGCAATGGCGCGGCGCAGGCGGTGCCGGCCGATCATGTCATCGTCGCGATGGGCGCGCATGGCGACACGAGTCTGGCCGATCAGCTGACCGCCGCCGGGCTGACGGTGCGGAGCTACGGCGACGCGACGGGCGTGAGTTACATCGAAGGCGCGATACGGGGCGCAGCCGAGGCGGTTGCCGCAGGCTGACGTCCCGACGCGGAGGAGGAGACGGATATGCTTTTGAAAGACAAGGTCATCATCATCAGCGGCGTCGGGCCGGGCATGGGGCAATCGCTTGCCCGGATCGCCGCAGCGGAGGGCGCGAAGGTCGGCCTCGGCGCGCGCAACAAGGCGTTTATCGACGGGGTCGCGGACGAAATCCGCGCAGCAGGCGGGGAGGCGGTTGCCGTCCCCACCGACGTCACCAGCGCCGACCAATGCCGCGCGCTGGCGGCGGCGACAGAGAAGGCGTTCGGCCGGATCGATGGCCTCGTCAACTCGGCCTATATCCACGGCCCCTGGCAGACGACCGACGAGGTCGACGTGGCCGAGTTCGCCGCGGTCTATGACGTCAACTGCGCCGGTGCGCTCCGCATGGCGCAGGCGTGCCTGCCCGCGCTCAAGGCGAGCAAGGGCGCGATCGTCAACGTCTCGACCCAATCGACCGTCGATCCCTTTCCGGGCGAAGGCGCCTACGGCACCGCCAAGGGCGGCCTCAACGCGCTGACCCGGCACATGGCGAAGGATTTCGGCCGCCACGGCATTCGCGTAAACCTGACCCGCATGGGCTGGATCGGCGGCGCACCGGTCTATGGCTATATCGACAGCCAGGTCGCCGCCGGCCGCGACCGCGGCGAAGTCGTCGGGGAGATCACCGCCCGCATCGCGCTGGGCATCATCCCGCCCGAGGAGGATTGCGCCAAGGCCGTCCTGTTCCTCGTCTCCGATTATTCGAAGGTGATGAGCGGCGCCTCGGTCGACGTGAATGGCGGCCAGTACATGGCGCCGTAAGGGGAGGGCACTACCGATGATGTCATTGCAGGAAATGTCGGATCGGCTGGAGATCCAGGATCTGTTCGCGCGCTACAGCTTCGCGATCGACGATCGCAACTGGGATGCGCTCGACAGCGTGTTCACCCCCGATGCCGCGATCGACTATACCGAGACGGGCGGCGCGAAGGGGAATGTCACCGAGATCAAGGCGTGGCTGCCCACGGTTCTCGGCAACTTCCCAAAATATCAGCACATGGTCGCGACGACCCAGCTGACGCTCGACGGCGATCGCGCGAAAAGCCGGACGATCCTGTTCAACCCGATGGTGATGAAGGCGGGGGACGGCGGAACGCAGACCTTCTTCATCGGCCTGTGGTATCGCGACGAACTCGTCCGTACGCCCGACGGCTGGCGCATCGCATCGCGCTATGAGGAGATGGCCTATAGCCACAATGCGCCGATGATGCAGGCGTCCGCCTAAGTGAAGCTGATCAGGTGCGAGATATCGCGCACCTGATCGGTCGGCCGCCCCGCTTTGGCCAGATGGTGCGCGGTGATCCGTTCGTCGGGGCCGAGCGGGCGCACGACCTCGATGATGCGATCATATTCGGTACGCGCGATCTTCCAGCGCCCGTCCTCGCGCCGATAGACGTCGCGGTAGATCGCGCTGCCCATCGTGTGCCGCCGCTGGCCCAGCGAGATGAAGATATCCTCCAGATACCAGATGCCCGTGGCGCTGTCGGGGCCGGTCAGCTCGATCTCGGGCATATGGCCGTGGTGCATCGCCACCGCCTGCGCGTTGAAACTGTTGGCAAGGAACTCGACCATGTCCGTCCGCCCGGTCAGCTTCACGCAATAATCCCCGCCGCGATATTCGACCACCAGATCGTCGGTGAACAAGGTGTCGAGCAGCGCCAGATCGGCGGTGTCGATCCCCCGGAAATAGCGATGCTTGAGGGTGCGGATATCCTCGAAATCCGAAAGCTGCTGAAGCGTGTAGGTCATGGCGAATCCCGTCGCTGATAGCTGTTCAGACTGGGCGCGGCCGTGCCGCGGGGCGAGGCCATCCGGCGGGAATCCGGGATGGCGGTTTCCATGTCGGGCTTTTCGATTTTGTTGAACGTGTGCGACGATTTTATCGCTCTGCATCGTAAAAATGGTTCCGGTTAGACATTTCCCATCAGCTTCTTCGAGACGAAAGGGACGAACGATGAGCAACTTTGTCACCACCAAGGACGGCGTCGAAATCTTCTACAAGGATTGGGGTTCGAAGGACGCGCAGCCGATCATGTTCCATCATGGCTGGCCGCTGTCGGCCGACGATTGGGACGGGCAGATGCTGTTCTTCCTGTCGAAGGGCTATCGCGTCATCGCGCATGATCGCCGTGGTCATGGCCGCTCGCAGCAGGTCGATTTCGGGCATGACATGGCGCACTACGCCGCCGATGCCGCCGCGGTCGCCGAACATCTCGACCTGCGCAACGCCATCCACATCGGCCACTCGACCGGCGGTGGCGAAGTCGCGGCCTATGTCGCCCGTCACGGCATCCCGCAGGGCCGCGTCGCCAAGGCGGTGCTGGTGAGCGCGGTTCCCCCGATCATGCTCAAGACCGATCGTTATCCGGGCGGCCTGCCGATCGAGGTGTTCGATGGCCTGCGCGCCGGCCTTGCCGCCAACCGCGCCGATTTCTTCCGCGCCGTCGCCTCCGGTCCCTTCTACGGCTACAATCGCGAAGGCGCCGACGTGAAGCCGGCCGTGATCGACAATTGGTGGCGCCAGGGCATGATGGGCAGCGCGCTCGCCCATTATGAAGGCATCAAGGCGTTCTCCGAGACCGATCAGACCGACGATCTCAAGGCGATCAGCGTGCCGACCCTCGTTCTCCACGGCGACGACGATCAGGTCGTGCCGTACAAGAATGCCGGGCTGCTGCAGGCCGAACTGCTGCCGAACCCGACCCTCAAGATTTACGAGGGCTATTCGCACGGCATGCTGACGGTGAATGCCGACGTGCTCAACGCCGACATCCTCGCCTTCATTCAGGGCTGACGAACCTTTGGCCGGTGGGATCGCACGATCCCGCCGGCTTTACGGTGCCGGCGTAATCACCGCGCGGCACTCGCCAAAGCCGATCGAGGCGCGCCCCTCCGCCGATGCGGTCGCGCGCAGGATCACCTCGTCGCCATCCTCCAGAAAGGTGCGCGTCTCGCCGGTAGGCAGCGCCACCGGCTCCTTCCCGCCCGCCGAAATCTCCATCAGGCTCCCGAAGCCGTCCTTCGTCGGCGCGGAGATCGTGCCGGTGCCCAGCAGGTCGCCCGGATTGAGGTTGCACCCGTTCGACGCGTGGTGCGTCACGATCTGCTGGACGGTCCAGTACATGTTGGACGCGGGGCCGCGGCTCAGACGCATCGGCGCGACGCCATCGGCGCGCATCTTCGCGGTCGAGAGATAGACTTCGAGCGTCAGGTTCAGCGCGCCCTCCGCCTGATCCTCCTCATCGAACAGATAGGGCAGGGGCGCCGGATCGCCTTCGGGGCGCGGCGGCTGCGCGATGCGGAAGGGCGCCATTGCCTCGGCGGTCACGACCCAGGGCGAGACGGTCGAATGGAAATTCTTGGCCAGGAACGGCCCGAGCGGCTGATACTCCCACGCCTGAAAATCGCGCGCCGACCAGTCGTTGAGCAGGCAGAAGCCCGCGACATGCCGCCCCGCTTCGCCGATCGCGATCGGCTGGCCAAGCGCGTTGCCCGCGCCGATCCACACGCCGATTTCGAGTTCGTAATCGAGCCGTCGGGTGGGGCCATAGTCGGGCACGTCGGCATCGGGCGCCTTGCGCTGCCCGTTGGGCCGTACCACCGGCACGTTCGACGCCCGCACCGATGATGCGCGACCATGATAGCCGATCGGCACATATTTATAGTTGGGGAGCAGGGGGTTATCGGGCCGGAACTGGCGGCCGATATTGTTGGCGTGGTGAATGCCGACATAGAAATCGGTATAGTCGCCGATCGCGGCCGGCAGGTGCAGAGTGCACTCCGTCGCCGGATGGAGATGCGGCTCCAGCGCCTTCCTGTGCCGATCGTCCGCCAGCATCGCCGACAGCGCCTTGCGCAGCAGCCGCCGATCTTCGCCCGGCAGCGCGAACAAGGCGTTGAGCGTCGGCTGGCCGATCGCGTCGCGCACCGTATCGGGCAGGCGTTCGGCGATCGCGGGCAGATCGAGGATCATGTCGCCGATCGCCACGCCGGCGCGGCGCCCGCCTTCCTTCGCCGAAAAGATGCCATAAGGCAGGTTCTGGATCGGGAAATCGGCATGGCCGTTCGCGCTCTCGACCCAGCTCGTGCGGGCGGAATCGTGGGTCTCGTCGATCATCGCGGCAGCTCCGCCTTGGGGAAATCGGACCAGCAGGCATCATAATCCGGCTGGAGCAGGGGCGTCTCCATCGCGAAGCGCGTCGGTCGGAAGACGTGGCGGCTTTCGAACATGAAGGCCATCGTGTTGGCGATCCTGTGCGGCTTCAGATCGGCAGCGACCGCCGCCTCGTAACTCGCGCGATCGGGGCCATGCGCGCCCATGCGGTTGTGGAGCGACGCCCCGCCCGGCGCGAACCCGCCGACCTTCGCATCATAGGCGCCGGTGATCAGGCCCATGAATTCCGACATGATGTTCCTGTGGAACCACGGCGGCCGGAACGTCCCCTCCGCCACCATCCAGCGCGGCGGGAAGATCACGAAGTCGATATTGGCGGTGCCCGGCGTGTCGCTGGGCGACGTCAGCACCGTAAAGATCGACGGATCGGGATGATCGAAGCTGACCGTGTTCATCACATTGAACCGGCGCAGATCGTATCGGCAGGGCGCGAGATTGCCGTGCCACGCGACGACATCGAACGGCGAATGGTCGATCGTCGTGGTCCACAGCTTGCCTTCGAACTTCATCACCAGCTCGGTCGGCCTATCCTCATCTTCATAGGCCGCGACCGGCGTCTCGAAGTCGCGCGGATTGGCGAGGCCGTTCGATCCGATCGGGCCGAGATCGGGCAGGCGGAAGGCGGTGCCATAGTTCTCGCACACATAACCGCGCGCCGCGCCATCGACCGGATCGACGCAGAAGCGCACGCCCCGCGGGATCAGCGCGATCTGGAGCGGTTCTACATCGAACGCCCCCATCTCGGTCGTCAGCCGCAGCCGCCCCTCCTGCGGGACGATCAGCATCTCGCCGTCCGCATTGGCGAAGGCGCGCGCGTTCATCGCGCGGTTGATCGCGTAGAGATGAACCCCGCAGCCCTCATTGCCCGCATAGGTCGTGAGGCCGTCGATGAAGTCCGTCGCCGTCCCGGTGATCGGCAACGGATCCCAGCGCAGCCGGTTGGGGCTCACCGGCCCGTCGGGCGCGCGCAGCAGGCCGCCGCCATCATAAGGCACAAATGCCGCATGGTTCGCCGATGGCCGGATGCGATAGAGCCAGCTGCGCCGGTTCTCGTGGCGCGGCGCGGTGAAGGCCGTTCCCGACAACTGCTCGGCGTACAGCCCGAACGGCACCTTCTGCGGCGAATTCTGCCCCACCGGCAGCGCGCCCGGCACCGCCTCCGTGGCGAAATGGTTTCCGAAGCCCGTCAGCATCGGCGCTCTCCTGTCCGGCCTGTTCAGGCGTCGACCGCGATCACGCCGCGCCGGATCTGATCGAGTTCTATCGACTCGAACAGCGCCTGGAAATTGCCGTTGCCGAAGCCTTCATTGCCCTTGCGCTGGATGATCTCGAAGAAGATCGGGCCGAACATATTCTCGGTGAAGATCTGCAGCAGGATGCCTTCGTCGCGTTCGACGCTGCCGTCGATCAGGATGCGGTTGCGCTTCAGGCGGTCCAGATCCTCGCCGTGGCCGGGCACGCGCTTGTCCACCAGCTCGTAATAGGTCTCGATCGTGTCCTGCAGCCGCACGCCGCGCGCACGCAGCTTTTCGACCGTGTCGTAGATATTGCCGGTGGTCAGCGCGAGGTGCTGGATGCCCTCGCCCTTATATTCGCGGATGAACTCCTCGATCTGGCTGGTCTCGTCCTGGCTTTCGTTCAGCGGGATGCGGATCGCGTGATCCGGCGCGATCATCGCCTGGCTGAACAGCCCGGTCGCCTTGCCCTTGATGTCGAAGAACTTCTGCTCCTCGAAATTGAAAAGCGTGCGGTAGAACTCGCTCCACACTCGCATCTGCCCGCGCCGGACATTGTGGGTCAGGTGGTCGAGCAGGTCGAGACCGACCGAGTTCGCCGCCTCCGCCTCGCGCCAGCCGGGGAATTCGGCCCAGTCGGCGTAGAGATCGTCGCCATCCTTGATGAAGTAGAGGTAGGAGCCGCCAATCCCCTGGATCACGGTGTCGTCCTCGTCTGTCCGCTTGGCGCCATGCTCCAGCGCCCATGTCATCGCCGCCGCCGGATCGGCGACGCGGAAGGCCATCGCGCTGGCCGACGGACCATGCTCGCCCCGGAACGCCGCGACCCGGCCCGCATCGTCGCGGTTGAGCATCAGGTTGATGCGCCCCTGCTTGTATCGGGTGATGTTCTTGCGCGGGTGGCGGTGCGTGGGGACGAAGCCCAGCTGCTCGAACTGCGCGGCCATCGCCTCGGGATCGGGCGAGGTGAACTCGACGAACTCGAAGCCATTGAGGCCCAACGGGTTGGCATCCTCAGCCATGATCACATCCTCTCACTTTGTCTGATTTTGTCGCGCGCATAGGCTTGAGTGCCGTGCGTGTAGATCCGGTCGGTCGGCAGCAATGTGTCGACCGCGAAATCGGGTTGGCCGTCGAGCGCGGCGTAGAGCGGGGCGAAATCGGTCTCGATCGTCTGGCGCAGCAGATCCTCGAAACTATCGATCACGAAATAGCTCTGCTGATAATCGTCGATCCGATATTCGGTCTGCATGATCCGGCGCAGATCGAAGCCGATCCGGTTGGGCGAAGGATCGTCGAGCGCATAGATCGACTCCCCGTGCGAGGAGACGATGCCCGCGCCGTAGAGCTTCAGGTCGCCGCCCTGCCGGATCAGCCCGAACTCGACGGTGTACCAATAGAGCCGCGACAGCCGCTCGATCGCGCCGAGGCCATCGGCGCGCAGCCCGCCCTGGCCATAAGCCTGCATATAATCGGCGAAGACAGGGTGGGCGAGCAGGGGCACATGGCCGAAGACGTCGTGGAAGACGTCGGGTTCCTGCAGATAGTCGATCTGGTCGGGCGTGCGGATGAAGTTGCCCGCCACGAAGCGGCGATTGGCGAGATGATCGAAGAAGACGCGATCGGGGACGAGGCCGGGAACGGCCACGACCTGCCACCCCGTCGCCTTCATCAACCGTTCGGACAGCGCCTCGAAATCGGGAATGCCGGGCTTGTCCATCCGCAGCACGTCGAGGCCCGCCATGAACTCGGGCACCACGCGATCGGGCAGCATCTTCGCCTGCCGTTCGAACAGTCGGTCCCAGGTCGCATGTTCGGCAGGCGTATAGGCGGCCCAATCCTGCGGGATCGTCCAGTCCGGTGCGGCGCCCGCGGGCGGCGAGGGATCGTTCAGGGCCATGCGAGAAAATTCCCACAGACCGCCGGAAAATTCCTTCCAAAGATTCAGCCTGCCGGCGGCTTCACGAAACAGATGTTTCGAAAATCGATAAGCTGCGGAATGGTTTCGCGATCCGCAATGATTCTCGGCATCTGTCCGGTAGGGGCGGCCTTTGGCGGCTTCGTCCTAAATCTGCGCCCCGGTATAAAAAGGGCATGTGCCTAAATTTTAATCGCCCCGCGCTACGGATCTGGGCGGGGTCGCAGTAAATCGCTTTAAAACGGCGGAAAACAGCCGCCTTTGCAGGAGGCAGATAGTGCCGCGCAAGGGCGTAGTTCCGCCAGGCGAACAAAACGGCTCAACTTTGTTGTGACAGTTTGGTTGCTCCGTAGCTTCGATGCGGCAAGGCAGCGAAGGGAGGCGCTTATGCGTAAGAGGGAATTTCTGGTCGGGGCGGCAACGCTTGCGATCGCAATCGGGGCGCCGACCGGCGCTTATGCACAGACCGCTCCGGCGGACACCGCCGCCGACAGCGGCACCGACATCATCGTCACCGCACGTCGCCGTGAAGAATCGCTGATCGACGTTCCGATCGCGATCAACGCGCTCGGCGAAAATGCGATCGTCGAAAAGGGCGTCAGCTCGGTCGACAAGGTCGCACAGCTCACGCCAGGCCTGCAGATGGATCGCGGCTTCTCGCCCGCGGAAATCCGTCCCAGCCTTCGCGGTATCGCGCTGACCGAAGGTCGCTCGAACGTCGCGATCATCGTCGACGGTGTCGATGTCACCGGCGTCACGCTCAACAACATCCTCGGCGGTTCGGGCGCGCAGACCGCGGCCGCGCTGATGGATCTCGAGCGGATCGAAGTCGTGAAGGGGCCGCAGACCGTCTATTTCGGTCGTTCGGCCTTCGCCGGCGCGATCCAGTTCGTCAGCCGCGAACCGTCCTTCACCACCGGCGCGAAGATCGACGGTGCGCTGGGCGATCGCGGCCGTCGCGAAATCACCGCGCACATCACCGGCCCGGTCGTGGAAGACACGCTGGCGGTCAAGCTTTCGGGCACCTACCGGAACTTCAACGGCTTCTACAAGAATCCGGGCAACGGCCAGCATCTGGGCGGCAGCGAGACCTATGGCTTCGGCGGCTCCGCGCTGCTGAAGACCGGCGCCCTGAAGCTCAAGACCCAGCTCAGCTATCTGCGCGACCATATCCAGCCGAACGCCGGCTACATCACGCCGCGCGCGAACACGACCCTGTTCGGCGTGAATTATATCGGTGAGAAGGAGTTCGATCAGAGCCAGATCGGCATCTCCACGAACACCGATTATTACGGCTCCAAGTCGCGCACCTGGCGCGGCGTCATCAACGGTGAGCTGGAACTGGGCGACGGCTTCACGCTGAACTCGATCACCGGCTACAACCGCACGAAGGGCAGCATCAAGCTCGACTTCGACAACAAGCCGGACAACGTGCCCACCGGCACGATCACCAACGGCATCCAGAACTGCGTGCCCGCGATCTGCGTCGGCATCTTCGACAGCGATACGTCGCTGCGGCAGCTCAGCCAGGAAGTCCGCCTGAACTACGACAACGACTCGTTCCACGCGCTGCTCGGCGGTTACTATTTCGACGAAAACTATACCGAGGTGGATTATACCCGCTTCGTCGGTTCGCAGTCGTTCGTCACCGGCAGCCGTTCGAACATTCCGGGCCGTCCGGCCGGCCTGTTCACCAACACCTATTCGGCCTTCGGCTCGCTCGAATATGAGTTCGCCGATGCCTTCACGCTGACCGGTGAACTGCGCTACAATCATGAGAAGATCCGGGCCTATGCGGCCACGTTGTTCAACTCGCTGAACTCGTCGGGTTCGACCGCGATCAACTTCCGTGGAAAGACCAGCTTCGACGCCTGGCTGCCGCGCGTCAGCGCCAGCTACAAGATCGATCCGGATACGAACATCTACGCCACGATCTCGAAGGGTTCGAAGCCGGGCGGCTTCAACACCGGCGCGGTTGCGGACTCGGTCCGTCCGTTCGGTCAGGAAAAGATCTGGACCTACGAACTCGGCACCAAGGGCCGCTTCTTCGATCGTCGCCTGACGCTCGACGCCGCGATCTACTATTCCGATTGGCGGAATATCCAGGTGACGACGGTCTGCTTCGGTCAGAACAGCCCGTTCGGCCCCGAGGCGCAGTGCCCGGCCTTCGCCGGCATCACGACGAACTACATCATCAACGCCAAGAAGGCGACGGTGAAGGGCCTCGAGCTCGGCGCCGGTCTGAAGGCCACCGACTGGCTGACCTTCAACGCCAACTACGCCTACACGGACTCGAAGTATAAGGACTTCGCGGCCCGCGACGTGTTCCCGGCGGTGGCGGGTGCGGTTCCGCGCCAGTTCGGCGGCAACCGCGTGCAGTGGATCCCGAAGCACTCGCTGTCCGGCAGCACCCGCGTCGAAGCGCCGGTGATGGATGATGGCACCAAGGGCTTCTTCGAAGTCAGCGGTCGCTATCGTTCGGGCAAATATGTCCGCTTCGACAATCGCGTCCGTCTCGATGCCAAGGCCGTGTTCGACCTGCAGTTCGGCCTGAAGGGCGACGACTGGTCGGCATCGATCTTCGTCGACAACGTCTTCAACGACACGACCCCGGATTTCAGCCGCTATTACGGCAACTGGAACCCGAACCGGACGAACGGCGAATATATCGTCGCTCCGCCCAAGCGTGCCTTCGGCGTCCGCGCCAGCAAGGAATTCTGATCCCCGACATCCGGCGGGCCTCGTTCACCCGCCGGATGTTCCTACAAGGCAGGCCGCGGTCGTCCCCACGACCGCGGCCTGTTTTGCGTTTGGCTAAGGTGCGTCGGGCTCATCGAGCCACATCGGAAGGTCGCGGCGGGCATCGAGCACACGCCACACGTCGATATGGTCGTCCCGTTCCATGTAGAAGACCAGCCACGGGAAGCGGGCGAGCCTGCGATACCGCAGGCCGGGCAGGTTTAGTTCATGCGCGTAGCGTGGCGAGCCGATGCCGGGATGCTCCCCGATCGAACGATAGGCCGCCTCGAGTGCCTCGACGAAGCCGAGTGAGACGTCCGGCCCGGCCTCAAGTCCATAATGATCGATGGCGTCCGTAACGTCGCGATGGGCCTGAGCGCGCGGAACGACCCATTTTGCGGTCATGCCGTGGGACGGGCGCGGGCGCGTAATTCCTCGAAATAATCGCTGTCCGCCGGAGCGCCGGGCGCGGATTCGGCACCGTCGAGCAGCAGCCGGCGCAGGTGCTGGCGATCCTGCTCCCTGCGGATCAACTCACGCACATATTCGCTGCTCGTGCCATAACCGCGTCCTGCGACCTGTTCGTCCACGAACGCCTTGAGCTTTTCGGGCAGCGAGATGTTCATCGTGCTCATGACGAGCAAGATATTTGCTTTGGCAAAAATTGGCAAGAATTGGCGTCGGATCACCGCTTCGGCAGCGCGAAGGCGATCACCCAGTCTCCCGGTTTCGATTGGAGCAGCGCGCTGCCGCCGGCGGCGATCACGACATATTGGCGGCCGCCCGCGCTGTAGCTGATCGGGGTCGCCTGCGCGCCGGCGGGCAGGCGGGCGCGCCACAGTTCGCGGCCGTCGGCTGTGGCGAAGGCGCGCAGATAGGCGTCCTGGGTCGCGCCGACGAAGGTGAGGCCGCCCGCGGTCGTGATCGTGCCGCCCATGTTCGGTACGCCCATCGGGATGGCGAGGCCGCTGCGCAGGCCGAACGGCCCGCTGTCGCGCATCGTGCCGAGCGGGCGGCTCCAGGCGAGGCGGCGCGTCTTGAGGTCGATCGCGCCGATCTCGCCAAAGGGCGGGCGCGTGCAGGGTATGCCCAGCGGCGACAGGAATATCTGCGGCAAGGCGGCGTGGCGGATGCCGGCATCGGGCTGGACGCCCGGAAGTGCTGCGATCGGTGCGGGCGGGGCACCCGTCTCGCCTTTGTCGATCAGGTGGGTGCGCACGGCGAGATTGCCCCAGTTGGCCAGCACTAATCGCCGCTCGGGATCGTAGGACAGCCCGCCCCAGTTCACGCCCCCGGTCGAGGAGGGAACGGTGATGCTGCCGCCCACCGATGGCGGGGTGAACGGACCTTCGTAGCGCGCGCTATAAAATGCGATGCGGCACCATAGCTGGTCGAACGGGGTCGTGCCCCAGATGTCCGCGCCGCTTATCCGCTGTCGCCCGAGCGCGGGCATGTCGATCGACAGCGGCTGGGTGGGCGCGGCGCTTTCGCCGGGGAAGTCGCTGCGCGGCACCGGGCGTTCGATCACGCGGGTCAGCGGCGTGCCGGTGCGCCGGTCGAGCACGAACACCGCCCCCGTCTTGGTCGCGAAGATCGCGGCGGGAATGTTGCGCCCACCCGCCGGCCAGTCGACCAGCAGGGGCGGGGAGGACAGGTCGTAATCCCACAGATCGTGGTGGACCGTCTGGAAATGCCAGCGCTCGCGCCCGGTGCGCGCGTCGATCGCCACCAGCGATGTCGCATAGCGGTTCGACGCGGCCGATCGGTGCGTGCCGACGAAATCGGGCGTGCTGGAGCCGAGGGGCACGAGGAACTGGCCGAGCGCGGGATCGATCCCGATCGGCGCCCAGGCATTGGGCGTGCCGCGCGTGAAGATGCCGTCGGCCCTGCGGCCCTGCGGGTGTGCCAGATCCCACGCCCAGACGAGGTGGCCGTCGATCGCATCGAAGGCGCGGATCACGCCCGATGCGCCGTCCACCATCACCCCGTCCTTCACGCCGCCGCCCAGCACGACGATGTCGCCGATAACGGCGGGCGGGGATGTCTCGGTGTACATGCCCGCCGGGATCGGACCGAGCCCTTCGGTCAGATCGACCTGCCCACCGCGCCCGAACCCGCGACACAGCTTCCCATCACGCAGGTCGAGCGCGATCAACCGCGCGTCCATCGTCCCGATCAGGATGCGTTCGGCGCATGCGCCTGCGGTCGCGGAGCGGTGGTAAGAGACGCCCCGGCACCGCGCGTTGCCGCGCAGCGCCCCGTCTATCCCCACATCGTGGCGCCACACCTGCCGCCCCGTCACCGGATCGAGCGCGATGACGTCATCGTCGGGGGTACAGAAGACCAGCCGGTCGCCGATCCGGATCGGGGTCGCCTCGAAGCTGGGCGTCGAGCCCGGATAGGTCTCGCCGGTGCGATAGCTCCACGCAATCTCCAGCGCGCCGACATTGGCGGGCGTGATCTGCCGATCGGGCGCACGGCGCGATCCGTCGGGCGATCGGCCGTAGAGTGGCCAATCGCTGTCGGGGGCAGGGGCGCCCGCACCCGCCGGCGCCTGGGGCGGCCGGACGAGCCATAGAGTCAGGCCGCCGACGGCCACGACGATGCCGGCGATCAGCATGAGCCGCGTCGCCCGACGGCGGATCGCGGAAATCAGCATGATCAGTCCGAACAGGCCTGGCAGCCCCGCAATCGGGAGCAGCGCCCATGCATCGAAGCCCAGCGCGCGGATCGTCGCGATCGCAGCGACGGCGATGGTGAGGAACAGCAGCGCCACACCAGCGGCGGGGTGGCGCAGATAGGCCCATCCCGCGCCGATCGTCGTAGCTCCGGCAATCGCGGTACCGATACCGCCACCAGCCATGATCAACAACGCCCCGCCGATCGTCAGCCACAGGCCGGCAAGGATCAGCAGAGCCGACAGGACGATGCGAAATCCTGTCGGCGGCGTGTGCATCAGGGGAAGGTCAGCTCCAGCCCGCCCGACACGGTGATCGCCTGTCCGCTGATCGCGGCGGCGGCGTCGGACAGGAGGAAGGCGATCATGCCCGCCACATCATCGGGCGCGCCGACGCGGCCCAGCGGCGTGCGCGGCTCGATCATCGCGCGGAAGGCGGCGGCGCCTTCGGCCCCCATCGAATCCGCCACACTGTCGCTCCAGATGAAGCCGGGCTGCAGCGCATTCACACGCACGCCGGTCGACGCGAAATCGCGCGCATAGGCCAGGCTGAGCCCGATCATCGCCGCCTTCGATCCGCCATAGGCCGACGCGCCATAGCCGGCGCGGATGCCCGCGACCGATGCGATGTTGATGATCGCGCCGCCGCCGCTCGCCGCAATCGGATGAAGCGCCTCGTCCATGCCGGTGCGCATGCCGCGATAGTTGATGTCGGTCAGGAATTGCAGATCGGCCTGCGCTAGTTCGGCGATCGTCCGGTTCTTCTGCTCGCCCGCATTGTTGATCAGGCCGTGGATCGCGCCGCGTGCGGCGATCACGCTGGCGATCGCGGCGGTCCACGCATCCTTGCTGGTGACGTCGAGCGACACGGTCATCCCGTCGCCGCCCGCCGCACGGACCAGATCGAGCGTTTCCTGCGCCAGCGGCTGCTTGCGCCCGCCGACCGCAACGAAGGCGCCAAGGCGCCCCATCTCGATCGCGGTTTCGCGGCCGATGCCCGATGTCGCGCCGGTGATCAGGATCGTCTTGCCGTCGAGCCGGGGCGAGGCCGCACCCGTCGCACTGCGTCCGTCGAGCGTGATGACCGCGCCGGTCATGAAGCGGCTACGATCGTCGATCAGCGTCTCGGTCGCCGCGCGAACATGTGCGGGATCGGCCGAAGCGGGGAAGCCCAGCCGGTTCGACCGCAGCGTCAGCCCCGCCTTCGTTGCATCGAGCAAAGCGCCCGACAGCGCCAGCGTGAAGGCGTTGGCAGCAGCGTCGAGTTCGGGGGTGGGCTTGCCGGGTTCGGCGGTCAGATATTGGACCAGCAACGTGCCCTGTCCGCGCATCAGCCGGTTGGCGTTGCGCGCCGCGAGCCACGCCGAATGGAGCGCGACCTCGGCCTTCACCGCGCCCAGCGCGGCGGGCGGGCAGTGGACCTGCAGGTCGATCACGTCCCCGCCGATCAGCGCCGCGATCCGATCCCAATCGGCCTCGACCGCGCAATCGGCCTCGATGATCTCCGCGCCCGCCAGCGCCGCCAGTTTGTCGCGCAGGCCCGCATCGCAATCGCGATCGACCGTGAGGATCAGCCGGTCGCGCCGGCCCGCGAGCAACTCAGCCGCGATCAGGCCGAAACGGGTGCCGGCATTGGACAGGAGCGCGGTCGTCATCGCCTCAGAACCCGATCGACGCGCCGAAATTGACGTAGAGCTGCGTCTCGCCGGTCGTCGCCAGCGCGCTGATCGCGTCGGCGGGCGGATAGAAGAAATAGGCATGGCGCGGGCCGGTTTCGCCGCCGTCGACCGCCAGGCCGCCCTCGATCACGAACATTTCGAGATAGGTCGGCAGGCTCGAAACGCTGCTCGTCCAGCCGGCGGGCAGCTTCACGAAGGCGCTGCCTTCGCCCGTTTCCGGATCGGTGCTGAGCACACAGACTTCGGCCGTGCCGCCCAGGAAGTTGGCGACCGTCCAGCCTTTGTCCTCCACCGGATCGCGCATCGCGGTCGGCGCACGGGGCGGGGTGGCGCCTTCGACCGTGTAGAGATCGGTCTTCAGTGGCTCGGGCACGAAGTTGAAATCGAGATCGCGGCCGACGCGCGACAGGAACAGCGATTCCTCACGGATCGCGCTCTTGAAACCGTGGACGGTCAGCGGCGGATGGAAGACATAGGTGCCGGGCTTCACCCACAGCCGGCTGTCGAAGCTGAAATCGCCCGCGACGCCGAGGATTTCTTCATAGGTGTGGTGATAATGCGCGACCTTGGGCGGTTCGTAATTGTCCGCCGGGCACAGCCGCTGCAGCGCGGTGCGCGCGCCCGTCTCGGTGTCGCGGCTCAGCATCTTGCTGTAGAGACCTGCGGGGCCAAGCGGCGCCCAATCCATCGCATCCACATCCAGAGCTTCGATCCGCGGTCGCATTGGCAAATCTCCCAAAGTCCAAGCGATATGACATTATCATGGCGTCGTGGTCGCAACACCGCGACACCGACTTTGTTCGCCACGCGACGTTTCGTTAGGATGAATTCGCCATTTTCGATCGTGACGCGCAGGGGCATGCTCGCAAGGAATCGCATAGGGGCAGTGCGGTGATCGAGACTTTTCGCGTCGATATTTCGGAATGCCGGCACGATCATCAGATCGGGGTCGAGCCATTCGAGGACTGGGGCAGCCCAGCGCAGGTGCGCGCGCTGCGCCGGCTCGACGACGGATCGCTGCGCAGCGGCCTGATCGCGCTGCCCGCCGGATGGCAGGGCACGGCCGGCGACGCGCCGCTGACGCAGATCTACGTCCGTTCGGGCCGGTTCGAAATTGACGGGCGCAGCCTTGCGGCGGGCGCGTGGGTCGTTCTGGGCGGCGGCTATGAGGCCGCGTGCGGATCGGCCGAGGGGTGCGAACTGATCGCCATCTTCGACGCGCCATGCGACCAGTCGGCCGAACGTGCGCCGATGATCGAGATCAACGAGGACGTGTTCGCGATCGAGCCGTTCACGCCCGTTATCGGGGGCAAGCCCTTCACCGGATTCGAACGCCGCGTTCTGTGGCTCGATCCGCTGACCGGCGCCGACACCCGTCTGCTGCGCGTGCCCGGCGGCTTCAAGGGCGGCGGGCCGAACTGGCATCCGGTGCAGGAGGAAATCTTCTGCCTGGAAGGCGATATCCAGCCCGACGAAACCCGCCCGATGGGCGCCGGCTCCTTCCTGTGGAACCCCGCCTACAGCATCCACGGCTTTGCGGAACAGAGCTCAAGCGGGTGCCTGCTGCTCGAATGGCATGACGGCCCTTGGGCGATCACGCTGGAACCGGGCATCACGCGGCCCTGAGCGGCCGGCCGCTTCCCAAAATACGTCACCCCGGGCTTGACCCGGGGTCCCGCTTCTTCTTGCAGCCTCAGCTAAAAGCGGGACCCCGGGTCAAGCCCGGGGTGACGAAAGGGTGGGGAGGCGCAACGCACCTCCCCCAATCAATCAGGCGACCACCGGCTCGGCGCGGCCCGCATAGGGGACGTCGCGGTTGCCGTAGCGGCGGACGCGGATGTTGGCCTGTTCGCCGTGACCGGCAAAGCCTTCGAGGTCGCACAGGCGGCTGCAATATTCGCCGACCATCGCCGACGCGGCGTCGGTCGTGACCTTCTGATAGGTGCAGGTCTTCAGGAACTTGCCCACCCACAGGCCGCCCGTATAGCGCGCCGCCTTGCCGGTCGGCAGGGTGTGGTTGGTGCCGATCACCTTGTCGCCATAGGACACGTTGGTGCGCGGGCCGAGGAACAGCGCGCCATAGTTGGTCATGTTGTCGAGGAAGTAGTCCGGATCCTGCGTCATCACCTGGACGTGCTCCGACGCGATCTCGTCGGCGATGCGGACCATTTCCTCGTCGCTTTCGGCGACGATCACCTCGCCATAATCCTCCCACGCGCGGCGGGCGTGCGGCGCGGTCGGCAGGATCAGGAGCAGGCGCTCGATCTCGGCCATCGTCTCGCGCGCCAGCTTTTCCGACGTGGTGAGCAGGATGGCGGGGCTGTCCGGGCCATGCTCGGCCTGGCCGAGGATGTCGGTGGCGCACAGTTCGCCGTCGACGCTCTCATCGGCGATGACGAGCGTTTCGGTCGGGCCGGCGAACAGATCGATGCCGACCTTGCCGTACAGCTGGCGCTTGGCCTCCGCGACAAAGGCGTTGCCGGGGCCGACCAGGATATCGACCGGCGAGATCGACTGGGTGCCCAGCGCCATCGCGCCGACGGCCTGGATGCCGCCCAGCACGTAGATCTCGTCCGCACCGGCCATCACCTGCGCGGCGACGATCGCGGGGGCGGGCTTGCCCTGGAACGGCGGGGCGCAACTGATCACGCGCGGCACGCCCGCGACCTTGGCGGTGATGACCGACATGTGTGCCGACGCCAGCAGCGGATATTTGCCGCCGGGAACGTAGCAGCCGGCCGCGTTCATCGGCAGGTTCTTGTGGCCCAGGATGACGCCGGGCATCGTTTCTACCTCGACGTCCTTCATGCTGTCGCGCTGGATCTGCGCGAAGTTGCGGACCTGCTTCTGCGCGAACTCGATGTCCTTCAGGTCCTGCGCGGTCAGCTGGTCGAGGCACGCCTGCTTTTCCTTTTCGGAGAGCAGGAAGCTTTCGGGCGACCAGTTATCGAACTTCTGCGAAAGTTCGCGCACCGCCGCGTCGCCGCGCGCCGCGATGTCGGCAAGCGTGCGCTCGACGGTTTCGCGGACGCTCGCGTCGATCGCCTTCTTCTCGTCGGCCTTCGCGCCGCGCTTCAGCCAGATAGCCATGTTACGGAAACTCCTTGCGAAATCGCTTTTGGATTGTTCGGGATTATTCGGGGCGCGCCCATTTGCGTTCGAAGGCCCAGACGTCTTCGAACCCGATGAGCGAGCAGAATTGCTTGAAATCGAACAGGCGGCGCTCGCCACCCGAGCCGTCGCCGCCTTTCAGCGTGCGCAGGCAATCCTCGACCGCCGCCGCCGCGACCAGGCTGGTCAGCGCCGGGAAGATGGCGAGCGCGAAGCCGATTTCCTCGAGCTGCTTGGGCGGCAGGATCGGGGTCAGGCCGCCCGACGCCATATTGGCGAGGACGGACTTGTCGACGCCGGCGCAGAAGCTGCGCATCTGATCCTCGGTCGTCAGCGCCTCGGGGAACAGCACATCGGCGCCGGCCTCGGCATAGGCATCCATCCGGCGGCGCACGCCGTCCAGCCCTTCGCTCTGCATCGCATCGGTGCGCGCGATGACGAGAAAGTCGGCGCTCTGCTTGGCGTCGACCGCGACCTTGATCTTTTCGACCATGTCTTCGATCGGAACGATCTGCTTGAACGGGGTGTGGCCGCACTTCTTGGGGAAATCCTGATCCTCGATCTGGATCGCGGTGACGCCCGCCGCCTCATAGCCGCGCACGGTGTGGTGGACGTTCAGCAGGCCGCCATAGCCGGTGTCGGCGTCCGCAATGACCGGCGCGTTCGAGCTTTGGACCAGCGTCGCCATCCGGTCGGTCATCTGCGTGACCGAAGCGATCCCCGCGTCGGGCAGGCCGTAGGCGGATGCCGTCAGCCAATAGCCGCTGCCATAGACCGCGTCGAAGCCGACCTCGCGGGCGATCACCGCGGTGATCATATCCTGAATGCCCGGCGCCACGACGAAGTGGCCCGCGCGCAGCATCTCGGCAAGTTTCGGATCGGCCATCAAATCTCTCCCTCGGATGACCGTCTGGCTAATCGCGTCGCAGCCGCGCTCAACGGCGCGTCGGGGGCATGTTCGCCTGGCGGACAAAGTGGGGGACGCGGTGTCCTTGTCGCCTGATCGTCATAGTGTGAAGCCGATGATAGGATGGGCAGCACTATGACGACGAACAGCGGGACCAATCGACGCGGATGGACCTTGGTCTGCGGACTCCTGCTGGTGATGACGATATGTCACGGAACGATCAGTTCGGGCCTGCCCACGCTCGACAAGGCTCTGCTCGCCGATCTCGGCATTTCGCGCGGCGACCTGAAACTTCGCGAGACGATCTTCCTGATGTCGTCGGGCCTTGCGGGGCTCGGGATCGGCATCCTCACCCGCCACATCGCGCCGCGCCGGATCGTGATCGCCGGGCTGCTGCTGATGTCGGCGACGCTCTACGCCTATAGCAAGGCCGCGACGATCGGGCAGATCTACGCCCTCTACGTTCTGTTCGGGCTGTGCTTCGCCAGCTCGCACGTCGTGATCATCGTCCTGCTGATCCGCGAACGCTTCGAAACACGGCGCGCCTTTGCGACGTCGGTAGCCTTGTCGGGCACCAGCATCGGCGCGTCGCTGTTCCCGCCGCTGATGGTGCTGGCGCAGGAGCATATGGACTGGCGCCACCTGCTCGCCGGCCTCGCGATCGTGCCGTTGCTGATCCTGCCGGTCGCCGCCTTCCTGATCCGCCCGCCGCGCGATGTGGCGACGACGACCGAGGAAAGCACCGTCGCAGCACCGGTATCGATGGCATCGACGCCGCGCAGCCCGCTGGGCGTCACGCTGCTGATCATCGCGACCTTCGGCACCTTCTTCGGATCGACCGCCTTCCTGCTCAACCTGTTCCTGCACCTGCAGGATATCGGGCTGAACCCGCGCACCGCGGCCGCCGGCATGACGGTGGTGTTCACGCTGGGCCTCGTCGGCAAGGTGATGGTCGGCGCAGCCGCCGAACGCTGGGGCGTGCAGACGGTGTGGTCGACGCAGCATTTCCTGCTGCTCGGCGGCGCGATCCTGCTGACGCTCAGCAAGCCGGCCTTTGCGTGGCCGGGTCTGGTCCTCCTCGGGCTCGGCTGGGCCGGCTGCTATGTGCTGACGCAGGTCGTGATCGCGGACTTCTTCGCGGGGCCGAAGCTGGGGCAGCTCACCGGCTGGTTCATCGTGCTGGAGGCGATCGGATCGGGCAGCGGCGTGTGGCTGGCGGGCGTCTTCTACGACCATTTCGGCAGCTACAAGCCGGGCTTCATGCTGTGCTGCGCGCTGATCGTGGTCGCGCTGGTCGCCGGCCTGTTCTTCCGGCGCGAGGCGATGCGCCTGAAGCGGGCGGTGCTCGTCTAACACACCTCGTCATTGCGAGCGTAGCGAAGCAATCCAGGCCCGCACTGGAGAGGCTCGCGACCTAACTCTAGTGCGGGCCTGGATTGCCGCGTCGCCTGCGGCTCCTCGCAATGACGATGAAAAGGGGGGGGCGCGGCTTACTCCGCCGCCGCCATCTCGTCGCCGATCGCCTTGGCGCAATCCTTGAGTGGTTCCAGGAACCGGCGGATCGCGTCGGGGATCGACAAAGCGTTGGCGAAGAACACCATCGTCAGCGCGCCCAGCAGGACGTCGCCTTCGAAGATCGGCACCGCCATCGACGATGTCTTGCCCGGATTGGCCGAATATTGCGTGCGCGTCGCAGCGGCATAGCCCTGCCGCCTTATCTTCGCCGTCGCCTCGCCGCTTTCGAACTCGCGCAGGGTGAGGTTGTCGACGCCACGCTGGTTGACGCGATAGGCCTTGAGCAATTCCTCCTGCTCGTCGGGCGAGGCGAAGGCGAAATAGACGCGGCCCGATGACGACGGCAGCAGCGGTACCTGCCACCCCGGATAATAATTGTTGAAGGTGAGCGAGGTGAGCGCACTGGTCGAATCGCGCACCACCATCGCCTGCCCCACGCGCGTCACCACGCTGATCGGCCAGTCGATCAGCCGGGTCAGCCGCGTGATGTGCGGGCGCGAAATACTCACCAGACGATCGTGATTCTGGAATCCGCACGACAATGTCTGGATCAGGGCGGTCGGGCGGTAACGCTTGCGCGACGGCTCGCGCTCGATCAGCCGCTCCTCCAGCAACGTGCGCACGATGCGCGTCGCGGTGGGGTGCGGGATGCCCGCATTGTCCGCAATTTCGGTCAGCGTGAGCGCGCCGTTGCGGTTGATCGCCTGCAGCACCGCGATCGCGCGGCTGATCGCGCGGATCGATCCGTCTTTTTCGGCCTTCTGATCGTCTTCCATACGGGAAACGTCCTTACCTGACGGGCGCAAGTCAAGCGCGGGCAACACCGCTCGCCGGGCACTGTCCGCCAGGCGAACAAACAGCGCAAGTGATTGGCGCCGTTACGCAACCGAATGCCATCTGAACCCGTGTGACAGACATAAGACTTGGGTGGTCATAAGATGCGGAAAGTCGAAGTGCTGGTGGTTGGGGCCGGCCCCGTCGGGACGGTATGCGCAGCGCGGCTGGCATCGATGGGTTTGTCGGTGATGCTGGTGGAAGCGGAATCGTCGTGCGCGAACGATCTGCGCGCTTCGACTTTCCATGCCGCCTCGCTGGAAATGCTCGATGAGATCGGTGTGGCCGAACCGCTGATCGCACAGGGGCTGAAGGCGCCCGTCTATCAGTGGCGCGATCGCCAGAGCGGCGAGCGGCTGGAGTTCGATCTGAGCGAAGTCGCCGATCGCACCCGCTATCCCTTCCGTCTCCAGTGCGAGCAATTCTACATGGCCAACCTGCTGGCCGAACGGCTGGCGGGCGAGAGCAATGTCGAGGTGCTGTTCAACGCGCCGTTGATCGACGCGCGCGACACCGGCGACGAAGTGATCGCCACCATCGAGCAGAATGGCGAGAAGGTCGAGATCGCGGCCAGGTTCCTGGTCGGCGCGGACGGATCGCGCTCGATCGTCCGCAAGCTGATCGGCGCGGAGTTCGGTGGGTTCACCTATGAGGAGAAATTCCTCAGCATGTCGACCCAGTTCCCGATCGAGGACGTCGTTCCGGATCTGTCCTACGTCAATTACATCGCCGATCCCGCCGAATGGCTGGTCCTGCTGCGCGTGCCGAAATTCTGGCGCGTGCTGGTGCCGGCCGATGGCGATGCGACCAATGAGGATCTGACGTCGGATGCGAAGGCGGCGGACGTGTTCCGCCGGATCGTGGGCGATCAGCCGGTCGTCACCGACTATCGCCAGATCTATCGCGTGCATCAGCGCGTGGCCGACAAGTTTCTTAAAGGTCGCATGGCGATCATCGGCGATGCCGCGCACCTCAACAGCCCGATGGGCGGCTTCGGCATGAACAGCGGCATCCACGATGCGTGGAACCTGGCCGACAAGCTGCATCGCATCCTGCGCAAGGGCGGCGACGCCGGCCTGCTCGCCCTGTTCGAGCGCCAGCGCCGCACCGTGACGCACAGCTTCATCCAGGCGCAGACGATCGAGAATATGGCGCTGATGGAGCAGGGCGCGGACGAAGCGGCCAAGAAGCGCCGCGAACGCATGCGCACCATCCACGCCGATCCCGGCCTGCGTCGCGACTATCTGCTGCGCCAGGCCATGTTCCAGAGCCTTGAAGAAGAGGAGGGCATCCAGTGACCGACCTTCAGATCGCACCCCCCATCGAACGCCGCAACAAGGACGTTCTGGGCTATCGCTACAAGTTCGGCGTGCTCGGCCCGTCGACCAACACGGTCGTCCAGCCCGACTTCGACGATCTGCGCCCCGCGGGCGTGACCAACCATTACAGCCGCATCGTCGTCGACAATGCCAAGGCGGTTTCGAACGAGACCTTCATGGCCGGCGCGTGGGAGATCAGCCACAACACGATCGACGCGGTGAAGGGCGTGCTGACCTGCGCCCCCGATTATCTGGTCATGGGCATGTCGGCCGTCACCTTCTTCGGCGGGGCCGAAGGTGCGGTGAAGTGGCGCCAGAATGTCGAGCAGGTTTCGGGCCTGGGCGTTTCGACCGGCGCGGAATCGGTCGTCGCCGCGCTCAAGGCGTACGGGCAGAACATCAAGAAGGTGGCGTTCTTCTCGCCTTATTATCCGACCGCCAATGCCGAGGTCAGCAACTTCCTGTCGGATCACGGTTACGAAACGGTGCGCGACATTCCGCTGCAGTGCCCGTCGTGGCATGCCATCGCGGAACAGACGCCCGAAACGATCCGCGATACGTTCCGCGCGCTCGATGGCGACGATGTCGATGCGCTGATCCAGTGCGGCACCAACGTGTCGGCGATGCGGATCGCGGCGGCGGCCGAACTGTGGCTCGGCAAGCCGGTGATCGCGATCAACACCGCGACCTACTGGCACGCGCTGCGCGCCAATGGCGTGATGGATCGCAAGGAAGGTTTCGGCCGTCTGATGGAGGAGTTCTGATCATGGGCGCGATGCGTAAGACCGAAAAACCGCTCCAGCGCATTCGCGCCTCCGAAATGCCGTGGGAGCCTCTGGGCAAGCACGGCCTGCGCCGCCGCCTGCTGGGCCTCGACGAGGCGACCGGGCATGTCACGTCGATCGTCGGCATTCCCGAAAACTGGCGCGGCGGCGGCGTCGCCCATTATCATGACGCGGTCGAGGAAGTGTTCATCCTCGAAGGTTCGGTCACGCTCGACGACGTGCATTATTGGAAGGAGGGCGATTATTTCTATCGCCCCGCGCACATCGTCCACGGCCATGACGAGAAATCGCATATCGGCGCGATGGCGCTGACCCGCAGCGACGGCGTGCTCGTCCTCAACCTCGTCCACGAACCGGCCGAGCCGAAGGAATATCCGCTGCCGGAATCGAACGATCCGCGCGGCCACGTCTTCAGCCTGCCGGTCGCCGATGTCGCCGCCGGCCCCGACGCGGCCTTCCCGGCCGAATGGGGCATCAAGCCGCTCAGCGCCGATCCGGTGTCGGGTGCGCGCACTTTGATCGCCGAAATCCCCGCCGGCTGGCAGGGCACGGCGCCGGTGCTGGGTACGGATTGGGAGGCGTTCATCCTCGCCGGTTCGGTCGATGGCACCGCGGGCGACTTCGTGCCGCAGGACTATACGTCGGGTGAGGCGGATACGCCGCTGCTGGGCGCGACCGGATCGACCAAGGGCTGCACCGTCCTCGTCTGGCAGTTCGGCCGTCAGTAATGCGCGCGGCACGGCTTCACGGTCCGGCGGATCTGCGGATCGACGACATCGAAATCCCCACGCCCGGACCGGGCGAGGTGCTGGTGCGCGTGCTGGCTTATTCGCCTTACGGCACCTGCCTCGGCGTCTATCTCAATCGCGGCGGGCGCTACGTTACCGAATATCCGATCGGCATCGGCGCCGATTTCTCGGCGGAGATTGCGGCGCTCGGGCCGGACGTGACGGGCTTCGAAGTCGGGCAGCGTGTCACCGCGCAGTCGCTCGACAATTGCGGCACCTGTGCGAACTGTTCGGCAGGCCGCACCAATCTGTGCCTCTCGCCCGATCTCGGCCGCTACGTTCGTCAGATCTGCGCGCAGGATTATGCGCTCGTTTCGGTGCGCAAGCTGTGCGTGATGCCCGATGGCGTCAGCGATGAGGCGGCGGCGATGATCACCGGCGTCGTCGATGCGCTCAACGCCTTCGACAAATTGGGCCTGCCCGAAGGTTCGCCGGTCGCGATCGTCGGGGTCGGCGCGATGGGACATGGCGCGATCGCCACCGCCCGCGCGATCGGCCTCAAGCCCATCGCCATCGGCGGGCGCGGCGCCAAGGCCGGCATGGCGGGCGAACTGGGCGCCGAGCGCGTGTTCCGCATCAATGCGCATGGCGAGGATGTCTCGCCTGCGGTGCTGGAGGCTTTCCCCGCTGGCTTTGCCGGTATCGTCGAAACATCGGCGACCGAATGGGGCATGGAGCAGGCGTTCAAGGTCGCGGCCCCCGGCGCCACGATCGCGCTGACCGGCGGCGGCGCTTTGCCCGTCACCAACTGGGATATCGTCAACCGCGAACTCCACGTCGTCGGCGTACGCGGCGGCCCCGATCAGGCGCGCGCGCTGCGCCTGATTGCGGAAGGCAAGCTCGATCTCTCCCCGACGATCAGCGCGCGTTTCCCGCTCGAACAGGCGGCGGACGCCTTCGCGCTGCTGACCGGCGACGCGGCCAAGGATGTCGGCCGCGTCATCATCCAGATCGCGCGCTGATCCGATGGCGGGCCGCACCCTCTACGACAAATTGTGGGACGCGCATGTCGTCGCCGACATGGGCGACGGATCGACGCTTCTCTATGTCGATCGTCACCTGCTGCAGGAGGTGAGCACCCACCAGTCCTTCCTCGCCTTGCGCGACCGCGATCGCCCCGCGCGGCGGCCGGGCGTGAACCTGGCCGTGCCCGATCATGCGGTGCCCAGCGATGGGCGCAGCGAGGCGTTGACCGGGCTGGCGGCGGCGCAGGTCGCGCGGCTCGCGGAAAATGCGCGCGACTTCGGCCTGCCGCACATCGCACTCGATGATCCGCGTCAGGGCATCGTCCATGTGATCGGCCCCGAACAGGGCTTCACGCTGCCCGGCATCACTTTGGCCTGCGGTGACAGCCACACCTCGACCCACGGTGCTTTCGGCGCGCTGGCCTTCGGTATCGGCGCGAGCGACTGCGCGACCGTGCTGGCGACGCAGTGCATCGTCCAGACGCGCGCGAAGACGATGGAAGTGCGGATCGAGGGCGATCTGCCCGCCTGGGTCGGGGCGAAGGATCTCGCGCTCTACCTGATCGGCCGCTTCGGCGCAGGCTTCGGCACCGGCTATGCGGTCGAATATCGCGGCGAGGCGGTGTCGGCCATGTCGATGGCCGCGCGCATGACCCTGTGCAACATGACGATCGAGGCGGGCGCGCGCATCGGCCTCGTCGCGCCCGACGCGACCACCTTTGCGTGGGTCGAGGGACGGCCTTATGCGCCGCAGGGCGACGCCTTCGCCGCAGCCGTCGATTACTGGCGCACGCTGCCGAGCGATGCGGACGCCGTCTATGACGCGACGCTGACGGTCGATGTGTCGAACCTTTCGCCGCAGGTGACGTGGGGCACCAACCCGCAGGACGCCGCCGCGATCGGCGGGCGCGTGCCTGATCCCGAAGCCGCACCCACCGATGCGGCCAAGGCGCAACAACGCCGCGCGCTCGATTATATGGGCCTGACGGCGGGCGCGGCCTTGACCGACATCGCGATCGACCGCGTGTTCATCGGCAGCTGCACCAACGGCCGGATCGAGGATCTGCGCGAGGCGGCGAAGGTCGCCGCCGGCCGCCGCGTCGCATCGAACGTCCGTGCGCTCGTCGTTCCCGGCTCCACCCCGGTCAAGCATCAGGCCGAGGCCGAGGGGCTCGACCGCATCTTCCGCGACGCAGGCTTCGAATGGCGCGAGGCGGGCTGTTCGATGTGCGTCGCGATGAACGAGGATCGGCTGACCCCCGGCGAACGCTGCGCCGCCACGTCGAACCGTAATTTCGAAGGACGGCAGGGCCGGGGCGGGCGCACCCATTTGATGAGCCCCGCAATGGCCGCGGCCGCCGCCGTCACCGGCCACCTCGTCGACGTGCGGGATCTGGTATGAAGGCCTTCACCACGCTCGAAGCCCCCGCACTCGCGTTGATCGAGGACCGGATCGACACCGACGTCCTGTTCCCGGCGCGCTTCCTGCTGATCATGGAGAAGGACGGGCTGGGCCGTTACCTTTGCTATGATCGCCGCTTCGATGCCGATGATCAGCCCGTCGACAATCCGGTCGATCCGGCGCTGGCGGCCGGTGCGGGGATCGTGCTGGCAGGGCGCGAATTCGGTTGCGGATCGAGCCGCGAGCAGGCGGTCTGGGCGCTCGCGGGCGCGGGCATCACCTGCGTCGTCGCCGAAAGCTTCGGCGAAATCTTCGCGGCGAACTGCCTGCGCAACGGCGTGCTGGCGATCCGGCTGGATCGCGAGGCGATAGGCCAGTTGACCGATGCCGCCGCACAGGGTGCGCTGAGCGTCGACCTGCCTGCCCAGCGCATCGGGCGCGGCGACATCTCGATCGCGTTCGATATCGATGCGCCCGCCAAGGAACGCCTGCTCAACGGCTGGGACGAGATCGACACGATCATGGCCCGCGCCGCCACCGACATCGATGGGTTCGAGGCCGCACAGCGCCGCGCCCAGCCCTGGCTCTACTGAAGGACGAGAAAGATGAGCGACGACCTGTCCGAAAACTATGCCCGCGCCTTCGGGCGTCGCGTCGGCTTCGGCGACAAGCTGGCGCTGATCGTGATCGACATGGTCGAGGCGTACTTCAATCCCGAATGCGATCTCTACATGGGATCGGACGCCTCGCTCCTCTCCACCCTGCGCGTTCGCGAAGCGGCGCGGGCGGCGGGCGTGCCGGTGATCCTGACCAACGTCGTCTATCATCCGCTCGCGCTCGACGGCGGCCGCTTCTTCGAAAAGTCGAAGCCGCTGCGCTATTTCCTGCAGGGCAATCCGATGGGCGCTTGGCCCAAGGGGCTGGTGCCCGAGGCCGACGAGCTGATCGTCTCGAAACAATATCCCAGCGCCTTCTTCGGCACCTCGCTCGCCTCGACGCTGACCGCGATGGGCGTCGACGGCGTGATGCTGACCGGCGTTTCGACCAGCGGTTGCGTGCGCGCGACCTGCGTCGACGCGATGTCGCATGGCTTCCGGACCTCGGTGATCGCCGAGGCGTGCGGCGATCGGCACCCCGCGCCGCATGAAGCCAACCTGTTCGACATGAACGCCAAATATGCCGACGTCGTCAGCGAAGCCGAGACGATCGCGCATCTGAACGGCCTCGCCGCCAAGCGCGGCTAGCCCCGAACACCCGCAGGAGGGCGTAGCGCCGGGCAAGGGCTGGTCCCCTTGCCCGGCGTTTTCCGTTGAGGGCTGAAAATCACCGTTCGCCAGGCGAACAAAGCCCGCTGACCTTGTTCCGTCACACGGGCGCCCAAGCAAAACTCTTTCCCTGGACGGTGGCGCGGTGCGCCGCCTTGGGAGGGAGGCCCAGCATGACCAGCATAGAGATTGTCGAGGTCGGTCCGCGTGATGGCCTTCAGAATGAAAGCCTCGTCGTGCCCACCGCGGACAAGATCGAGCTTGTTCGCCGTGCGGTGAGCGCGGGCATCCGCCGGATCGAGGTGGCGAGCTTCGTCAACCCGAAGAAGGTGCCGCAAATGGCCGACGCCGCCGAGGTTATCGACGGCCTGCCCGATATCGACGGCGTCACCTATATCGGCCTCGTCCTCAACGTGCGCGGCGCCGAACGGGCGCTGGCGACCAAGGTTCACGAACTGGGCGCGGTGTGCGTCGCGACCGATAGCTTCGCGATGCGCAATCAGGGGCAGACCGCGTTCGAATCGGTCGATGTCGCGCGCGACATCATCCGCCTCGGCCTCGCCGAAGGGCGCAGCGCGCAGGTGACGATCGGCGCGTCCTTCGGCTGCCCGTTCGAAGGCGATGTTTCGCCCGATCATGTCGTCGAAATGGCCAAGCGCCTTGCCGACGCCAATCCCCGCGAAATCGCGCTGGCCGATACGATCGGTGTCGCCGTGCCCGCGCAGGTGACCGATCTGGTTGGCCGCGTGCGCGATGCGATCGGCGACATCCCGGTCCGCTGCCATTTCCACAACACCCGCAACACCGGCCTGGCGAACGTCTGGGCGGCGGTGGAGGCGGGCGCCGCCACGATCGACGCCTCGCTGGGCGGCCTTGGCGGCTGCCCCTTCGCGCCGGGTGCGGCGGGCAACGTGCCCACAGAGGACGTCCACTATCTGCTCGATCGCTCAGGTGTGGCGACCGGGCTCGATCTCGACGCGCTGATCGCGGCGAACCGCTGGTTCACCGATGTGATGCGCAAGCCACTTCCTTCGATGGTCGCCCGCGCCGGCGGCTTTCCGCAGAATATCCGGAGCAACTGAGACATGGCATATCGTCTGGGCGTCGACGTAGGCGGCACCTTCACCGACCTGCTCCTCCTTGAGGAGGAATCGGGCAGCTTCTGGCGGCACAAGACGCCGTCGACCCCGGCCGACTCTTCGGTCGGCATCCTGAACGGCGTCACCGCGATCTGCGAGAAGGCCGGGATCACGCCGGCGGATATCGAGACTTTCCTGCACGGCACGACGGTCGCGACCAATGCGGTGCTGGAAGGGAAGGGCGCGCGCGTCGGTCTGATCGTCACGCGCGGCTATCGCCAGATCATGCAGATCGCGCGCAGCTTCGTGCCGGGCGGTCTGGCCGGCTGGATCATCTGGCCGAAGCCCGAGCCGCTGGCGGCTTTGCTCGACACGTTCGAGATTCAGGGGCGTCTGGATGCGCGCGGCAATGAGATCGAAGGCATCGACGATGCCGACATTCGTGGGCAGCTCGAAAAGCTGAAGGCGCAGGGTGTCGAGGCGCTGACGGTCAGCCTGATGAACGCTTACCTCAACGGTGCGCATGAGAAGCGGGTCGCCGAACTGGCGGCCGAGATCATGCCCGACATCCCCGTCTCCTTGAGCCACGAAGTCCTGCCCGAAATGCAGGAATATGAGCGCACGCTGACGACGGTCGCCAACGCCGCGGTGCGCCCGGTGGTCGGCCGCTACGTCCGCAACCTGCGCTCCAAGCTGCGCGACAGCGGGATGGCGGGGCGGCTGTCGCTGCTGCGCTCGGACGGCGGGCTGATGTCGTCGGAAATGTCCGAACAGCATCCGGTGTCGCTGCTGATGTCGGGCCCGGCGGGCGGCGTCACCGGCGCTTTGTGGGTCGGCAAGAATGCGGGCATCAAGAACATCCTGACGCTCGACGTCGGCGGCACCTCGACCGACGTCGCGCTGATCGAGAACCTTGAGGCGCGCCGCGTGCGCACCACCGAGGTCGGCCACCTCGCGGTCCGCGCCTCGGCGCTCGACGTCAAGACGGTCGGTGCTGGCGGCGGCTCGATCGCCTACGTTCCCGAACTCACCAAGGCGCTGCGTGTCGGCCCGCAGTCGGCGGGCGCGGTGCCGGGGCCGGTGGCCTATGGCAAGGGCGGCACGCTGCCGACGGTGACCGACGCCAACGTCGTGCTGGGCTATCTGCCCGAGGCGTTGCTGGGCGGCACCTTCAAGCTCGATCGCGAAGGTTCGATCAAGGCGGTCCAGACGATCGCCGACGCGCTGGGCATCGGCCTGTACGAAGCCGCGCGCGGCATCATCGACATCGTGAACGAGAATATGTTCGGCGCGCTGCGCATGATCTCGGTCCAGCAGGGCTATGACCCGCGCGACTTCGCGCTGATGGGCTTTGGCGGCGCCGGCCCGCTCCACGTCAATGCGGTCGCGCGGCTGATGGGCAGCTGGCCCGCCGTCTCGCCGGTCTCGCCGGGCGTGCTGTGCGCGCTGGGCGACGCGACGACCCGCACCCGCACCGAGACCGCGCGCAGCTTCTCCAAGCGGTTCACCGAGACCGATGAGGCCGAGGTGATCGGCATCCTTGAAGAGATGCGCGCGCAGGTGGAAAAGCAGCTCACCGACGACGGCATTCCGGCGTCGGAGATCACCGCGCAGTTCGAAATCGATGTCCGCTACGAAGGCCAGGCGTTCGAAGTGCCGCTGTCGATCGATCCCGAAACGCTGCGCTGCGACGGGCTTGCCGGGGTCGAGGCGCGCTTCGATGAGGAGCATCACCGCCTCTTCACCTTCAACATGGAAAGCCCGCACGAGCTGGTGAACCTGCGCGCGGTGGCGATGGGCGCGACGCTCGATCTGCCGGCGGCCGATCTGCCGGTCGGCGACGGCGATCCGGCGCAGGCCAAGATCCGCGACCATCAGATCTGGCTCGACGGCGATTTCCGCCCCGGCGCGATCTACGACCGCGCCAAGCTGGAGCAGGGGGACATCATCCCCGGCCCCGCCATCGTTATCGAGATGGACTCGACCACGCTCATCGAAGGCGGCTGCGTCGCCACGGTCGACCGCGTCGGCAACATCCTGATCAATCCGGCCGCCTGAAGGAGGCTATAGAAGATGCCCGCACAGATCATCGAAACCCATCCCGCCCCCTTCGCGTCGAAGCCGATCGATCCGGTCACGCTGGAGGTCATCGAAAACGCGCTGCGCAACGCACGCGTCGAAATGGACGCGACCCTGGTCCGCACCGCGATGTCACCCGGCATCCGCGAACAGGGCGACGCCTTCCCGCTGATCGCCGACCATAAGGGCCGGATGATCGTCGGCCAGTTCGGCAGCTTCATCGGCGGCTTCCTGGCCGGCTATGAAGGCACGATCGAGGAAGGCGACATGTTTATGATGTCGGATCCCTATTCGGTCGAAGGCGCGATCAGCCATTCGAACGACTGGATGGTGCTGCTGCCCGTCTATCGCGAGGGGCGCCTGCTCGCCTTCACCGCGATGTTCGGGCACCAGAGCGACATCGGCGGCAAGGTCGCCGGCTCGATGCCGATCGACGCGCATTCGATCTTCGAGGAAGGCGTGCGCATCCCGCCGGTGAAGATCTATTCGAAGGGCGTCTATAACGCCGATCTGATCCGTCTGATCATGCACCAGTCGCGCAAGGCCGATTGGTGCAAGGCCGATCTGAACGCGCTCATCGCTTCCTGCCGCGTCGCCGCACGCCGGATCGAAGAGATGGCGGTCCGCTTCGGCGAGGACGTCTATGTTTCGGCGACCGAGGAACTGCTCGCGCGCAACTATCGCGCGATGAAGCATCTCATCTCGACCTCGATCGGCGAAGCGCCGGTCAGCTTCGAGGATTTCATCTGCGACGACGGCATGGGCTTCGGCCCCTATCGCATCCGCTGCACCATGCACCGCGAAGGCGAAAAGGTCATCCTCGATTTCGACGGCACCGATCCGCAGAGCCCGGCCGCGATCAACTTCTTCCTCAACGAAAACATGTTCAAGATGTTCTTCGGCATCTACATGATCATGGTCTTCGACCCGCAGATCCTGTTCAACGACGGCTTCTACGATCTGATCGAGGTGCGCATCCCCAGGGGCTCGCTCCTCAAGCCGAACTATCCCGCCGCGCTCTCGGGTCGCACCCACGCGCTCGGCCGCATCTTCGATATCCTGGGCGGATTGCTGGGGCAGAAGACCCCCGAATTCCTCAACGCGGCCGGTTTCTCCTCCTCGCCCCACCTCTTCTATTCGGGCGTGGATGGAGAGGGGCAGTGGTTCCAGCTGTTCCAGATCGGCTTCGGCGGCATTCCGGGGCGCCCGATGGGCGACGGGCCGGACGGCCATTCGCTGTGGCCGGGCTTCACCAACGTGCCCAACGAGTTCCTCGAACGCTACTTCCCGCTCGTTATCGAACGCTATGAGACCGCCCCGGATTCGGGCGGTGCGGGCCTCCATCGCGGCGGCAACGGCATCCACATGACCTACCGCTTTACCGAGCCGGGCACGATCGCGATCCACGACGACCGCTGGTTCACCAAGCCGTGGGGCGTCAACGGCGGCAAGCCGGGCGCGCGCGCCAAGAAGATCCTCGAAAAGGCCGACGGCACCCAGACCATCGTCGGCAACAAGCTCGAGAATATGGCCGTCGAAGCGGGCGACATGCTCCACTTCATCACCTGGGGCGGCGGTGGCTGGGGCGATCCGCTCCAGCGCGATCCGGCGCTGGTGGCGAAGGAAGTCGCCCAGGGCCTCGTCACCGTCGAAGGCGCGCGCGCTTATGGCGTCGTGATCGTCGACGGCGCGGTCGACGACGCCGCGACCACGAAGCTGCGCGCCGACATGACGTCGCCCGATCCGCTGCCCTTGTTCGATCATGGCGGATCGATTGAAGAACTGCGCGCCACCTGCGAAGCCGAAACGGGCCTGCCCGCGCCGCAGCAGCCGGTGTGGCGCCACCTTGCGGTCGCGGCGGAGTAATCGGCATGACAGACGTTGTGAACAATGGCGCCCTCAAGGGCATCCGCGTGGTCGAAATGGGCCAGCTCATCGCCGGCCC
Organism: Sphingomonas crocodyli; assembly: GCF_004005865.1. NCBI lineage: Bacteria > Pseudomonadati > Pseudomonadota > Alphaproteobacteria > Sphingomonadales > Sphingomonadaceae > Sphingomonas > Sphingomonas crocodyli. Next base: position 1,516,835 of record NZ_SACN01000001.1, read on the forward strand.
CTTCTGCGGCCAGCTGCTCGGCGACATGGGCGCCGAGATCATCAAGATCGAGCCGCCCGAAATGGGCGATCCGATGCGCAACTGGGGCCACGGCGACGAGAAATTGTGGTGGGAGGTCGTCTCCCGCAACAAGAAGTCGGTCACGGCCAATCTGCGCGTGCCCGAGGGACAAGAAATCGTGCGCAAGCTCGTCGCCCATGCCGACATCCTGATCGAGAATTTCAAGCCCGGCACGCTGGAGAAATGGGGCCTCAGCCCCGAAACGCTCCACGCGATCAACCCCGGCCTGATCATCGTGCGCGTCTCGGGCTATGGCCAGTCCGGCCCCTATTCGAGCCGCGCGGGCTTCGGCGGGATCGGGGAGGCGATGGGCGGATGGCGCTACATCGTCGGCGACCCCGATCGCGCGCCCAGCCGCATGGGCGTCTCGATCGGCGACAGCCTGGCCGCCACCTATGGCTGCATGGGCGCGCTCGCCGCCCTCCACGCCCGCCAGACCACCGGCAAGGGCCAGGTCGTCGACAGCGCGCTCTACGAAGCCGTGCTGCAGGTGATGGAAAGCATCGTCCCCGAATATATGATTTCGGGCCACATCCGGAAGCGCACCGGATCGATCCTCGAGGGCGTCTCCCCCTCCAACGTCTATCCGTGCAGCGACGGCGAATATCTGATCGGCGCCAATCAGGACGGCATCTTCGCCCGCCTCGCCAAGGCGATGGGCCAGCCCGAACTGGCGCAGAACCCGCGCTACGCCACCCACGTCGCCCGCGCGAACAACCTGCGTGAGCTCGACGAGATCATCGCCGAATGGACCCGCACGCTCACGGTCGACCAGCTCGAAGCGCTGATGATCGAACACAGCATCCCCGCCGGCAAGATCTACCGCGCCGCCGAGATGCTCGAAGACCCCCACTTCGCCGCCCGCGATGCGCTGGTCGAGGTCGACAGCCCGCGCTGGGGCAAGTTCAAGATGCAGAACGCCTTCCCGCGCCTGTCCGATACCCCCAGCTCGATCCGCACCACCGCGCCGACCGAAATCGGCCAGCACAATGCGGAAGTGTTCGGCGACCTGCTCGGCATGAACGACGACGAGATTGCGGGGCTGAAAGCGCAAGGCGCGATCTGATAGAGGCTTCGGTCATGACGACCGAAGCCGACCTTTCCATCCGCCTCACCCGAGCCGCCTTCAACCGCGCGCTCGCCGAGGCGGACCTTGCCGCGATCGGGCCATTGCTTGCGCCCGACGCGGTCCTCGTCACCGGCACCGACAGCGCATTGCTGTCGGGCCGCAAGGCGCAACTCCTCGCCTGGAAGCGCGAATTCGCCGCGCCCGAACGCGTCATCTACACGCGCACCCCCGACCGAGTGGTCGCCTCATCCATCGAGCCGATCGCCTTCGAACATGGCACATGGCAAGGCGCGGTCGGCGACCGGATCATCGCCAGCGGCGACTACACCGCGAAGTGGCGACAGACGGGTGCCGCGTGGCTGATCGAGGCGGAGCTTTATTTGACGCTGGGGTAGTGCGCGATAAGGGCGCGTGACGAAGGCTGATTATTTCAAAAGCTGAAGTCAGCCGACATCACGCCTAGCCAGATAGTCGGCTTGATGTGCGGCGTCGGCATCAGTGACGATCTGATCCTCTATGCCGTCCGGCGGAACCCATTCTTCATCAACGGACATGCGCCCATATATTCGACGCGCTTCAAAACTCGATGAAGCGTAGATGCTCAATGTTCGCTTCAGCGCCGGAAAGCAGTCTGCGATACGTTTATCAGAGGCTTCGCTTACAAGGGTAAATTCCTCGAAGCCCTCTTCGTCAGTCCAGACTTCCCAGAGCAAATACGGCATTCGACAATCGTACTTCGGCTCGCATTGTTGGGCAAATGTCCCAATTCCGAAGCTCAACTCTGCTTCAACCGCGCACGCGTCCCGGCATCGGTAATGAACACCGAAACATTGTCCGCATCGTCATAGGGCGCCCGCGCCATCGCGCCGCCGTCGACGCCCAATATCTGCCCCGAAACGTAGCGCGAGAGATCGGACAGGAAGAACAGGATCACGTCCGACACATCGTCGGGCAGCCCGCGCCGGCCCAGCGGGATCACCGCGCGTTCGGCCGCCTTCTCCGCCTCCGCTTGCTCGGCCGAATTGGTGTTCAGGCTGTCGCGGCCGATCTTGGCGGTCTTGATCGTGCCGGGGGAGACCGCGTTGACGCGGATGCCGATCCGCCCCCATTCGACCGCCATCGTCCGCGTCAGGTTCATCAATGCCGCCTTCGACGCGCCATAGCCGGCGGCATAGGCCATCGAAACCTGCCCCACCATCGACGCGGTGTTGACGATGCTGCCGCCTTCGCCATGCGCCTGCATCATCCGCGCCACCGCGCGCGAGGCGGCGAGGCCGGGGAGGAGGTTGAGCCGGATCAGCCGTTCGAAATTCGCCTGTCCGTCGAGGTCGAGCAAAGGCGCGACCAGCTTGCGATCGGGAATGCCGCCGACGATGTTGGCTAGCCCGCGCACCAGCCCGAAGTCGCGCTGCGCCTCCTCCAGCACTGTCGCCAGCCCCGCCTCGTCCTCCAGGTCGATCTGCACGACGCGGTGCCCGTCGCCCAGCGCGGCGCGCGCCGTCTCGCAACCGATCTCGGTCTTGTCGAGGCCCAGCACGGTGCCGCCCGCCTCGGCGATACGCGTGCAGGTGTCTGTCCCGATCCCGCCGCCGCCGGCCCCCGCCACGACGTACAGCCCCTTCGCCAGTTCGAGCATCATCCTCTCCCGTCTGTTTTGCCGACAGCGTAGCGGGCCGGCGCGCTACTCGAAATTGTAAATCTTCTCGATATCTGGAAAAACTATTCCAATCGTCTTGACGGCTATGACCGGCAATGGTTCGGTCCCCGGCGAAGCCCGACGTGGATATGGGCAGCAGGGAGCGGCGAAAGACGCATGGAAGATGCGAAGCATATCGCCCTGTTCGGCGCCGGCCCCGTGGCGTCCGAACTGGCGGAAGGGTTGGAGGCCGGCGGCGCGCGCGTGACCGTCATCGATCCTTCGGCGGCTTATGATCTGGCGGCGCTGGGGCCTGTCGACGCGCTGATATGGGCGTGGATCGATCCGCGCGCGGGCAAGCCCGCCAGGATCCACAAGATGTCGGCCGATCATTGGGCCGCGATTGCGGAGGAGCCGCTGCACCACATCCTCGCTTTCTTCAAGGCGGGCTATCATGCGCTGCGCGAACGGGGCGGGGCGGTGATCCTGATCGAACCGTCGCTGGCGATGACGGGCGCTGCGGGCCTCGTCGCCTGGGCGACCGTCGCCGAAGGGCAACGATCGATCGCCAAGGCGGTCGCGCGCAAATGGGGGCCGCTGGGCATCACCGTGAACAGCCTCGCCGTGCCCGGCGCGCTGCTGGCGGGGGCGGGGGACGCCGATCTCGAACGGCCCGGCCTGCCCGCGATGAGCCTCGCCGCGCCCGATCTGCGGCACAGCATCGCGCCCCTCATCGCCTCGCTGCTGACGCCGGCATGGCGCAGCGTGACGGGCACGACGATCAGCGCCGACGGCGGAAGGTGGATGACGCCATGAGCGCGAAGAAGAAGGCGGCGCAGGCTGCGAACATGAAGCATTATCTGGATGGCCGCGTGGTCCTCGTCACCGGCGGCGGATCGGGGCTGGGGCGGGGCATCTGCTTCGCCTGCGCCGATGCGGGCGCGCGCATCGTCATCCTGTCGCCGGGCGACAATGGCGGCGTCACCGAGGCGGCGATCCGCGAGAAGGGCGGCCACGCCATCTGGGTGAAGGGCGACGTCAGCCGGATCGAGGACGTCACCGAAGCGGTCGAGCGCAGCATCGCGGTGTTCGGCAAGCTCGACGCCGTCGTCCACAACGCGATCAGCCGGGGCGGCGGCACGCTGGCCGAGGTGCAGGATATCGATGAGGATCTGTGGCGCGGTGGCGTCGCGGTGTCGCTGCGCGGCGCCT